>NZ_JBFAJC010000158.1:0-1044 GCF_040655075.1 Actinoallomurus sp. NPDC050550 | reverse complement strand
TGGCACCCCTCTATGTCAAGGGGCTGTCTTCTCCGGTTTTGACGAGGTTGGCCTGCTGGGCTCGTGCGTCCGCGATGAGTTGTCGGTAGAGGACGTCGCTGAGGCGGCGTTTCAGACTGCGGATTGCTTCCATCGGGGTTTTACCTTCAGCGAGTTTGCGCTGGTAGAAGGCACGGCCTTCGGTGTCGTTGCGGATCTGGACGATCGCCATGATGTGCAGCACCCGGTTGATACGCCGGTTGCCTGCACGCGAAAGCCGGTGCCGGTTTTGGTCACCGCTGGAGGCGTCCAACGGTGCGGTGCCGTTCCAGCTCGCGAAGTGATTGCGGCTGGGGAAACGGGCGACGTCGAGGACCTCACCCAGGACACGAGCGGCGCCGACCGGGCCGAGGCCATACAGCTCCAGCAGGCCGGTGCCGGTCGCCTCGACCGCCTCACGCAGTTGCTTGTCGCTGTCTTTGAGCTTGCGGTCCAGGGCGGCCAGGTCGGTGATCAGTTCAGCGGCGAGCCGGCGGCGGGTGCGTCCTGCGATATCGCGAGGACGGACCGTGGCCAGCAACTGTCGGGCTTGGGGGGTGGACAGGAACCGCGGCGCACCGGCCGGGATCAGCTCGGTGAGCAGCCGGTGCAGCCGGTTGACGGTCTGGGTGCGGGTGCGGGCGAGTTCGTCGCGCCGGTCGGCCAAAAGCCGCAGCGCGATGTGTTCTTGATCCTGGGTTACCTGCTGCAGGCCGGCGGTGCGCACTGCAACGACCGCAATCGAATGCGCGTCGGTGGCGTCGGTCTTTCGACCGTTACCGGTGGAGAACACTCGTGCCCGGGCGGACAGTTTCGCCGGGACGTCCACGACGGTTTCCCCGTCGGCGACCAGCCGTTGCGCGAGAGGGCGGCCGACGCCACCGCATCCCTCGATCGCCCACACCCGGTCCTTCCATCGCCGGCCAGAGGCCAGCATCTGCTGGTAGCCGTCGCGGTCGGTGCTATACCGGCCGCCACCGAGGACCTGCTCGCGTCCGTCCAGAACCTCGATTGTGGCCGATCGCT
>NZ_JBFAJC010000157.1:0-1069 GCF_040655075.1 Actinoallomurus sp. NPDC050550 | reverse complement strand
CGCCTTTTACAACACTTTGCGTGTTCGGTAAGTTGCGCTACGTGAGGACGGCATATAAGTGCCGGGCATACCCCGACCCCGAGCAAGCGGCCATGCTGAGCCGCACGTTCGGGTGCGTGCGCGTGGTGTGGAACAAGACCCTCGGCGAGCGGCACCGCCGGTTTCACGCCGAGGGAAAGCGCACCAGCTACCGGGAGACCGACGCCACCCTCACCGAGTGGAAGAAGACCCAGGAGCTGGCGTTCTTGAACGAGGTCTCCTCCGTCCCGTTGCAGCAAACACTGCGCCACCAGCATGCCGCCTTCGCCAACTTCTTCGCCGGACGAGCCAAGTACCCCCGGTTCAAGTCCCGAGCCGGACGCCAGTCCGCGCACTACACCCGCAGTGCGTTCCGCATGCGCGACGGCGCGCTGACACTGGCGAAGACGAGCAGTCCGCTTCGGTTCGTGTGGTCCTTCGATGAGGAGGACCCGGCCGCGCTGTACCCCACCATGGTGATCGTCTCGCGGGAGCCGGACGGCCGCTGGTACGTGACCTTCGCCATCGACAGCGACACCGATCCCGACCCCCTGCAGGACGCCGGGCACGCCATCGGCATCGACCTCGGGGTGACCGAATTCGCCGTGACCTCGGACGGGCAGCGGATCGCCAACCCGCGCCACCTGGAACGCAAGGCCCGCAATCTTGCCCGGTACCAGCGCCGGATGGCCCGCTGCCGGAAGGGCTCGAAGAACCAGGCCAAGGCCAAGGCCAAGGTCGCCCGCGCTCACCGCAAGGTCCGCCATGCGCGGCAGGACTTCCTGCACCGCACCACGACCAACCTGGTCCGCCGGGCCGACACCATCGTGGTCGAAGACCTCAACGTCTCCGGCATGGTCAAGAACCGGCGCCTGTCCCGCGTGATCTCCGACTGCGGCTGGGGAGAGTTCCGCCGCCAACTGGAGTACAAGTGCCAGCGCGCCGGGCGGAGCCTGGTGGTGATCGACCGCTGGTACCCCAGCTCCAAGACGTGCAGCGCGTGTGGGCACCTTCTTGCCAAGCTGTCGCTGAGTACCCGGCACTGGACGTG
>NZ_JBFAJC010000156.1:0-1106 GCF_040655075.1 Actinoallomurus sp. NPDC050550 | reverse complement strand
GCGGGCCACCCGTCCTCCGCGTCCGGGGCCTCGACGATGACGTGGGCGTTGGTCCCCGACACCCCGAACGACGACACCCCCGCACGGCGAGGACGGCCCATGTCCGGCCACTCCACCGCTTCGGTCACCAACTCCACCGCACCCGAGGACCAATCCACGTGCGGCGACGGCTCATCGACGTGCAACGACGCCGGCACCACACCACGCCCCATCGCCAACACCATCTTGATCACACCCGCCACACCAGCAGCCGCCTGAGTGTGCCCGATGTTCGACTTGATCGACCCCAGCAACAACGCACGATCCCGACCCCGCCCATACGCCGCCAGCAAAGCGTTCGCCTCAATCGGATCACCCAAAGTCGTACCGGTACCGTGCCCCTCCACCACATCCACATCACCAGGACCCAACCCCGCACTCGCCAACGCCACACCAATCACCCGCTCCTGCGACGGACCATTCGGCGCCGTCAACCCATTACTCGCACCGTCCTGATTCACCGCCGAACCCCGCACCACCCCCAACACCCGACGACCATTACGCCGCGCATCCGACAACCGCTCCAACAACACCAGACCGGCACCCTCACCCCACCCCGTACCGTCCGCCGACGCCGCGAACGCCTTGCACCGGCCGTCCGGGGCGAGTCCGCCCTGCCGGGAGAAGCCAACGAACAGGCCCGGCGTCGCCATCACCGTGACACCGCCGGCGAGCGCGAGGTCACACTCCCCCGCCCGCAACGCGTTGCACGCCAGATGCATCGCCACCAACGACGACGAACACGCCGTATCCACCGTCACCGCCGGCCCCTCGAAACCGAACGTGTACGACACCCGGCCGGGCACGACGCTGCCGGTCCCCGGCATCACGTACCCCTCCAGCCGCGCGTCGTCGGAGGCGTCGGTCGCGTAGTCGTGGTACATGACGCCGGCGTAGACGCCGGTCGAGGACCCCTTCAGCGAGGCCGGGTCCATGCCCGCGCGCTCCAGCAGTTCCCACGCGGTCTCCAGCAGCAGCCGCTGCTGCGGATCCGACGCCAGCGCCTCCCGCGGACTGATCCCGAAGAACCCGGCGTCGAACTCGCCGGCGTCGTACAGGAACCCGCC
>NZ_JBFAJC010000155.1:0-1198 GCF_040655075.1 Actinoallomurus sp. NPDC050550 | reverse complement strand
GCTAGTGCCGCGTCCAAGATCGTTGTTCGCGTAATTGATCTTTAGGCGGGTGCGGGCCAGGCTGCTTTCGAGTGCGATCTCGGAGGTGGTTGATGGGACGTCCCCCGGAAGTGTTCGTCCGGCCGGTCACGATGAGCGAGGGACAGCGGTTGCAGCGGATCGGGCGGACATCCAAAGACCCGGTGAAGCTACGGCGGGCGATCGTGGTGCTGATGTCGGCCCAGGGCCAAAGCGTCCCGGACATCGCTCACCTGCTGGATTGCTCACCCGAGTATGTCCGCGGGGTGATCCACGACTTCAACGACATGGGGTTCGATGCGCTGAACCCAAAATGGAGCGGGGGCAGACCAAAGACGATCAGTGAGGCGGTTCGCCGCCACATCCGCCTGATCGCCCGGTGCTGCCCCCGCGACCTGGGCCTGCCGTTCTCCACGTGGAGCCTGAGCAAACTCGCCGAACATCTGGTGGCCAGCGGGGTGGTCGCCTCGATCAGCCGCGAGTCGATCCGGCAGATCCTGCGGGCCGGTGGGATCACCTGGCAGGCCACCAAGACCTGGAAGGCCTCAAACGACCCGGACTTCATCACCAAGATGCGCCGTGTCCTGGAGCTTTACGATGATCCGCCGGACGATGGGCGGGTGGTGTGCGCCGATGAGTTCGGCCCGTTGAACCTGCAACCACGGCCCGGGAACGCCTGGCGCCGGAGTGGCCACCCGGTGCGGCTGCGCGCCACCTACAACCGCCGGGGCGGGGTCCGGCACATGCTCGCCGCCCTCGATCTGGCCAGCGGGAAGATGATCTACCGGATCCGGGAGCGGAAACGCTCCGGTGAGTTCTTGTCCTTCCTCAAAGTGCTGCGCGCCCGCTGGCCCGGCGAGAAGCTCTATCTGATCCTGGACAACTTCTCGCCCCACAAGCACCCCGACGTGACCTCTTGGGCGGCCGGCCACGACATCGAGCTGGTGTTCTTGCCGACGTATGCCTCGTGGTTGAACTGGATCGAATCGGAGTTCGCCGCCCTGCGCTACTTCGCCCTGTCCGGCACCGACCACCGCAGCCACACCGAGCAAGGAGAAGCGATCGCCGCCTACGTCCGTTGGCGCAATGCCCGCGCTCAGCCCAAACGCGACTTCGCCCCCGAATCAACCATCCGCACCTGGACCGGTTACATGACCAACGTTGCTTGATGCGGCACTAG
>NZ_JBFAJC010000154.1:0-1234 GCF_040655075.1 Actinoallomurus sp. NPDC050550 | reverse complement strand
GGGAGTGGGTACGGCCCGGGTTATTTCGGTTATTCGGGGGGTTATAACCTGTCGTTCCGTGCGGATACCAGCCTTTCGATGATCGTTGGTCTGGGTAAGGCGATCAGCGATCGGCAAGCTCAGATTCGAGCTGATTTGCTGGTCGGTGGCCAGCCGATTGATCTGACTTCCTTGAATCACGCCTTCGCCACCGACTCTGTCTTGAACTCATTGCGGGCAGCGTTCGGGAATTGGCGGACGGGCCGGCCCGCTGTTGTTCCTGGCGTTGGCGTTGGCGTCGGGGACGAGGTGGCCGGTTCTTCCGCTGTGGGTGATGGGTCCGCGGTCGTCGATTCCGGTGAGTCTTTGGCTGGTGGTCATGTGCTGGGGGTGCCGGCGCGTCCGCATGAGTGGCTGGCGGCGAATCGGGATGTTTCGACGGTGGTGTTGAAGGCCGAGCAGTTCGATCCGTTTGTTGAGCAGGATGGGCGGCCGGAGGGGTTGCTGGCGGGGCGTAATGTGATCATCCGGGCGAATGTGCGCAGGGTCCGGGCGGTCGGTGGGCAGGGGGTGCGTGAGTTCACGTTGGCGCTGCCGGTCGGCGATGTTGCCTCGGGGCTGGATGTGGCTGTTTTCCGGGACCGGCTGCAGGGCCTTTTGGATGAGTACGTCAATCGTGGCTATGTTCTTCCTCGCTCCGAAGAGCAGTTGCACGTGTGGGCGGAGCTGGTTTTGGACCGCGGGCATGGTGAGGGAATCACGCTCACCGCCGGGGCCGTTCCCGGGGCGGCTGATCAGCTGCACTTCGATGTCGGGCACTCTGATGCTCAGCTGTTGCATGAGTTGCTGCATTATCTTGGTCTGGCTGATGCTTCTCGTGCCGAGGAGATGGTGTTCCGCGGCGGTGACCATGTGGTCAAGCGGCCGGGGTCGGAAGGTTCTACGGATCGCGTTGCCCGGACCGGGGTGGACGCCGATGGGCTGATGGCCGGGACCCAGGACAGCGTGCTGGCTGCTGGGCTGCTTCCTCGTGACCTGGCTCGGATCGAAGCCGTCAGCGACGCCGGACCCTATATCGCCGATCCTCCCCGCCTGGACTTTGGCCGTGTTGCCGGCGCGTCTCTGCCGGTGGGCGATGACACGGGCGGCTACCTGGAGTGGCTGCCGCCCTCGGCGAGGCGGCCCGTCACCGACCACGAGACCAAGCTCACCCACGCGGTGGCGCAAGCACCCGGAACCCCGAGATGGTGGGGGA
>NZ_JBFAJC010000153.1:0-1249 GCF_040655075.1 Actinoallomurus sp. NPDC050550 | reverse complement strand
AGAGCCTGTTAGCAGACGGTTTGGGTGGGGTCGCGTGTCGGCTCTGGAGACGGAAGAGGGCTTCTGGTAGTCGAGGGAGTGTCTAGATCACCCGCCCACCAGAAGCCCTTGGATGACTGTCTACCGGGTTCCGGTCCACAACGCCAGTTGCGTGGTGCCCGGCTGCCGCTGCCGTGACCGCTCACGGTCGTATCCGTCGGATCTGACCGACGAACAGTGGCAGGTGTTGCGGCCGGAGGCCGAGGCGGTGATGGCCGAGTTGCGCAGAGGCCCGGGCGGTGCGCCGATGCGCCATGACCTGCGGGCAGTGCTGGACGCGATCGGCTACGTGACCAGGTACGGGATCGAGTGGCGGGCCATGCCGGTGGACTTCCCGCCGTGGCCGGCGGTGTATGCGTTCTTCGAGCGCTGGTCCGCCCGGGGGATGCCGCAGCGCTTGGTGGATCGGCTGCGCGGCCGGATCCGCATCACGGCCGGCCGCAAGGAGACGCCGACCGCTGCGGTGATCGACGCGCAGAGCGTGAAGGCAGCCGAGACCGTCGGCGCCGCTGCCTGCGGGTACGACGGCGGGAAGAAGATCAAGGGGCAGAAGCGGCATATCGCGGTTGACACGCTCGGCCTGCTGATTTGCGTGATCGTCACCGCGGCCTCGGTGCAAGACCGTGACGGCGCCGCGCCGCTGCTGGCCCGCCTGACCGCGAAGTTCTCCACCATCAGCCTGGTGTGGGCCGACGCCGGTTATGCCGGACGGCTGGTCACCTGGGCCAAGAACGTCCTGGCCTGCACCGTCGAGATCGTCAAGCGCAGCGACGAGGTCAAGGGATTCGTCGTGCTGCCCCGCCGGTGGGTGGTGGAAAGGTCCTTCGCCTGGCTGATGCGGCACCGCCGTCTGGTCCGCTGCTACGAACGAAAACCCGCCCATCACGAAGCCATGGTGTTGTGGGCCGCCGTCCACCAGATGACCCGCCGTCTGGCCCGTGACCTGGCAGGACTGCCAGCCCACGGCCGCTGGTGCGACCCACCGCCGCTGCCGGAGCTGACCAGCCCCGACCGGCGCGGCAAGGTCTGCGAACTCCTGGCCGCCCAGCCCTGGCGCGCATGGAAGGGCACCGAGCTGGCCGCCATCCTCGGGATCGACAACATCAACAGCTTCCGCGTCCAACTGTCCCAATGGTCACACCAAGGCCACATCAACAAGATCGGCCCAGCCCTCTACGGACCCGCACTTAAGCATCTGTGAACAGGCTCT
>NZ_JBFAJC010000152.1:0-1332 GCF_040655075.1 Actinoallomurus sp. NPDC050550 | reverse complement strand
CAGCAGCTGGATCAGTGGCCGTGCAAGAACGCGGCCGGTTCCAACCAGGACTTCACTCCCCGCTGACGACCCGGCCTGACCCGGATCCCCCGTTCACCGGCGGCGGGTGTCGGCCTTGATCTGGAAGTTCACAGGCGGAGGCGACCAGATCGAAGCGCGTACGCCCGTCGCCGGCCATCCAAGGAGCAGAACATTGCACACTTCATCCGTTCCCGTGCCGGGCCGTGCGGCGTGCACCTGGCGGTCGCCGGTCACTGTCGCGCGGCTGGTGGCGGTGCTGGCCCTGCTGATCGCTACAGCGCCGACATGGCTGTCGGCGTCGGCGGCCGGTGCGGGCCCCTGTGACATCTACGCCTCCGGCGGCACACCGTGCGTCGCGGCTCACAGCACGGTGCGCGCGCTGTACGGGTCGTACAGCGGCAACCTCTACCAGGTGCGGCGCTCGTCGGACAACACGACGAGGAACATCGGCGTGCGGGCTGCGGGCGGCTTCGCCGACGCCGCGGCCCAGGACTCCTTCTGCGCCGGCACGACCTGCGTCATCACCGTCGTCTACGACCAGTCCGGGCACGGCAACGACCTGTGGTACCAGGGATCGAGCGAGGTTCCCGGCTCAAGCCAGAGCAGCCCTGCGAAGGCGACCACCGAGTCGCTGACGGTCGGCGGCGGCAAGGCCTACTCGCTGTACATCAACCCCGGGAACAGCTACTGGAGGGACGGCCATTTGACCGACGTCCCGACCGGTACCGCACCCGAGGGCATGTACATGGTGACCAGCGGCACGCACGTCAACGGGGGCTGCTGTTTCGACTATGGCAACAGCGAGACCGACCGCAAGGCGGACGCCGCCGGAGCGATGGATGCGATCAACTTCAGCACCTCCTGCTGGTTCGGCGGCTGCTCCGGTTCCGGCCCCTGGGTCCAGGCGGACCTGGAGTGGGGGCTGTATCCCGGCGGCAGCCAGTCGTGGAACCAGAACCAGCGGGCGTTCACGAACCGGTACGTCACGGCGATGCTGAAGAACAACGGCACTTCGCGGTTCGCGATCAAGGGTAGTGACGCCCAGGCCGGCGGTCTTACCACGCTGTGGGACGGCGGCCTTCCGAACGGATACAGCCCGATGAAGAAGCAGGGCGCCATCGTGCTCGGCAGCGGCGGTGACTGCTGCAAGCCCGGCGGCGGCGCCAATCTCAGCGCGGGCACCTTCTATGAGGGCGCCATGGTCTCCGGCTATCCGTCCGACGCGACCGAGAATGCGGTGCAGGCGAGCATCACGGCTGCCGGGTACGGGTCCGGTGGCGGCGGTGGGAGTTTCCCAGGCGGTTATCAGCA
>NZ_JBFAJC010000151.1:0-1344 GCF_040655075.1 Actinoallomurus sp. NPDC050550 | reverse complement strand
GGGACTGTCTGAAAGATCGTGGGCGGGCTGGTGATCCGGCAGGCTGGAGCTGAGGCTCCGGCCGGGAAGGATCACTGTGACCGACGAAGAAACGACCGGGCAGGCATCGGTGGCTGCTGGGCTGGATGTCCAGCTGGCCGCTGAGCTCATCGAGCGGGCCAAGGCCCAGGGGGTATCGCTGGTCGGCCCGGACGGGCTGCTGGCCGGCATCACCAAGACGGTGCTGCAGGCCGCCCTGGACGCGGAGATGACCGAACACTTGGGCTATGAAAAGGGCGAACGCCCGGACCAGCCGGGCGGCAATCACCGCAACGGCCGCTCGCCCAAAACGGTCTTGACCGAGGTCGGGGCGGTCCCGCTGCAGGTCCCGCGAGACCGGGCAGGTGAGTTCGAACCCAAGATCGTGCCCAAGCACGCCCGCCGCATCGAAGGCTTCGACGAGGCCATCGTCAGTCTTTATGCCAAGGGCCTGACCACCGGAGAGATCCGCGCCCATCTGGCGGAGATCTATGACGTGGAGGTCTCGCGCGATCTGATCTCCCGGGTGACCGACCGGGTCGCCGAGGAACTGGCGACATGGCAGTCCCGCCCGCTGGACGCGGTCTACCCGGTCGTGCTGATCGATGCGATCCACGTGAAGATCCGGGACGGGCAGGTCACCAACCGGCCCATCTACGTCGCCATGGGCATCAACTGCCACGGCGAACGCGACGTCCTGGGCCTATGGGCCGGCACCGGCGGCGAAGGCGCCAAGCACTGGATGAACGTGCTGGCCGAACTGAAGAACCGCGGAATCAACGATGTGTGCATCGCCTGCTGCGACGGCCTCAAAGGCCTGCCCGAGGCGATCAACCAGATCTGGCCCCAGACCACCGTCCAGCAATGCGTCGTGCACCTGGTGCGCTCTTCGCTGCGCTATGCCGCCAAAGGCCACTGGAGCCAGATCACCAAGCACCTGCGCGAGATCTACACCGCCCCCACCGTCGATGCCGCCGAGACACGCTTCGCCGACTTCGAGGCGGCCTGGGGTGACAGATATCCGGCGATCATCCGGCTGTGGCGCTCGGCCTGGGAGCAGTTCACCCCGTTCCTGGCGTTCCCACCGGAGATCCGCAAGGTCATCTACACCACCAACGCCATCGAGTCCCTCAACGCCCGATTCCGTCAGGCCACCCGACGGCGCGGCCACTTCCCGACCGACCAAGCCGCGTTGAAGGTGCTCTACCTGGTCATTCGCAGCCCGCGCAAGAACCGGGCTAACGTGACCGGCAAAACTCCGGGGTGGAAGGCAGCGCTGAACGCGCTGTCGCTCTACTACGGCGACCGCATCACCCTCCACTAGAA
>NZ_JBFAJC010000150.1:0-1374 GCF_040655075.1 Actinoallomurus sp. NPDC050550 | reverse complement strand
TACTGCAACGACAGGTCGTGATGCCTGCGTCTCTTGTAGTGGCTGATGCGAGCGCGGGTTTGGCTTGTCCGTCGCCAATTCGACCAGTGAACGATGTGGTCGATCGTGTAGGTCAGGGGTTCTGTTATCCGATTCCACAGGCGGCGGATCTCGTTGGCGGACAAGGGAATCAGCTCGCTGCCGCCGCTGAATGTAGATCCCCTTTTTTCGCGGTGTCCCGGGTGATCACCAGAAACGCCGCCGCGGCCATGGAAAGGGTGATGTGCCGGTACCAGGCTTGATAACCGCGGACCTGGTAGTGATCCAGGCCCGTCTCGTTCTTAGCGGTCTGGAAGGACTCCTCGATGGCCCAGCGCGTACCGGCAACGCGCACCAGCTCTCCGATCGTGGTGCAGGCCGGTCCGAAGCAAACGTAGTAAGCGATCTCGGTAGGGTCACTGATCGAGCGTCGGGCCAGCAGCCAGTGACCCCAATTTGGACGGCGCAATGGGCGAATATCGATCGCGGCCCAGTCATAGATCCTCTGCCCGTGCGCGCCATCGCCGCAGCTCAACCGCTCCCATGCCTGGGCCGGAAGCTGAGCGACGAGGCGATCGACGCGGACCTTGGTCATCTGCATCGACACCACCATGGCGTTCTTGGCGACCGCCATGACGTGCGCGATATCCATGCTCTCCAACCACATACGGAGTTTCGTGTCCGAGCCGTAGGCTTCATCACCGGTGACCCATCCGAACGGCACGCCGGCATCCACAGAACGAGCGATCATGTTCCGTGCGAGCACGGGTTTGGTCGCAAACCGCACCTCATCACCGATCCCTGCCTGCCGGCACCGCTTGCGGTCATCGGTCCACTCTTTAGGCAGGTACAACTCTCGGTCGATCAACGCACGCCCCCGCGACGAGGCATAGGCCAAGAATACTCCGATCTGGCTATTCTCGATCCGGCCTGCGGTTCCGGAGTACTGGCGCGCCACTCCGGCAGATTTGGTGCCCTTCTTCACAAATCCCGTCTCGTCGACGATCAGCACGCCGTGCTCCGCATCGCCGAGCGCCTCAACAACCGCGGCGCGGACGTCATCACGCACGCCGTCGGTGTCCCAGGCATAGAAGTTCAAGAGGCGCTGCATGCGTTCGGGGCCGGTCTCTCCAGCAGCCTCGGCCAGCGTCCAACCGTTCTTCCGCTCCGCCTCACTCAGCAATCCCCGCACGTAGGCACGCATCTGCCGCCGTGACTCCACCCGCGGAAACCGAGCCGCGAACCGGCCCACGAACGCGGTGAACCCCGCCGACCATCCAGCTGCCATCTCCGCCAACATGCCAAGATCAACTACCAGTGCGACAGCTCAGGTTACAACCTGTCGTTGCAGTACTA
>NZ_JBFAJC010000149.1:0-1395 GCF_040655075.1 Actinoallomurus sp. NPDC050550 | reverse complement strand
GAGGCGGCCCGTCACCGACCACGAGACCAAGCTCACCCACGCGGTGGCGCAAGCACC
Organism: Actinoallomurus sp. NPDC050550; assembly: GCF_040655075.1. Classification (NCBI taxonomy): domain Bacteria; kingdom Bacillati; phylum Actinomycetota; class Actinomycetes; order Streptosporangiales; family Thermomonosporaceae; genus Actinoallomurus; species Actinoallomurus sp. NPDC050550. Next base: position 1,338 of record NZ_JBFAJC010000149.1, on the reverse strand, counting down.
CGGAACCCCGAGATGGTGGGGGACACAAACCCAACCACCAGCCCAGCCTGATCCGGACCTTCAGCCCACACTCGCCCGTCACGTTTACCAACTGCCCGAGTTCGCGAGTTATGAGGAGTGGGTAAACGGTCACGAACGCTCCTTTAATAGATTTGTGTCAGACTCTCACGAGATTCTGGCGCCGGGGGTCCCGGATTCTTTCATCAGTGACGCACTAAAAGATACTGGGCTTGCGGGTGCGTATCCAGAGTTGGCGGCGTATCTTGCGCGCCGGGATAAACGCGTCGATCGTGACGCAAATACACCTCTGGACAGGTGGCCAGAAAAGGCTGCCATATTCGGGTCGCGAGAAGATCCTGTGCGTGTGCGGTTCAGGCATGACCCGACCATTCCGGATCGGCTTATCGATGCAGCGGTCGCGAATGTGAGACTTGCGGTTGCCAGGGTGCAGGCGGCAGGCTTTTCCGTTCCCGACTTTAAGCTCGCCATGCCTAAGTACTCTAGGTCGTTGCGACTTGACGTCGTGGAGGCTTTCACCTCTACAGGGCAGTCTTATAGGCATCTTCAAGTTACGATAATTGAAGACAAAACGTCATCTGAAGCCATGGCGTTTCCTTATAGCAGCACGATTGCCGTGAGCGTTCAATCGCCGCGTATGTCCGACGATGAAAGGAGGCCCTATTATTCAGCCGATGGCCTCAGACCTTGGATCATGTCGGGAATTATCGACGAGTCTTCCGTGGCGACTGTCGTTCATGAATTCGGTCACCTACTTCACGATATTCGGTATAATTACCCCCTTACTGCGCGCATTGCAATGCGGGATACGGGGCTGCCGGATCTATTCGGATATGTAAGCGATTATGCTCGCACGGGAAGTTCCCCGGTCGAGTTTGTGGCTGAATTCTTCGCTCGTTGGGTTTATGGACTGATTCCCGGGAATGATCCTATTTTTGGGCGATTGGGTGAGGTCTATCGGGATTTCGGTGGTCCGATGCCTGAGCGCGCCCGCACCGGGTTCCCGGGTAGGCCGCTCGAAGGTCGCAAGAAGCAGCGACTGGTGGCGCTTGTCAATGAGGAGCTTTGGCGGCGCGGGCTGCAGGCTGTGGCGACGGAAGGCCATATTGATGCCGTTTACGCTTCAGCTCCTGGAATCCGTGTTCTGGTGATGGAGGAGAAAGCGCGGCGTATCGCTGATGTGTTGCAGTCCTCTGGGAGCGTCGCGCCCATGCCAGTCTCGGTGCAAGGCTGGTCGTGGCCTTCCGGACCCGGGGCTGGAGGCTCTGGTGCTTGGAGTGGGAGTGGGTACGGCCCGGGTTATTTCGGTTATTCGGGGGG
>NZ_JBFAJC010000148.1:0-1461 GCF_040655075.1 Actinoallomurus sp. NPDC050550 | reverse complement strand
CATCCACCGGCGCCATACCGTCCGTTCGGTACGGCGGATCGAACTGATGCGAGTCGGACGGCTGTGAGTCGAACGTCGGCGGGCTGAACGCCGTTTCCGGACGCGGCGGCCTGTCCGGCATGATGACCTCGCCCTGCCGGTCGGTCGGCGTGGCGCCGTGCTGGGGGGGCCTGGTCACCCGGGCGGGGGCCGTCGCCGGGCCCGCCGCCTTGACAGCGTTCCACGCCTCCCGGGCCCTGGCGTACCGATCCCCTAGTCGCCTCCAGCCGGCGGCGGCAAGACCAGCCTCGAAGACCTTGCCGTCGCTTACGCGCGCCTGGCGTGCGGCACGAGCGAACTCCTGCAGCTGCTGGTCGGTGGGTGTGTCGCCGTGCTGGGGGGGCAAGGTCGCCCATGCGGGGGCCTTCACCGGGGCTACCGGGGCCACCGCCGGGATAGCGTTCCACGCCTCCCGGGCCCTGGCGGACCTGTTCCCTAGGTCCTCCCAGCCCGCGGCGGCCAGTCCAGCCACGAAGTCGTCGCGGTGGCTTACGCGCGCCTCGCGTGCGGCACGAGCGAAATCCCGCAGCTGCTGGTCGGTGGGCCTAGCGCCGCGCCAGGAGGGCAAGGTCACCCATGTGGGGACCTCCGCCGAAGCGTTCCACGCCTTCTGGGCCCTGGCGTTCCTGTTTCCTAGGTGCTTCCAGCCGACGGTGGCCAGATCATTCGCGAAGGCGGTGCCGCTGCTTACGCGCGCCTCGCGTGCGGCACGAGCGAAATCCCGCAGCTGCTCGTCGGTGGGCGTAGCGCCGCGCCGGCGGGGCAGGGTCACCCACGTAGGGATTTCCGCCGGGGCAGCGTTCCATGCCTCCCGGGCCCTGGCGTACCCCTTCCCTAGGCCTCTCCAGCCGGCGGCGGCCAGACCATTCGCGAAGACGCTGCCGCTATGTACGCCTGCCTCGCGCGCGGCAGAAGCGAACTGTTGCAGCTGCTGGCCGGTGGGCGTGTCGTCGGGCTCGGGGGGTAGGGTCGCCCATGTGGGGACCTCCACCGGGGCCGCCGGGCCCGCGTTCCACGCCTGCCAGGCCCTGGCGTACCCCGCCGCTAGGCCTCTCCAGCCGGCGTCGACAAGATCAGCCGCGAAGACGTTGCCGTTGATCACGCCCGCCTGGCGTGCGTCATGGGCGAACTGTTGCAGTTGCTGGTCGGTGGGCGTGTCGCCGTGCTGGGGGGGCAGGGTCGCCCATGCGGGGACCTTCACCGGGGCCACGGCAGGGGCAGCGTTCCACGCATCCCGGGCCCTGGTGGTGGCCCCTCCCGCTAGGCCGCTCCAGCCAGCGGCGTAAAGACTAGCTACGAAGGCGTTGCCGCTGGGTACGCGCGCTTGGCGTGCGTCCTGGGCGAATTGCTGTAGCTGCTGGTCGGTGGGTCTAGCGCCGGGCGTGGGGGGTGTGGGTGCGTTCCAGGTGTCTGGTCCCCGTT
>NZ_JBFAJC010000147.1:0-1464 GCF_040655075.1 Actinoallomurus sp. NPDC050550 | reverse complement strand
GCTGCCGCCCTCGGCGAGGCGGCCCGTCACCGACCACGAGACCAAGCTCACCCACGCGGTGGCGCAAGCACCCGGAACCCCGAGATGGTGGGGGACACAAACCCAACCACTATCCCAGTCCGATCCAGATCTTGAGCCCACACAAGCTCGCCACGTCTACCAACTGCCTGAGTTCCTGAGTTATGAGCAGTGGGCAAACTTTAACGAACGCGCCTTTAATAAATTCGTGTCAGAGTCTCACGAGGTTTCGGCGTCGGGGGTTCCGGATTCTCTCGTCAGCGAAGCACTCAAAGATACTGAGTTTGCGAACCGGCATCCAGAGTTGGAAGCGTATCTATCGCGCCGGAACAAAAATGTCGATCATGACATGAATGCACCTCTGGGCAGGTGGCAAGAAAAAGTTGTCATATTTGGGTCGCGAGAACACCCGGTGAACGTTCGGCTTCGGCATGAACCGACCATCCCAAATAGACTGATTGATGCGACAGTCGCGAATGTGAGACTTGCGGTTTCCAGAGTGCAGGCAGCAGGTTTTCCCGTTCCCGACCTTAAGATTTATATGCCTAAGTATTCCAAGTCGTTGCGACTGGAAGTCGTGGAGGCGTTTACCCCCGCAGGGGAGCCTTATAAGCATCTTCAAGTCTCGATAGTTGAAGACAAGGCATCGGCTGTTGCCATGGCCTTTACTCATCGTTACGCGCTGGCCGTGAGCATCCAACCACCCGGCATGTCTGACGATGAAAGGATGCCGATTTATTCAGACGTCGGCCCTCAGGATATGCCGACGATTATCGATGAAGAATCCGTGGCGATCGTCGTTCATGAACTCGGTCACCTACTCCACGGCGTTCGATATGTTTACCCCCTTGCCGCAAACGTTGCAATGCGGGATACAACGCTGTCGGATCTATTTGGATATGTAAGTGAATATGCCCGTAGTGGAGGGAATCCGGCCGAGTTTGTGGCTGAATTCTTCGTCCGTTGGGTTTATGGCCTGATTCCCGGGAATGATCCTATTTTTGGGCGATTGGGTGAGGTCTATCGGGATTTCGGTGGTCCGATGCCTGTGCGCGCCCGGGCCGGGTTCCCGGCTTTGCCGCTCAACAGTCGCAAAAAGAGGCGTCTGGTGGCGCTTGTTAATGGCAAGCTTCGGGAGCGCGGGGCGGGGTTCGCGGCGGCGGAAAGTCATATTGATGCCGTTTACGCTTCGGCTCCTGAAATCCATGTTCTGGTAATGGAGGAAAAAGCGCGGCGTATCGCCGATGTGTTGCAGTCGGCTCAAAGCGTCGCGCTCATGCCGCCGCAGGTCCCGGCACAAGGCTGGTCGTGGCCTTCCGGACCCGGGGCTGGAGGCTCTGGTGCTTGGAGTGGGAGTGGGTACGGCCCGGGTTATTTCGGTTATTCGGGGGGTTATAACCTGTCGTTCCGTGCGGATACCAGCCTTTCGATGATCGTTGGTCTGGG
>NZ_JBFAJC010000146.1:0-1507 GCF_040655075.1 Actinoallomurus sp. NPDC050550 | reverse complement strand
CCTAATCAGTTCTGGGAGCCTGCCATCCGGCAGACTCCTGGGTTGGTTGGTAGCCGCCGGCAAGTGAGCACTCATGTGTCCTGGACATCGAAGTCCTGTCGAAAGACCGTGCCCTTGCCGGTCGGCGGGAGATTGATCGCTGCTGGGATGTCGTGCCCGGCCCTGCTCGCGCGGGCGGTGAGCACTGCTTGATTAGGTCGCCGATGACTCTCCCGCAGGCCACTGACCAGCGATTTCGGCGATAGGAGAGACGTTGCGGCTGTTTGTGGGAGATGACTGGGCCGAGACCCACCACGATGTCGAGCTGATGGATGCCGCCGGTCGGAGGCTGGCCAAGGCCCGCCTGCCCGAAGGCATCGCCGGAATGACCCGGCTGCACGCGATGATCGCCGAGCAGGCCGGGGACCTTGCCGATGAGGATGTGGAAGTGGTGGTCGGGATCGAGACCGACCGCGGCCCGTGGGTGCAGGCACTGACGGCAGCCGGATACACGGTGCTGGCCGTCAACCCGCTGCAGGCGGCCCGCTACCGCGAACGCCTGAAGGTCTCCGGTGCCAAAAGCGACGCCGCAGATGCGCACATGCTGGCCGACATGGTCCGCACCGACTCCCACCAACTGCGTCCCATCGCCGGCGACAGCGCACAGGCCGAAGCCGTCAAGGTCGTCACCCGCGCCCACAAGACGCTGATCTGGGAACGCACCCGCCATATCCAGCGGCTGCGGCACGCACTGCGCGACTACTTCCCCGCCGCACTGACCGCCTTTGAGGACCTGGCCGCCCCCGACACCCTGGAACTGCTGGCCAAAGCACCTGACCCGGCCTCGGCCGCGCAACTGACCCGCACCCAGATCAGCGCGGCGCTCAAACGCGCTCGCCGCCGCGGCGACCTGGCGGCCAAAGCCACGACGATCCAGACCGCGCTGCGCACCGAGCATCTGGGACAACCGGCCCCGGTCACCGCCGCCTACGCCGCTTCCACCCGCGCCCTGATCGCGGTCCTGACCACGCTGCAGGAGCAGATCACCGTCCTGCACCAGGAGGTCGAGGCCCATTTTGGCCGGCACCCGGCCGCTGAGATCATCCGTTCCCAGCCTGGGCTCGGCATGATCCTCGGCGCCCGGGTGCTGGCCGAGTTCGGCGACGACCCCGACCGCTATGCCACCGCCAAGAACAGGAAGAATTACGCCGGCACGTCCCCGATCACCCGCGCCTCGGGCAAGAAGAAGGTCGTCGCCGCCCGGTTCGTGCACAACGACCGGCTCATCGACGCCCTGCTCACCCAGGCGTCCCGGGCCATCAGCGTCTCGCCCGGCGCCCGCGCCTACTACGACAAGCAACGCGCACGCGACGCCGGCTACAACACCGCACTCCGCCAGGTCGCCAACCGGCTGGTCGGCATCCTGCACGGCTGCCTCAAAACCGGTGCCCTCTACGACGAGGCGACCGCCTGGCCGCATCATCTGGAACGGGCTGCTTGACATCACTAGCTCCTGGGATGTCTTTCG
>NZ_JBFAJC010000145.1:0-1510 GCF_040655075.1 Actinoallomurus sp. NPDC050550 | reverse complement strand
CTCGCTCAACTACTCGATGTTCCACCTCGCCAAGGGCTACGCCGAGGACGGCATGACGTCTTACGTCGAGCTGCAGGAGGCGGAGTTCGCCGCCGGCCCGGCGCGCGAGACCAGGGAGGCGGCGTCCCCGGTCAGATCGCCTACGACGGCCCGGCCCCCGGTCTCGGCGGCCACGGCGTCGAGCCGGGGCCGGTCACGCCCTACCAGGACGAGACGCGCCCCGGCCCTCGCCATCTCCCGCGCGGTCGCCGCCCCGATGCCGGAGGACGCCCCGGTGACCAGTACCCGAGCACCGCTGAGCCGCATGCTCCATGACTTCCCCCGGGCCGACTCGGCAACCGGTGACGTACGCCGCCCGCCTCAAGGGCCTGTCTCGACGTCGCCGCCTGGCCGTCGCGCAGTAGGACAGCGGGACTTCGAGGCAGGCCCTAACGCTCAGGCCCTAACGCCCAGGCCCGAGGTCGTCGGAGCGTCCGGCTTCCAGGCGGGGCCACTGGGCGCTGGGGCGTCCGTTGGTCCGGGCGATGCTGTCGGCCTGCGGCCAGCCGGCGGGCGAGTCCTCCCACGCCTCCTGCCGCCCGTACGCGGTCCGGTCCAGGAGACCGTAGGTGACGTCCATCACCTCGACACCACGGCCGGTGGTCCAGTACGTCTCGAACACCCGGTCGCCCTGGCGCAGGTAGCACGCCAGCATGAACGGGCCGCGTCCCGCCATCAGGACGTCGATGGACTCCGCCGCGGAGTACCAGGGCACGTCCCAGCCCATGAAGTCGCGGTAGCGGACGCTCTCCTCGTACGGGCCCTGGCAGAACGTCGCGTACGTGATGTCGCGTACGTGCAGGTAGGACAGCTCGCGGACCTGGCTGTTGAAGAACGTGCAGCCCTCGCACTGCTCGGCGGCCGGGTGGCCGGTGTGCCACATCTGGTAGTAGGCGATCAGCTGGCGGCGGCCCTCGAACGTCTCCAGCAATGTGACCGGTCCGGCCGGGCCGACCAGTGTGGTGCCGGCGTCGACCTCCACCATCGGCAGCCGGCGGCGAGCGGCCGCGATCGCGTCGCCTTCGTGGGTGTGCGCCTTCTCCCGGATTCGCAGCACGTCCAGTTCGGCCTGGTAGCCGGCCCGGTCCGCGATCTTGGGTGCCGGCACGGTGATGTCGGTGTTCATGAGATCTCCCTTCGCGCCCCTGGTGGACTTTCGCCCAACCGACGAAGGCGGCCGGCTCGGATCGACATCGGCCGGCGAAAAACTCAGAGATCTTCGAGGGGCATGCCCGCGAGGTTTCCGGTCACGGGCAACGGAAATCGAAGCACCGGTCATCCTGCTGCCGGACTCCCGCAACGACATCAGGGTGGATCTGGCGGCGTAACCGCGGAGGCCGAGCCCCGTCCGACGATCGGCCATCGATCGCGTCCCGCCTATCCGGACGTGTGGTCGAAGTGGAGTTTTGTGGTGATGCGGTATCGGTCGCCGCGGTAGGCGGATTGGGCGTATTCGATGGTGCGTCCGGTG
>NZ_JBFAJC010000144.1:0-1513 GCF_040655075.1 Actinoallomurus sp. NPDC050550 | reverse complement strand
CTGATCAACCCCACCCGGCCCGGCGAGTACAACCTCACACCCTTCACCGGCCCGAACCCGGCCGACCCGCCCACCCTCACCCCCGACCTTCAGACAACGCAAAACCCCGGCACCACCGACACACCCAACCCCGGTGCCCTCCCGGACCTGGGCACCGAAGCCCGCGCACTGATCATCACACCCGACGGCCACCCCCACACCCCCACCCCAACCCCCGCCCCCACCGCACGGGCCCTGACCGACCCCACCCACCCCCACACCGGCGCCCCAAGAAAACGGGGACCAGACACCTGGAACGCACCCACACCCCACGAGTTCTACGCTTTGGGCGCTAGGCCCACCGACCAGCAGCTACAGCAGTTCGCTCAGATGGCACGCCAGGCGGGCGTGAGCAACGGCGGCGTCTTCGCGGCTGGTCTGGCCGCCGCCGGCTGGATGGACCTAGGGCAAGGGTACGCCAGGGCCTGGGCGGCGTGGAACGCTGTCCCGCCGCCGGCCCCGGCGGAACCCTCGGCGGAGGTCCCCGCATGGGTGACCCGGCCCCCCCTGCACGGCACTACGCCCGACGACGAGCAGCTGAAGGAGTTCGCGCGTGCCGCACGCCAGGCGCGCGTAAGCAGCGGCAAGGTCTTCGTGGCTGGTCTTACTGCCGCCGGCTGGGGCGGCCTAGGGACCAAGTACGCCAGGGCCTGGGACGCGTGGAGACCTGTCACGGAAGCGGACCCGGCGGCGGCCCCGGCGGCGCCCCCGGCGGCGGCCCCGGCGGCGGCCCCGGCGGCGCCCCCCGCATGGACGACCCTGCCCCCCGAGCACGACGCCACGCCCACCGACCAGCAGCTGCGGGATTTCGCTCGTGCCGCGCGCGAGGCGCGCGTAAGAAACCGCGACGACTTCGTGGCTGGTCTGGCCGCCGCCGGCTGGAGGGAACTAGGGCACAGGTCCGTCAGGGCCCGGGAGGCGTGGAACGCTGTCCCGGAAGCGGCCCCGGCGGCCCCGGCGGAGGTCCCCGCATGGGTGACCCTGCCCCCCCGGCGTGGCGCTAGGCCCACCGACCAGCAGTTGGAGGAGTTCGCGCGTGCCGCACGCCAGGCGGGCGTAAGAAACGGCTACGGCTTCGCGGCCGATCTTATCCGCGCTGGCTGGAGGGATCTAGGGAACGGATACACCAGGGCCCGGGGGGTGTGGAACGCTGTCCCAGCGGCGGCCCCGGCGGAGGTCCCCGCATGGGTGACCCTGCCCCCCCAGCGCCGCGCTAAGCCCACCGACCAGCAGCTGCGGGAGTTCGCGCGTGCCGCACGCGAGGCAGGCGTAAGCGACGGCAAGGTCTTCGAGGCTGGTCTTGCCGCCGCCGGCTGGGGGGGCCTAGGGACCAGGTACGCCAAGGCCTGGGCGGCGTGGAACGCTGTCAAGAAAGAGGTCCCCCTCGGGCACGGCGCCACGCCGACCGACCGGCAGGGCGAGGTCATCATGCCGGACAGGCCGCCGCGTCCGGGAACGGCGTTCAGCCCGCCGA
>NZ_JBFAJC010000143.1:0-1836 GCF_040655075.1 Actinoallomurus sp. NPDC050550 | reverse complement strand
GCTCATTAGGGGAGCATGTTCGTGCGGTTCCGTGTGGGGCCGTCACCTCTCGGCCTGGTGGGTGCACGGCCTGCGATCGGTCGGCCGCTGGACGGCTCGCGTTAGTGTTGCCGGCCCCACCGGGACGAGGGCGTCGGATCGGCATCAGGGATCTGCCCCCATGAGGGCCGTAGTAATGAGCTTCCGGCAGACGTCCTTTCCGAACGCAGAGGTGCAGATCTTCTCCGGGAAGGACACCCGTTGCACACTGTCGGTTGGGATTGGGGCGGTCAAGCACACTCGGTAACGGTGCTGGACGCGGACGGGTTCAAAGCGGCCCGGTGGACGTTGCCGCACACCGAGGCGGGAATGACCAGCACATTGCGGCGTCTGGTCACCTACGGCGACCCGTCGCAGCTTCCGGTCGCGATCGAGACCAGCAAGGGCTTGGTGGTCGATCGGCTGCTGGCCGCCGGGCATCCGGTCGTCGCGATCCATCCGGGCGCGTTCAACGCGATGCGCCCCAGGTGGGGCGCCTCTCGCGCCAAGACCGACAACGCCGACAGCTTCATGCTCGCCGACCTGCTGCGCACCGACGGCCGGCACCTGACGATCCTGGCACCGACTGAGACAACGACGCTGGAGCTGCAGGCCCTGTCCCGCCAGCGCAGCGACCTGGTCGCCACCAAAGTCAGCCTGCTCAACCAGCTACGTGCCCTGTTGGAGGCGCACTGGCCGGGCGCGACCCGCCTGTTCAAGAACCTGGACGCGGCCATCTCGCTGGCGTTCTTGGACCGCTTCCCGACCCCGCAGGCAGCCTCCAGCCTCACCCCCGCCAAGCTGAGCGCGTTCCTGCGCCGCCACGCCTACACCGGCCGCAAGACCGGCGCCGTCCTACTCGACAAACTCCGGTCCGCGCCGAAGGCCGCCAGCCGCATCAGCCCCGACATCATCGCCACGCTCATCACCACCCAGGTCAGCCAGGTCCGGGCCGTCGTCGAGGCGATCAAGGCGCTGGAGGCCACCATCAAGCAGGTCATCGACGCCCACCCCTACGCCGAGCTGTTCCGCGCTCTTCCACGCGTCGGCACGGTCAACCTCGCCCAGATCATCGGCGAGATCGGCCCCATGCTCGAACGCGGCCTGACCGCCGAACAACTCGCCGCGGAGGTCGGTATGGCTCCGGTCACCCGCGCCAGCGGCAAAGTCCACACCGTCGCCTTCCGGCACGCCGCCAACCGCGCCGCGCGCAAGGCACTCAGCCACTTTGCCGACAACAGCCGACACGACGACCCCTGGGCCGCCGACCTCTACAAACGCGCCAGAGACCGCGGCAAACGCCACCCGCAAACCGTCCGCATCCTCGGCCGCGCCTGGCTCCGCGTCATGCATGCCTGCTGGCGCGACGGCACCCCTTACGACCCTGCGCTTCACCACGCCAAACGATCAGCTCCAGCCGTCCCAGGAACCCTTCATCCATAGCCCGGGGACCAGGGCTGGTCATCCACAGCCTCCAGATCCCCCGCGGCCACGGCACGGAACAACGTGTGAACCAGGCTCCGCGGCACATCCCGCATATGACGAGACACTCCGTCGGCGTCTTCCGGGTCTTCCCAGACCAACAACCCGGAGGTGAACGCCGAAAGCGTCCAACCGCTCTCATGCGAGATCATCACGTCAGGGTGCTCAGGATCATCCGGCCCATCGAGCTCTGCCAGCAACTCAGCCAGCCTCTCACCCGACAGATCATCAACCTCTCGGCCCCAGCGACCCTGAGCATACGCAGACACGACACCGATTATGACGGGCGATCCAGCAGCAACGTCGCCAGCCCAAGTTGACTCAGGGAACTGACGC
>NZ_JBFAJC010000142.1:0-2019 GCF_040655075.1 Actinoallomurus sp. NPDC050550 | reverse complement strand
CGGCTGCTGGAGACCATCCGCCAATACGGCCGCGAACGCCTGACCGCCTCCGGCACCGAACACCTCATCCAAGAACGCCACCGCGACTACTACCGCGACCTCGCCGCGGACGCCTGGACACACCTCTTCGGACCCGGCCAGGTCGCCTTGCTGACCCGGCTGCGGGTCGAACATCCCAACCTGCGGGTGGCCCTGGGGTACTCCTTCAGCCGCCCGGGCGAGGGCGCCATCGGCCTGCGGATGGCCACCGACCTGCTCTACCACTGGACCACGAGCTACTACCTCACCGAGGGACGCGGCTGGCTCGAACGCGGCCTGGCCGCCGAGAGCGAACCCGACGCGACGCGCGCCCACGCCCTGTGGGCCAACGCCTGGCTGGCCATCATCCAGGCCGAGCCCGGCCCCGCCCTGAGAATGCTCGAGGAGAGCAAGCGCATCGGGAAGACCCTGCGGCTGGACTCCGTCGACGCCTACGTCGCGCTCTTCTGCGGAATGGTCGCCATGTACGAGGGCGACCCCGACACGGCGATCCCCTACTTCAAGACGGCGGTGGCCCAGCACCGGAGGACCGGTGACCTGGTGGGCCAGGCCCTCGGACTGATCCGGCTCTCCCTCGCCTACTCCTTCCGCGGGGACTCGGAGTCGGCGATCAAGTACGCGGAGGAGAGCCTGGCCGTCTGCGACGCGCATGGGGAGCGCTGGCACAAGGCGTACACGATGATGGCGCTCGGCGTGGAGGTCTGGCGGCAGGGCGACCTGGAACGCGCGGTGGCTCTGGAGGAGGACAGCCTGCGGTTCAACCGGGAGCTCGACGATCTCCTGGGAGTCGGGGTGAACATCGAGGTCCTGGCCTGGATCGCCGCGTCGGAGGAGCGGTATCCGCGAGCGGCCCGGCTGCTCGGTGTCCTGCGAACGATCTGGCGGAGGGTCGATGCGCCGCTGTCCGGGTACGGCCATCTGGCGCGCTACCACGACGAGTGCGAGACCCGCACTCGTACGGCCATGAGTGAGCAGGCCTTCGCCACCGCCCGTGACGAGGGGGCCGCGCTTTCCTTCGAGGAGGCGGTCGCCTTCGCCCTGGGCGAGCGGCAGCCGTCCACGGTGGGTTCCGATCGATCACCGTTGACCCCCCGTGAGACGGAGATCGCCCATCTCGTCGCCGAAGGCATGAGCAACAAGGAGATCGCGGCCAAGCTGGTGATCGCGCAGCGGACCGCCGAGGGCCACGTCGAGCACATCCTGAGCAAATTGGGCTTCACCTCCCGCGTCCAGATCGCGACGTGGGTCGCGGAGCACGAGCGGACCGGCGGCGAAGGACACCCGGACGGGTAGATCACCATGGTGCACGAGCCTTGCGCGATGACCGAATCCCACGCCGACGAGTCGGCCTTCATCGGACGCCGACATGAGCTCGCCGAGATCAGGCGTCTGCTCGGACGGACCCGGTTGCTGACGCTGACCGGCGCGGGCGGCGTCGGCAAGTCGCGGCTCGCGCGGCGCGCCGCCGAGACGCTGAGCGCGGGCTATCCCGACGGAGTCCAGGTGATCGAGTTGGCCGGCCTGGGGGACGGCGACCTGCTCGAGTCGACGGTGGCATCGGCTCTCGGGCTCCGGGCGGCGCAGCGTCCCATCGGCGCCGCGCTGCTGGACTACCTGGCGGACAAACGGATGTTGCTCGTCCTGGACAACTGTGAGCACCTGCTGTTCGCCTGCGCCGCCCTGATCAACCAGATGCTGCGGAACACGCGGCGGCTGCGCATCCTGGCGACCAGCCGGCAGACGATCGGGGTGTACGGCGAGCAGCTGCTCCGGGTGCCGTCCCTGGCGGTCCCCGCCTGCGACGAGCCGCCCCGGAAGATCGCGCGGCGGGAGGCGGTACGGCTGTTCAGCGACCGGGCCGCCACCGTCAACCCCGACTTCACCGTCAACGCCACCAACGCCACCACCCTCGCCCGCATCTCCGCACGCCTCGACGGCATCCCCCTCGCCATCGAACTCGCCGCCGCCCGCCTGCGCACC
>NZ_JBFAJC010000141.1:0-2041 GCF_040655075.1 Actinoallomurus sp. NPDC050550 | reverse complement strand
CATCCACCGGCGCCATACCGTCCGTTCGGTACGGCGGATCGAACTGATGCGAGTCGGACGGCTGTGAGTCGAACGTCGGCGGGCTGAACGCCGTTCCCGGACGCGGCGGCCTGTCCGGCATGATGACCTCGCCCTGCCGGTCGGTCGGCGTGGCGCCGTGCCCGAGGGGGGCCTCTTCCGTGACAGCGTTCCACGCCGCCCGGGCCCTGGCACGCCCGTCCCCTAGGCCCTTCCAGCCGGCGGCAGCCAGACCGGCCACGAAGACCTTGCCGTTGATCACGCCCGCCTGACGTGCGTCATGGGCGAACCGCTGCAGCTGCTCGTACGTGGGCGTGGCGTCACGCCGGGGGGGCAAGGTCACCCATGCGGGGACCTCCACCGGGGCCGCCGCCAGCGGGGCGGCGTTCCACGTCTGCCACGCTCTGGCATACCAGAACCCTAGGCCTCTCCAGCCGGCGGCGGCCAGACCAGCCGCGAAGACGTTGCCGTTGCGTACGCCTGCTTGGCGTGCGTCCTGGGCGAATTGCTGCAGTTGCTGGTCGGTGGGCGTGTCGCCGTGCTGGGGGGGCCGGGTCACCCATGCGGGGACTTCGGCGGCAGAAGCGAATTGCTGCAGTTGCTGGTCGGTGGGTGTGTCGCCGTGCTGGGGGGGCCGGGTCACCGATGTGGGGGCCGCCGCCGGGGCCGCTGGCTGGACGGCGTTCAACGTCTCCCGGGCCCTGGCGCCCGCTTGCCCAAGGCTCCTCCAGCCGGCGTCGAAAAGACCGGCCACGAAGGCGTTGCCGCTGCGTACGCCTGCTTGGCGTGCGTCCTGGGCGAATTGCTGCAGTTGCTGGTCGGTGGGTTTGTCGCCGTGCTGGGGGGGCCGGGTCGCCCATGCGGGGACCGCCGCCGGGGTCGCCGCCGGGTCGGCGTTCCATGCCTCCCGGGCCCTGGCGTACCTGTGCCCTAGGCTCCTCCAGCCGACGGCGGTAAGACCGGTCACGAAGGCGTTGCCGTTGCTCACGCCTGCTTGGCGTGCGTCCTGGGCGAATTGCTGCAGCTGCTGGTCGGTGGGCGTGTCGCCGTGCTGGGGGGGCCGGGTCGCCCATGCGGGGACCGCCGCCGGGGTCGCCGCCGGGTCGGCGTTCCATGCCTCCCGGGCCCTGGCGTACCTGTGCCCTAGGCTCCTCCAGCCGACGGCGGTAAGACCGGTCACGAAGGCGTCGCCGTTGCTCACGCCTGCTTGGCGTGCGTCCTGGGCGAATTGCTGCAGCTGCTGGTCGGTGGGCGTGTCGCCGTGCTGGGGGGGTAGGGTCGCCCATGCGGGGACCGCCGCCGGGGCCGCCGCCGGCGGGGCAGCATTCCATGCCTCCCGGGCCCTGGCGTAGCCTTGTCTTAGGCCTTCCCAGCCCGCAGCGGTAAGACCGGCCACGAAGGCGTTGCCGTTGCTCACGCCTGCTTGGCGTGCGGCAGAAGCGAATTGCTGCAGCTGCTGGTCGGTGGGCGTGTCGCCGTACTGGGAGGGCCGGGCCACCCATGCGGGGACCTCCGCCGGGGCCGCCACCCGGGTTGCTTTCGTGACAGCGTTCCACGCCTGCCAGACCCTGGCTTGCTGCCCTCCCCCTATGCCCCCCCAGCGGGCGGCGAAAAGACCAGTCAGGAAGATGCTGCCGCTGCTCACGTTCGCGTCGCGTGCGTCCTGGGCGAATTGCTGTAGCTGCTGGTCGGTGGGTCTAGCGCCGGGCGTGGGGGGTGTGGGTGCGTTCCAGGTGTCTGGTCCCCGTTTTCTTGGGGCGCCGGTGTGGGGGTGGGTGGGGTCGGTCAGGGCCCGTGCGGTGGGGGCAGGGGTTGGGGTGGGGGTGTGGGAGCGGCCGTCGGGTGTGATGATCAGTGCGCGGGCTTCGGTGCCCAGGTCCGGGAGGGCACCGGGGTTGGGTGTGTCGGTGGTGCCGGGGTTTTGCGTGGTCTGAAGGTCGGGGGTGAGGGTGGGCGGGTCGGCCGGGTTCGGGCCGGTGAAGGGTGTGAGGTTGTACTCGCCGGGCCGGGTGGGGTTGATCAG
>NZ_JBFAJC010000140.1:0-2081 GCF_040655075.1 Actinoallomurus sp. NPDC050550 | reverse complement strand
GATATATCGAGCCCGAAGGAGCGCTGGTACCACGCGTACCCGAGGGGCTTGATTGGCCCGCTCCCACGATCGACAACGCCTTCACCGATGCCGATCCCGACGCCCATACCGTGTTGCAGCCCCAGAGCGACATGACTGATCCCCGTTCGAAAGAACTTCAGCAGGTCGACGAGGGAACCGGGTTGTTGATGTCGGGGACGCAGGCGTTCCATGTGCCGGCGGTGCCGCTGGTGAGTGGGCGGCAGGACTCGGCCGTGGTGGAGGTGCCCGGAGATCTGGGTGCGCCGGGACAGGGTGTTAGTGGTTTCGGGCCGGACCAGCGGCAGAAACTACAAGCAGCACTCGACTCCTGGACCGGCCAGCCTGCCACCGGCCAAAGCCCGGCACCCCACACCGACCGCAACGACCGTGTGGAGGGCGAGGCCGGGGCCATCGCTCCGGCGCGAGACGTTAGGTCCGCCATTTCGCCAGCGCGATTGTCGTTCGAGGATGACCTGGTGATGTGGGTCAATACCCGTTTGGGCAAGCATGGTTTGGCCGAGCGTGAACAGGTACTCGAGACGTGGGAGCGGCTGAAGAATGAGCGGGGCGAGGCCGCGCTGCCGAGGAACATCCGCGGGCGTGCCGATGTCGTCGCGCAGGCGATAAGGCTGGGCGAGGAGCGTTCGGGGCAGGCGTTCCGGATGGTTGGAGGCGCGGGGGGATACGAAGGGGAGACCAAAATCGTGGTGGTCTTTCCCCCGCAGGTGCAGGCAGTCGAAGGCAGCACCATCGTCACGTGGGCGAACGAATCGCATAAGCACGTCAAGGTCAAGCTTGATCGCACCGCCTATTTTGTCGGCGAGAGTGATAACCGGTGGCATGCTTCCCTCAAAGTAGCCCGCCAGCGGGGGAATGTCGCCCCTGATCGCCGGACGGTATTCATCGCCGAGATCGTGGTGCCTCCGTTCGCGATCGGTCCGGGAGATGAGGGCCTGCCGTCACGGGAGCAGGCTCTGGCCGAGTTTCAGGATGTGCTGCAGCGCCTCCGTAGGGCCTCGCGTCTGAGATACCGCCCAGTGCGGAATGAGGAAGTCGAGGCAGGCCTGCATGGCACGGGGCTGCCTATTTCGCAAGCTTTTCCCCGAAGTGAAGGATTTATTGTTCCGTTTTGGGCGTCCGACGCCCGGTTTTTGCAGCCCTTGGACGACGCCAAGGGAATGGGGGTGTTCTTCCAGTACACCTATGATGTTCCGCTGGACAGGATGCCTGCTGTGCTCGATTGGGCGTTGCGGGAGGACAACGCACATCGTATCGCCTCAAGGTTGGTTGATGACGGCCTGGAGTTCGGCGAGTACTGGCAGGGCCGATACAAGGAATACCACAATATTCCTGGGCGAAGGCGAAATTCCAGGAATCGGGAGAAAATCGAGGCGGATTCCAGGCTGTTGATGGCCCATGTGGCTCTGGTCTACACTCATGTCGCCGCACGTGCCCTGTCGGATATCCTCGTAAGATATTATCTGATCAAGAACCTGTTGGTCGTGGCGTCACGCAGCCCGTTGCACATGATTCGCGAAACGCTGCTACCTCCTGAAGTCCGTGCCTTTCTCGACCGCAATGGCGAAAATATCATTGCGGAGTTCGTAAGAAAGTTTCGAGCCGAGTTGCCAGGTATCGATAAAATATCTCGCATTCGGCCCGACGGCGACATAGATATCGACAGGCCGCTCGACGCGACGGCCAGTGGCCTCGAAATTCTGACCATCCGCCAGTCCCTTGAGTCGTCACTACTCGACGAACCCACCAGGCTGGTCAGTCAGGACGACCTCGTCGGAATGGCCGACGGCTACGCACTGGGGCCGTCAGGGGACAAGGTCACGGTGGAGTTCCGTTTCGATTCAGACGAGACCTTCACCGACATCGGGCGGTTGAACGAGCGGCTCGATGAGCTGCACGCATTGGTATGGCCGGATTCTCTCCAGGGGGGCGGGGCCGCGTTCCAGTCGGGTCGTGGGGGGGCGCGTGGGGACGATCCGGTGGCGTTGCGGTGGCCGGTGGGGCATCCGATCGTGGTGGAGGTCATTGAGCGGGGTTCGCCG
>NZ_JBFAJC010000139.1:0-2137 GCF_040655075.1 Actinoallomurus sp. NPDC050550 | reverse complement strand
CGGCTGCTGGAGACCATCCGCCAATACGGCCGCGAACGCCTGACCGCCTCCGGCACCGAACACCTCATCCAAGAACGCCACCGCGACTACTACCGGGATCTGGTCGCCCGCACGGACGAGGCGTGGTTCGGCCCCGACCAGGTCACCTGGTTCGACCGGCTGCGGCTGGAGCACGGCAACATCCGCACCGCCCTGGACTACTGCCTCTCGGCGCCGGAGGAGATCGACGCCGGCCTCGCCATCGCCTCCAGGTTGCGGTTCTACTGGATCGCGGCCGGGCTCGTTCATGAGGGCCGGCGCTGGCTCGAGGCGCTCCTGAGCAGCGATTCGGCGTCTCCCGCCGCCCGCGCCGGCGGCCTGTGCGTGCACGCCAGGCTGGCCGTCCTGCAGAGCGACTTCGCGGCCGCCCGCCCGATGCTGGACAAGAGCCGCGCGCTCACCGACCCGGTCGAGGACCCGGTGACCTTCGCCCAGTGCCAGTACGTCGCGGGCCTCTCCGCGCTGATCCGTCACGACCTGGGCGAAGCCGTGACCCTCCTGGAGGACGCCCTCGCGCGCCACCGGGAGCTGGGACATCCGGCCGGCGTGGCGAACTCCCTCATGTACCTCGCCACCACCTACTCCCTCCTCGGGCGCTCCGAGGAGGCCGTCGCGCTGTTCGACGAGTGCCTGCGGCTCTGCGAGGCGCGGAACGACCGCTGGTTCTGCTCCTACACGCTGTCCGTCTTCGGGATCGAGGTCTGGCGGCAGGGCGATCTGAAACGCGCGGCAGAGCTCGAACAGCAGGCCATCCGGCTCAAGCAGCCCTTCGACGACCGCCTCGGCATCGCGCTGTGCGTCGACGTCCTGGCCTGGATCGCCGCCGACGAGGGCGACCCGGAGCGTGCCGCCCGGATGCTCGGCGCACTGCGGGACATCTGGCGCCTGGTGGGCGGCCCGCCGTTCGGTTACCTCACGGAGTACCACGAGGACTGCGAGACGGCGGTCCGGGACCGTCTCGGCGCCGAGCGGTTCGACGCCCTGTTCCGGGAGGGCTGCGGCATGTCACTCGATCGTGCGACGGCCTACGCCCTCCAGGAAGGCGACGTGCCGGCCGCGCCGTTCGCGGCGAAGGGAACGGCGCCCTCGCCGCTGACCGGCCGGGAGATGGAGGTGGCGAAGCTCGTCGCCAAGGGGCTGAGCAACAAGGAGATCGCGGCCGCGCTCGTGGTCGCCCAGCGGACCGCGGAGGGACACGTGGAGCGCATCCTGCGCAAACTCGGCTTCACCTCACGCGCCCAGATCGCCGCCTGGGTCGCGGAACTCGCCGAGCAGGCCCCCGAGCACGGCTCCGTGCGCGGCCCAGGCCGCCGGTGACCCGGGCGGCGAGCCGGGGCTGGGCCCATCTCCGGCGAGCGTGACTCGCTTCGCCGAATCTCCTACGCTGGAGGAAATGCCTGTTCAGGACGTTCCAGCCTGGATCACCTCGCCCGCTGACGCTTCGAGCTTCGTCGGCCGCAAGCACGAGATGTCCGAGGTGAGGCGGCTCCTTACGCGAACACGGCTGCTCACGCTCACCGGCCCGGGCGGCGTCGGCAAGACCCGGCTCGCCCTCCGGGCCGCCAGGGCCGTACGCGGCCGGTTCCCCGACGGAGTAGAGATCGTGGAGCTGGCCGCGCTCGAGGAGGGCGGCCTGCTCGTGTCGGCCGTGGCCGCGGCCCTGGGCCTCCGGGAAGGGGACCTCCAGGTCACTCCGCTTCCCGCCGAGGTCACCCCGCTTCTCGCCGACTACCTGGCCGACAAACGGATGCTTCTCGTCCTGGACAACTGCGAACACCTGCTGCAGGCGTGCGCGGACCTCGCGAACGACCTGCTGCGGGCCGCTCCGCACCTGCGCGTGATGACCACCAGCCGGCACCGGCTCGGGCTGACCGGCGAGCAGGTGCTGGCCATCCCCTCTCTCGCGGTCGTCGGCGAGCACGCCCCCATCCGCGAGATCGCCCGGTGCGAGGCGGTACGGCTGTTCAGCGACCGGGCCGCCACCGTGAACCCCGACTTCACCATCAACGCCACCAACGCCACCACCCTCGCCCGCATCTCCGCACGCCTCGACGGCATCCCCCTCGCCATCGAACTCGCCGCCGCCCGCCTGCGCACC
>NZ_JBFAJC010000138.1:0-2473 GCF_040655075.1 Actinoallomurus sp. NPDC050550 | reverse complement strand
CCAACGTCATCATCAGGCACATGTGGCGCGACGACGACCGCCGCAGCAGCCCAGCGCCCACCATCGCCGCAGCCGCTTGACAAGAGAGCTTCGAGAGCGTGAACGCCCGCATCCGCCGGGCGGTCAAAGCCCGCGGCCACTTCCCCAACGAACAAGCCGCACTCAAATGCATCTACCTGGCGGTCATGAGCCTGGACCCCACCGGCAAGGGCCGCAAACGCTGGATCACCCGCTGGAAAGCCGCCCTGAACGCCTTCGAGATCACCTTCGAGGGCCGCCTGGCCGCCGCCCGAAACTAGACCCTGCAAGATCGAGTTACACCGTTAACTGGGCTCTTCCAAGATTCCCGTGGTAACTGACGGTGTGTCGGTCGCTACAACGTTGGGGTCTGGGTGTCACGGTAGGTCGCGTGTGACCGTGACATGGTGGATGTCGTGTTCCCTCACCTGAGCGCCGTCCTGGTGGAGCGGGTCGAGCGCGATGACGACACGGTGGTGATCGTCGGCCGGTCCCGGGGGGATCCCGGCGTGCGGGACGGTGACGCGCAAGGTGCACGGCTACTACCGGCGGCGGTTGGCCGATACCCCGGCCGGTGGGACCGCGGTGGTGCTGGTACTGACGCTGCGGCGTCTGGTGTGCCCGAACCTGGACTGCCCGCGTCAGACCTTCCATGAGCAGATCCCTCGGCTGACCGAACGGTACGCGCGCCGCACCCCGCCGTTAGCGCAGCTGGTCGGCGCCTTCGCGATCGCGCTGGCGGGGCGGGCCGCCGCGTCGCTGCTGGCGGCGACGGGTGTGGTGCTGTCGGGCACCGCGGTGCTGGCGGCGTTGATGGCGCTGCCCGACCCCGCGACGCCGGTGCCCGAAGCGATCGGGGTGGACGATTTCGCCCTCAAACGCTCACACCGGTATGCCACCGTGATCATCGACGCGATCACCCATCAGCGCCTGGCGGTGCTGGACGGTCGGCTCGCGGTGACCTTGGAGTCCTGGCTGAAGGCCCACCCGGGGGTGAAGCTGATCTGCCGGGACCGCTCGACGGCGTACGCGGCCGGATCACGCGAGGGTGCACCGCTCGCAGTGCAGGTCGCCGACCGCTGGCATGTCTGGAAGAACCTGGTCGAGGCGGTGGAGAAGACCGCTATCGCGCACCGCGCCTGCTTCAGTGACCCCGATCCCGGTCGCGGCGCCGCGCGGGCCGAGGGGCCCAGCGCGCAGCGCACCCGAACCCGGCACAAGGCAGTGCATGCCCTGCTCTCCCAGGGAGCCTCCCACGGGCAGATCATGCGGCAGCTGCACCTGTCACGCAACACGGTCAAGAGGTACGCCGCCGCCGAGCGCGCCGAGCAGCTGATCCACGGACCGAAATACTCCACCACCCTGGTCGACCCGTTCCGTGACTACCTGCGGCAACGCTGCGCCCAGGAGCCCGCCGTGCCCACCTGGACCTTGCTGGGCGAGATCAAGGCGATGGGATATCAGGGCGGATCCACACTGCTCTACCGCTACTTCGAGCAAGGCCGCGCCGACGACGAGCATCCACCGCCCTCGCCCCGCCGCCTCACCGGCTGGATCACCACCGACCCGGCCGGCCTCACTCCCTCCAAGCAGACCCGCCTGGAACACGCCCTCAAGCGCTGCCCCGAACTGCAGGCCGCCGCCGATCACGTGCGTTCCTTCGCCGCCCTGCTCACCGCCGATCACGACGGGAACCTGGCCGAGCACACCACACGCCTGGACGCCTGGATCCACCAGGTCCGCGACGACCCGGCGGTGCCTGCGCTGCGCTCCTTCGCCGAAGGCCTGCTCATCGACCATGACGCCGTGGCCGCCGCGCTCGCCCTGCCCCACAGCAACGGCGCCACCGAGGGCGTCGTGAACAAGATCAAGCTGCTCAAACGCCAGTGCTACGGACGCGCTGGCCTGCCGCTACTCCGAAAACGGATACTCCTGGCGTGAGCACCATCCGTCACCACGGGAATCTTGGAAGAGCCGTTAACTGGACACACCCGTTCGCGCGGACAGGACAGCGGGCAAGGTCCCGGCGATCTTCGCGGGGCCATGAAAGAGGGACTGGATTAATCCTTTCAGGTGCCGGGCTACGTGGTTTAGGTGGAGGGGTGTCCGGGAGGGTTGGGGAGGCTTGACGGTCGTGGACGGTGTGCAGGGGAGGGTGGGCCGGGTGGAGTGGCGGACGTCGCGGTACAGCACGGTTCGGCGGGGTGCGGCGTGTGTGCAGGCGAGCCCGGCGACGTTGTGGCCGGACGGGATGGTCACGGCGCGGGCCGGGTCCCGCCCGTCTTCGGGAGTGTCTGGCGGGCTGGTGGTTCTGCGGCCCGCCACCGAGCCTGACCCGGTAAGCACGAGAGCCGCCGAAGCTGCCGATCCGGGCGTGGGTGTTCCGTTGTCGCTTGGGGTGTTGCGGCAGGGTGCCGCTGCAGCCGCGGAGGCGGCCATGGACCGTGAAACCGCG
>NZ_JBFAJC010000137.1:0-2695 GCF_040655075.1 Actinoallomurus sp. NPDC050550 | reverse complement strand
CCCAGCGACCCTGAGCATACGCAGACACGACACCGATTATGACGGGCGATCCAGCAGCAACGTCGCCAGCCCAAGTTGACTCAGGGAACTGACGCACCGCTTCCGGTCCTCGGGCCGTGGCCGGCCCTGCGGTCCGGGTCGGCTTGTCCTCTAAAGGGAGGGCTCTCATCTCCCGCAGACGGACCGGGGTAGTGCGTTGCAGAGGTGTTGTCCGCAGGCTCGGCTGCCGGCCGGATATACGCCGGGGCGGTGACCGAACCATGGCGCCCCCCGTCCGGCCTCGCCGACGCGCCGGAGCACTGTGAAAGCGGGTGAAACAGCCCCCCCGTGTACTGATGCGCATCCCGCCGGACGGACGTGGATCAGTAGTATCTGCGCTGCCTAGACTCACCGGGGGAGTACCTGGGGTCGCCTATACAGGCGGGTGTTGGCTCGTATCCGAAGCTCTTGGGTATCGCGAGTATCGCCAGATGGCTGCGATGGCAAAGACCACGCCCAGAGCCAAACCGATTACACCCCAGAAGACCTCCAATCCGGCCGAATTGCATGTGCTGCTGTTCCCGTATTGGCAGAGGTGGCTCCTGTCCTGCACGAGCCCATTTACCAAGCTGATCACGCTAGTGATGAGGACTACCACTGCCAGCAGGGACATCAGCCAGATCGACCACAGCGATGGGCGCCGCCCAATGATGGAGTCGGGCAATGCCGCCTCGGTCGGAGGTAGCGGAGAGGTGCCCTGCTGAGCGGGAGGGGCGAGACGTGTCGTAGGAAGGTGATGATGTGCCGGTTCGCTGCTGGCCTGGTGTCCAGCTAGGCATTCGGCGGTGGCGGCCGCGCTATCGGGGCGTTGCTCGGGCTGTTTGGCGAGCAGGTCTCGGATCAGAGCGTCGAGGTGGTCCGGGATCTCAGGGCGGAGCGCCTGGGGTGGTACGGGAGCTTGGCCGATGTGTTGATACAGGATCGAACCGACACCGGCACTGGTGTCGACCCATGGCCTTCCGGTGAGCAGTTCGTACAGCACACAGCCGAAGGAGTACAGGTCGGTGCGCACGTCGACCGGGCGACCTTCAATCTGTTCCGGGGCCATGTAGAGGGGTGTCCCTGCGATGCTTCCGGTAGCGGTGATCTTGGTGGCGTCGGCAAGGCGGGCGATCCCGAAATCGCAGACCTTGAGCCTGCCGCCGTCCAGCAGGAAGAGATTCGCCGGTTTGATATCACGATGTACAACGCCTTGTTCATGCGCGGCGGACAGCGCCTCAAGGGTCTGCGCGGCGAGATCGGTCACCTGCGTGAGGGGTAGCCCGTTCGGCCATTCGGACAGCACCTTGTGCAGGTCACGGCCCTTCATCAGCTCCATGACCAGGAAAAGCAGCTGATCCTGGCCCTCTCGGTGCTCATCGATATCGA
Organism: Actinoallomurus sp. NPDC050550; assembly: GCF_040655075.1. NCBI lineage: Bacteria > Bacillati > Actinomycetota > Actinomycetes > Streptosporangiales > Thermomonosporaceae > Actinoallomurus > Actinoallomurus sp. NPDC050550. The sequence goes on along the minus strand of NZ_JBFAJC010000137.1, from coordinate 1,288 downwards.
ACACCGTCGTGATCCCCGGATGAGTCAGCCCCGCCGCGATCTCAGCCTCCCGACGAAACCGCGCCACGCCACTATCGTCGACCCCTGCAGTCAAGGGAAGAACCTTGACCGCCACGGTCCGGCCCAACCGCGAGTCGAGGCCGCGCCAGACCTCGCCCATGCCACCGCGGCCCAGCAGTTCTGCCAGCCGGTAGCGGCCCACCAACTCCAACCCCGCTTGCAAGCGCACCACTCCGAAATAGGCAGAGGAAGATCGCAGCCAACGTATTCCACCAGCAATCGGCCCACTCTCGCCACCCCAGGGCGATTTCAAAGTCGCCGGTCTCGGGTGATCATCGCCTGGTGTCCGAATCGGCGGCAGCTACGGAAGGTGACACCTGGATGAGGATGACCTTCTGCCTGTGATCATGGGAGTTCTCACGCTTCCAAGCTCACAGGCAAGAAGGTCATCGGTGTCAGGGGTCGCATGCTCGGCCGGGTGTTTCGTCGTTGCTGGAGGTGCTGGCGGGGATCGGTGATCCTCGGCGCACGCGCGGGATCCGGCACCCGTTCGTGGCTGTGCTCGGGGTGGCGGTGGTGGCGACCTTGGCCGGAGCGGCGAACTACCGGATGGCCATCAAGCCTGGACCGGCAACGGACCACGGGCAGCAGCCACCCTGCGCAACCTCGCACTCGGCCTGAGGCTCCTCTCCCGCCCGGAGAGGGAGCCGCGGGGAGCCAATCTTGGGAGCCAACGTCTTCAGGCTCCCTCAGACCCACCGCGACTCCATCGGGCGTAATCCAAGGTGAGAGGCGCCCCGCTTGGCTCCAGGCCGACCAGGACGAAGATCGATTGACCGAAGTTCCTTCGGGACGAAGGGCGGAGGCGACGCTGGTTGCTAACGCAACTGCTGACTCGAAAATCGGTGCTCAGCTGGGCAGGCGGCAGCACCCGGCGGAGCGTTAGCGGAGCCGGGTTGTGGTGGTCGGGTCAGGCTGCGGTGCTGTCGAGGGGTTCGAGGATCACCTTGTGGCCGGTGAGTTGTTCGATCTGGCGCATGAGGGTGCGGGCGCGGCGTTGTTTGTTGATCCGGGAGTCGTAGTGGTCGGGGCCGAGGTCTTGGTAGTCGGTGTCAGGGTCGGATAGCAGGTGGTAGACGATCGTCAGGACGGAGTTGCCGGTGGCGACCAGGGCGCGTTTCTTGCCGCGGCGTCGGGCGATGCGTTTGTAACGTGCGCCGAGGAAAGTGCTGGTGCGGGATGCGCCGATGGCTATTTCGCCCAGGGTGCCACCCAGCCAGGGATTGCC
>NZ_JBFAJC010000136.1:0-3313 GCF_040655075.1 Actinoallomurus sp. NPDC050550 | reverse complement strand
GCGTCCAACTGTCCCAATGGTCACACCAAGGCCACATCAACAAGATCGGCCCAGCCCTCTACGGACCCGCACTTAAGCATCTGTGAACAGGCTCTGACTCATTGTCTCCAGATAATGGCTCTGCGCCGTCGCTATCAGCTTGAGAATTAAAGGCCTTCAGCGTCCCTGGCCTGCGGTTGCGACAGCCCGCGAGTTACCCCTAGCGAAGCAATGGGCTGAAGATGCCGTGATGTCTTCCGCCAAAGCGCATGAGGCGGCCGCCGATGCCCATGACCGTGCCGCGCGTCTGCACGAAAGGCTCGCCCAGAAGAGCAACGCGAACAGCACGGACCATCGTCGTGAGGCCGAACGCCATCGGGAACTGGCCGAACACGACCGCAGTTCGAGCGGGTGGTGCCCGCCAGCGGGAACATGGCCCTGGCCGGCAAAGAGTTCTGGCTCGGACCGGCCCGCGCGGGCATGCCCGTGACGTTCTGGGCCGACGCCGACGTCATCCACCTGCTCGCCGGCCGAACCCGGCTCAAGAGCGTCCGCTCACGCCTGTCCGCGGCCGACCTGACCGCGCTGAGGGCCGCAGGAGCCCGCAAGGCCGGGCCACCTCCCCCTGCCCAACCCCGAACACGGCGACACGGTCGAGGTCGACCGCACCGTCAGCAAGGACGGCAGCGTCGGCCTATCCGGCCGACTGGTCCTGGCCGCAGAAATCCTGGCCGGCCCCGGGTCAGCATCCGCATCGACGCCACCACGCTGATGTTCTTCGCCCCTGACACCCGTGAGCTGCTGCGCACCCGCCCGAACCCGTTCACGCCCGAGCAGGAGGCCCAGCTGCGCGGAGCCCGCCCCGCCGGACCACCCCAACGCCAGCGACCAGGCCGGTCACCGTTCAGCGGCGGGCCAGCAACACCGGCGTCATCATGGTTTGCGGGCAGAAGATCGCCCTGGGGCGGCTGCACGCCGGTCAGACCATCACCGTCCACGTCGCCGAGACCGTGGTTCGGGCGCAGGTGGTCGCGGGTCAGGGTCATCACGACGTCGCCGAGACCATGGTTCGGGCGCAGGTGGTCGCGGGTCAGGGTCATCACGACGTCGTCTCGTCGTAGTCCCACACCAAAGCATCCTCAGCAGAGTTCTCCGAACCGTTCGGCTCCTCCTCGGTCACCCAGCATCCCAGCAGCTGGCGGGCGCCCTGGCGGCGGATCCGGAGGGTGTAGTGCCGCGTGTACCTGGGGATCGACTGCCGTCAATAGTGATCGCCCAGGAACTGTCCAACTTCGCAGACACAGCCAACGGTGGCCATCTCCCCCGGCTGAATCGGCGGTGAGATCTGGCAGGCGAACGTGGACAGGTCCGCGGTGTCGTGAATGCACTGAATCATGACGCGACGATCCGGGTCGCTGACCAGGTCGATGATGATCCGAGCACACGTGCGACCAACGGCCGGGGCCTGCTTCTGGTGGCATACGGCTGCACACATGCGAAACCCCGGCGACCGGTGTTCGTGCTGGTCAGCCGGGGTTTTCCTTGATCAGGTGGGTGCCCCCGGCAGGATTCGAACCTGCCACGGTTTAGGAATCCACAAGCGATACTGCGGCCATGGAGGCCGTGACCTGCGGCGGAACCGCGTCGACAGAGTGCGCGACCGGCCGCCATCCCGCGCATATCCCGCACGCTGCAGGCGGGGCCTTTCCGACGAGACGCGTCCAGTTTGGGTCGCCGAATCGCGCACACCACTCATGGTCGTCGCCAGCCGTCTCGAAAGCTGCAACCAAACGAGCCGCTGTCGCAGCGGATCACGCGGACACCGCTCGATGGGACTCTTCACCTAAGTATTTATCCTGGTTGCGACCTAGATCCGATGGGCTCTGTAGGGCGCCACGAGAGCAGCCAAGTTCTCCGGCAACGGCAGTGCAGGGCTCTCGCCGTCCTTACCGCGGCCGCTACAGGAGTACTCGGCCATGTCAGGGTGGCCGGCGTAAGCCTGGGGAAAGATCCGCTGTTGGTCGTCCCGCTCGCGACCTCGATGGAATGCGGTGCAACGGTCAGCCTCCCTCCCCGAAACGAAGATCAGCGACGCCCGCACCGTGCGCCAGACTCGCTTGCGATGCAACATCAGAAGCGCACCCATAGCGGCGCGCCAATTACTATTCGATCCACCGGTTCCGGCAAATCAGTTCCGGGCCGAAGGTCCCAGCGGTCCTTATCCAGTTCGACATCGTGATATACCTCACAAAACCACTCCGCCGACGGAAAGTGTCGAAGGACGTACCTGCCGGTCATACCTTCGTTGTTGAGCGTTCTCAGAATCTCGACGGCGATAGATTCGTCATCATCATACATTGAAGATTTGCGTTTACCGCGATTAGAAACGAACTCTTCGATAGCCCACGTGGACGAAGACGACCACATGGGAGCATCGACACTTGAGCATGATAGGTAGTCCGCACAATTATCAATGCTACCGAAGAGACACATCTCGACCCGACTACCGCCACTACTCACGGTTCGTGTATGTATGATGACCGCTTCCCTCTGCGACTTTTCCTCCCTCAAAGAACGATTCCGCTTCCCCGAGGACCAAGGCGTGTAGACCGCCAGAGTGACTTCGCCGCATCCCTTCGCGAAAGCCGCAGGTGGAGGAGTAACGAAGTCCTCCACAGCAAGCTGCCCGATCGCTCTCTCAAGCCTACGTGCTACTTCGTTGCGCTGGACTACCGGCTGGTCCTACCGGCGGTTGGCCGACGCCCGTCCCGACGCCTTCCTGCCCGCCCTGGCCAGCAGTCTGAACAACCTCTCGAATCGTCTCGGGGAGCTCGGACGGCGAGAGGAGGGGCTGGAGGCCATCACCGAAGCCGTCCAGATCCGCCGGCAGCTGGCCCAGGCCAGGCCGGAAGTTTATAGGGAAGAACTCAGACGGTCGGAAGAGGTACAGAAATTGCTGGAAGCCCTCCGTGATCAACAGTGAGACAACTCCTGGATCCGCGCTATGCAGCCGGAGCGGCACGACGGGTCGGCCCGGAGAGGCGGTACGCTCGGCGTACAGCTACGGCCTATATACGTGCGCGGACGCCCTGACCTACTTACTGCCAAATTCGGCAGCGCATCATCTGATCCGTAGGAAGATCAGGAACGTCCACGGCCGTCCAGATCCGTTCCCTGACCTGCTGCCGGGCCGCTCCGCCGTCCAAGACCGTCCGGGGCTGTCCAGAGCCGTTGTTAGTTCTCGATGTCCCCTGCAGGGACGTCCTTCAGGACTGAAAATCGGGGGTGGCTGCTCGCCGACGTCGCTTTTGCTTGGTGCCTGAGCCCGTTTGTT
>NZ_JBFAJC010000135.1:0-3316 GCF_040655075.1 Actinoallomurus sp. NPDC050550 | reverse complement strand
ACCCGGGCGCCGCGTATCAGGCCGATCTGCACGGCGGCGAATCCGACCGTCGTCCCGGCGCCGTGCACCAGCAGCGTGTGGCCGGAGGTGACGCGACCACCACCACGCCGCCCAAGCACTCGCCACCGCGAAATCTCGCAGCTGACGTGTACCGGCGGCCGGCATACCGCGTCACCGACGTGAAGAACTGGCGCAGGAACAGGCGACCGTTCCCTCACCGGCGCTCCTCGAGGAGTATGGACCTGTGATCAAAACGGTGTTCCGCAGCGACGACCTTCCGCCACAGGACCGCAAGGCCGCCTTCGATGAGCTCCAGCTCAATAGCGGGCACCCGATGCGGTTCATCAGTTCGGAACCGGCGAACTTCCACGCCATCGCGCGGGCGCTGGATCTGGCGGACATCAACGTGGTGGAGCTGACCTGCTCGCCGTCTGAAGTGCGGCGGACACCTCGGCTGATCCGCGAATGCGATCCGGATCTGTACTGTGTGCTGTTCCCGCTGCACGGACGGCTCGTGATGAGCCAGGCCGGCCGTGAAGCCATGCTGGGCACGCGGGATTTCGCGCTGTACGACAGCCGGTATCCGGTTCAGGCGCGAATCGCCGGTGATGGCGGTACGGCTTCGCTGATGCGCGCGCAAGTGCCCCGGGCGCTCGTGTCATTGCCCGGGCGTCGGCTCGACAGCATTCTTGGTGTGTCCCTTTCCGGGCAGGGCGGCGTCGGCGCGCTGCTCAGGCAGTTCCTCACCCGCCTGATCGCGGACTCCGCCTCCTACCGGGCGATGGACGTGCCCCGGCTGAGCGGTGTCGCCGCCGACCTGATGACCGCGTCACTTGCCCACCATCTCGACGACGCCGTTACGCCGTATGACTCCGGCCAGGACGCCCTCTTTCTGCGCATCGAAGCATTCGTCCAACGGCACCTGCGTGATCCGGAACTGACGCCGCGGTCCATCGCCTCCGCCCACCACATTTCGGTCGCTTACCTGCACCGGCTGTTCCAGCAACACAGCACCACCGTCTCGGCGTGGATCCGCCGGCAACGCCTCGAACGAGCCCGCCGCGACCTCGCCGATCCCGCGCAGCGACTCACTCCCGTCCATCAGATCGCGGCTCGCTGGGGATTCAACGATCACAGCACCTTCACCCGCGCCTTCCGCGCCGTCTACGACCTCTCGCCCAGGGACTACCGCTTCCACATGCTCGAACCGTCCGGCGCGGCGGCCGAATGACGCCCTGAACGCTCTTCTCCCGAGCTTCGATTCCGGCGTGGACTGATCGTCAAGGCTTGTGGACTGACGGTCAAAGACTCGAGGACCATCCCACGGCACGCTTCAGATGACGACCTCCGTGAGGTGACAAGAACATCGCGGGAGTCCGTCGAACCTGCTCCATCGGGGACCAAGAGTGAAGGTCAAGGCCTGCTTCGGCGCCTTGCTCACCGTCGCCTCGCTCCTCGCTGGCTTGTCGCGTCCGCGCTAGAGCGGATCTCGAACAGAAGGGTCGATCGAAATCATGAAGCTCGCGAAGGCGGCGCTGGCCGGTCTCCTCGCCGTGCCCGCGGTCGTGGGGATTCCCGCCGTCGCTTACGCCGGATCAGCTCCTGGGTGCTCCAGTACCGTGCAGATCGGCACGACCGCGCACATTTATTCGGGCGGCACGACATTCGCCTCGGCCAAGCAGTTCAAGGGCTGTGGCAAGAACTGGGCCTATCTATACGTCTGGTCGGGATATCGCAGCACGCATAGTTCCTGGAACGCCTGCGTCGCCGTCGGCGACAACACCAGCGACTCGCTGGAAGGCACCCAGTGCAGGTCCAAATCAACGGAGATCTGGTCGCTCGGCGCCAACACTCTCGCGCACTGCACGCAGGCGATCGGCTGGATCCCGGACGGAGCGTCCGCCAAGACCAGCGAACGTTGCTGAGGACGAAGGAAACCATGGGTCCGCGCGTCCGTGACGCGGCGGTCGCCGCCGCGTTCACGGCCGTGGCGGGGACCACCCTGGCCGTGTCACCCGCGGCGTACGCCGGCGCTGAGATTGCTCCGGCTCCCTCATCGACACCTACGCGGTGACGTCACCGGTGAACGCACTCAGTCATGTCTACCTGTACTACGACGCCGGCGACGGACCCAACCGCGCGGTCAACGTCACGACGACGTAGTTCTGCACGAGCGCCCCAAGCCGGCTCACAAGAGGCCCCACCTGCAACTTCAGGGTGGAAGGGCCCAGTGATCTTCGCTTCGGCATCGCCCCCCACCTGCGACCAGGAGAAGCAATGAAGCTGTCCTCATACGCCGCCGCCCTCACGGCGGCCACCCTGCTCGTCCCCCTGACCGGAGCCGCCGAGGCGACGACACAAACGACCCACGGCAAGGCCCTTTCAAAGGCCCTTCCGAGCGTGAACATGGAAGCCCTCGTCAAGGCGGCCCAGATCGATCCACGGCGGCCCGACAACAAACTGACCCCCGGCGCCAAGGCCAGCGTGCTCCTCGTGGAGCGGGCGCTGCGCGACCGGCACCTGCTCGACAAGAAGTGGGTGGACGGGTACTTCGGCACCACAACCGTCACCGCCTACGCGAAATACCAGAAGTCGCTCGGCTACAAGGGTCTCCAAGCAAACGGCCTGCCGGGCAAGACATCGCTGGTCAAGCTCGGCGCCGGACGCTTCAAGGTCACCCACGTCATCACCCCGGGTGCCCGGGTGCACCTCGGTACCTTCGTCATCAACACCCGCACCCGGACCATGCTGAACGAGGCACAACGGCTGCTCGGCCGCAAACTCGTCCTGGACCAGGGCTCCTACAACCCCGGCGGTGACCCCACCTCCGCGGGCACCCACGACGGCGGCGGCGTCATCGACGTCAATGTCAAAGGAATGAGCTCCGCCACCCGCATCACGGTCACCCGCGCCCTGCGCCGGGTCGGCTTCGCAGCCTGGGTGCGCAACCCCAACCAAGGCAACTGGCCCTGGCACATCCACGCCGCCGCCATCAACGACACCGAACTCTCCTCCCAGGCCCAGCACCAGATCGGCGACTACTACCTCGGCCAGAACGGCCTCGCCAACCGCGGCCCGGACGACGGACCCAAGGTCACCATCCACACCTGGGAGGAGTACAAGCGCGCCTGACCCGTCCGAAATCCCCGGCTACGACCAAGAAGGAAAACAGCATGAGAACGCTCAACAAGATCCTCACCGTGGCGACCGCCGCAGTGGCGCTCGGTGGGACGGTGCTCGCCACCGCATCGCCCGCCTCGGCGGCGAGCCGCAACGGCAAATGCGATAGCGGCGAGTTCTGTTACTACTTCAACAG
>NZ_JBFAJC010000134.1:0-3352 GCF_040655075.1 Actinoallomurus sp. NPDC050550 | reverse complement strand
AGGCAGCCTCGGTCAGCTCACCACGACGCACCACGAACGATCATCCAACCCGAACCCGCTGGATGCCGCCCGCTTTTTGTCAGACAGAACCTAGTAGCAGGCCAGTGCTCATCGAATCGGGGACCCTACAGCCGGACGGTTCTTAGTACAGGCCCATCACCCGGTCGACCGCGATCTCGATCACGACTAGACCGGGCGGGGTGGGCGGTGGTGACCCGTAGCGGTCGGCGTAGCGGCGTACGCCCTCGGCCAGTCGGCGAGGGTCGTCGGATACGGTCGCGGGGCCTTCGAGTGTGATCCAGCGGGGGCCTGCCACCTGGCAGATCGCCACGCGGGTCCCGGGAGCGGCCAGGAGGTTCCCGGCCTTGCGGCGTGAGGCGACCGTCATGACCCGCGCCGTCCCGGTCGTGCGGTCCCAGGTGAACCGGACGGGTGCCACGTGCGGCGTGCCGTCGGGGCGGAGGGTCGTCAGCGTGCACACGTGGGGCTCGGTCAGGAACGCCTCGGCCGAGGCCGGCAATGGGAGGGACTTGGCGTTCGCCCCGCCGTCACCCGGCCGGGGCACCGTGCGGCCTTCACGCGACCGGTACGCCGTGCGGTCGTTACGCGACGGGGGCAACGGATTCTCCGTTCGCGTGCTCTGGCGCCCTCAACTTGGGCAACGACAGTGCGACGAGGACGCCCACCGTCGCGAAGCAGGCCGCGATGAGGAAGGCCTCGTGGAAGACGCTCGCCCGCGCCGCCAGGACGAGCGGGGGGTCCCCGTGGGCGGCCTTGGTCAGGGCTGGGACCCGGCTGAAGACGATCGTTGCGGCGATGGCCACGCCGAGCGCTCCACCGGCCTCCTGGCTGGTGTTGATGAGCCCGGCGGCCAGGCCGGACTCGGTCTTCCGGACCCCGGCGAACGCGGCGACCTGCAGCGGCACGAAGGACATGCCGAGGCCCAGCCCGGCGAGGAGGAACGCTGGCAGGACGTCACTGACGTAACCACCGTGGACGGGCAACCGCCAGAGCATGAGCATCCCGGCGACGGTGATGACGATGCCGGTGATCAGTACCGGCTTGGCCGCCATCTTGGTCACCAGTTTCGAGGAGATCCCCGCGCCGGCGGACACGATGATGGCGAGGGGGACGTAGGCCAGGCCGGTCCGGATCGGCGAGTAGTCCAGGACCTGCTGCATGAACAGGCTGGCGAAGAAGAACAGGGTCACCAGCGTGCCGAACAGGAGCACGGCGGTGATGTTCGCCGCTCGGAGGGCCCGGAGCCGGAAGATGCCGAGCGGGATCAGCGGCGACTCGGCCCGCCGCTCGATCACCAGGAACGCCGCCAGGAGGATGCCGGTGACGACGAGACCGCCGATGGTCCGAGCCGATGTCCAGCCGACATCGACGGTCTGGCCCAGGGTGTAGATCAGCAGCATCAGGCCTGCGGTGAGGACGACGGCCCCTGCCGTGTCGAAGGCACGGGGCCGCCTCTCGGCACGACTCTCAGGGACGACGAACGGCGCGAGCGCCGCGGCCGCCAGCCCGATCGGCACGTTGATGAAGAAGATCCACCGCCAACCGGGTCCTTCGGTGAACAGCCCGCCGAGGACCACTCCGGCGACCGAGGCGATGCCGCTGAGCCCGCCCCAGATCCCGAGCGCGCGGTTGCGCTCCGGGCCCTCGGCGAACGTGTTGGTCAGCAGGCTGAGGGCGGCAGGGGCGATGAAAGCCGCTCCCAGTCCCTGCAGGCCGCGGGCGGCGATCAGCATGGTGGAGCCCTGGGCGACCCCCGCGAGGAGGGATGCCGCCGCGAAGACGATCAGGCCGGTCCGCAGGATGCGGCGACGCCCGAAGGTGTCGGCGAGGCGCCCGCTGAGCAGCAGGAACCCGCCGAGCACCGTTCCGTAGGCGGTGACGATGTACTGCAGGTAGCTTTCGGAGACGCCGAGGTCCCGCTCGATGGACGGGAGGGCGACGTTCACGATCGAGACGTCGAGGAACGTCATGAACCCGGCGACGCAGAGGAACGCCAGGATCAGTCCGGGATGGCCGGCGGCCCGCGCTCGCGGCGGTGACGCCGTCCCGGATCGGGGTTGCGCTTCTGTAATCGACACAGGTGCTCCTTGAAATGAGGCCGGGCTCGTCGTCCGGCCGGATGAGTGCATGGGGACGGCCGTGCCGGACGGCGTCGGGTCGAGAGGGCCCGGTCTCGCGCCCGTGCCCGCGGGGGGAGTACGGGCGCGAGACCGGGGCGGGGGCTCAGCGGAAGGCGGCGATGTTGCGGGTCGCCCAGTCGGCGAACGTGCGGGGCGGGCGGCCGAGGACCTGCTCGATGTGGGGGCTCACGCGCTGCTCGGCGGGCATCGGCTCGCCGAGGATGGCCAGCGTGCCCTCCACCACGGGCTCGGGCATGAACTGCAGCATCTGCGCCCGGGCCTCCGCACGGGTCTGCTCGACGAACCGCACCGCTGCTCCGAGCGCGTCCCCGATCGCCTGAGTCCGCTCGCGCGGAGTGGTCGACGCCGGCCCGGTGAGCTCGTACGTCCGGCCGGCGTGCTCCTCCTGGACCAGGACCGCGGCCGCGACCTCGGCGATGTCGTCCGGGTCGACGGTCGGCAGGCCGACGTCGCCGAACGGCGCTGCGACCATTCGCTCCGTCCGGACCGTCTCGGCCCAGGCGAAGGCGTTCGAGTCGAAGCCGCCCGGCCGCAGGATCGTCCAGTCCAGGTCCGACCCGCGCACGGCGTCCTCGAATGCCCGCGGGTGGCCGTACGCCTCCGGCCGGGTCCCCGCGCCCTGGGAGGACAGCAGGACGATCCGGCGCAGGCCGGCGCCCTTCGCGACGTCGAGGATGCCCTGCGGGTCGTCCCCGGCGACGAGGAGGAAGAGCGCGTCGGCTTCCTCGAGTGCCGGCTTGAGGCTCGCCGGGTCGTCCAGGTCCGCCGCCACGTGCCGGACTCCATCCGGCAGGCCGGCGGCCGGGGCGCGGCGCGAGACGGCCGTCACCTGCTCGCCGGCCGCGGCGAGGATGCTCACGAGGCGAGCTCCGACGTTCCCGGTGGCTCCCGTGATAACGATCATGGCCTTCTCCTGTTGATCGATCCGTACTGAGTTAGTTGGCTAACTGAGGAGGACCATAGCCAATCCGCCGGCGGCTGTCTATAGTTAGTTAGGTGACTGACTCGAAGAGAAGTGGCAGCGGTGAGGTCGCCTGTGGGGTGCGGAAACTGGGTGAGTGCTGTGGATCTGTGCAGGTTGGTGGCTCGACCACCGTGAGGTAGCGGCCATCCTGGCTGGTTGTGTTCTGGTCCTTCCTGTACCTCATCCTCGGCCACGTCCTCCGACTCTGGCTCCTGCTGATGCGTGG
>NZ_JBFAJC010000133.1:0-3472 GCF_040655075.1 Actinoallomurus sp. NPDC050550 | reverse complement strand
ACCTGGACATCCATCTGATCTGCGACAACTACGGCACCCACAAGCGCCCGGCCATCGTGAAGTGGCTGGAATCGCATCCCCGCTTCCCCCGGAATTGCCGCAGCTTGTTGAAGCAGCGCTCCACCGTGTTGCGCTCCTTGTACCGCTCGGCGTCGAAGACAAGGAAACACGCCCTAGATTTTCATGCCCCTGGCGGGGCGCCCGCGGGTGGATGAAACTGGGGGTGCCGCCCGCTGACGTCGTCGCGACTTGGCACTCTGAGTCCGTGCCCTAGGTCGGCGTCGCCTCACTGCGGAATTCGCTCACGCAGCACCGAGTAGAGAACCTGATCGTGCCAATCGCCGTTCCGCCATTGGGAGCGTCGCAAGATTCCCTCGCGTTCGAACCCGATCTTCTCCACGGCGCGCTGCTCGCTCCGATTCGCGACGTCGGTAAAGCATTGGATGCGCTCCGCCCGGGTGTGGGCGAAAAGATAGTCCACGAGCTGGCGCTGGGCCTCGGTTCCAATGCCTTTGTAACGGAAGTCGGAAAAGACGCAGATGCCGATCGTCCAGCACCAGCATGTGGAATCCGGCCCCCAAGCCATCTTCGACCACATCACCCATCCGGCGGTGTCTCCATCGGCGTCGATGGCGAGGCGGCCGGAGTCGGCGCCAAGAAGACCGTTCTCGGCGAAGTCCTGACGCAGCCTTCGATATGAGTGGTGTCCGTACCACTGGAATTCGCCCCTGAGCTCCGGCGTAGCCCGTTCCGCCTCGAAGACGTCCAGATCGTCCTCGCGGAACGGCCTCAGTCTGATCTCCATGACCTTCCTTTCGTGCGGCGTGGGCCGCCACATGGTGAAGCGTGGACGGCATCTCTTCTACCTCAACCACCCGTCCGACGGGGCCTTTTTTACCGGTCCCATGCCGCCTCACGGTGATCACATTGATGGACGACCGCCTGGACGACGAGTATGAGACTCGAACATTAAGCGATTGGCGCCCGATTTCGGATCGATCAAAAAGACGATCAGCCGGACTTCTGCCGTGGCCGATCGAATCGAGGTGAACGGTGCGGATTGGCTTTCTCAAGATACTGCAAATTCGGCCGTGCGCTCTCGAGTACCGGACCTGCATTCGTCAGACTGACGCCGTGACCACCGTATCCGTCGTGATCCCTACGTGGAGCGCCGGATGCCCCAGACGCAGCGCGGCGTTCGAGCAAGCCGAAAGGGTGCGGCGCATGAAACGGATCGCCATAGTCCAGTCGAACTATATTCCATGGAAAGGATATTTCGACCTGATCACTCACGTCGACGAGTTCATGCTGTTCGACGACGTGCAATATACCGATAGGGATTGGCGTAATCGCAACCGTATAAAGATGGCGACGGGCCTCAAATGGCTCTCCGTTCCAGTCAAGCGCGGCCCTCGGAGTCAGCTGATCAACGAAGTGGAAATAAGTGACCCGGAGTGGCGCATCGCACACTGGCGAATACTTGCACAGGCATACAGGAAGGCCTCCTGTTTCGATGAGATGGCGCCAATCGTGGAGGAACTCTATCAGAAGTGTAAAAGCGATAAACTGTCCGCAGTGAACAGGCATTTCCTCAAAGGGATCTGTCTCATCCTCGGTATCCGGACAAATTTGACCAGGTCCGAGGACTATGGCGCGGAGGGATCCAAAACCGAGCGCCTGGTCGATCTGTGCCAGAAGGCCGGCGCCGACCAATATGTGACAGGTCCGGCCGCGCGGTCCTACCTTGATGAAAGCCTCTTCCGACAAGCGGGGATCGAGGTTCGATGGTTCGACTACTCCGGCTACTCCGAATATCCGCAACTCCACCCACCGTTCGACCACCAGGTGACCGTCCTCGATCTGATCCTCAACACGGGTCAGGCTGCCGCCGGATACCTCAAAGGCGTCGTCCGGGCGACGACAGCAGATCCGGAGTGACCGCGGCATGTTCGAACTGAAAAGCCGTAGCGCCCAGGGGGCCCCCGTCGCACGGCGAGCGTTGATCTCGACTCTCCTCGGAGAGCGCATCACATATCTGCTGGCAGGCGCCGTGACGGCTGGGATATATTACGCTCTTCTTGGTCTGGGATTACTGGCCGCCAAGAATGCCGTGCCCTATCTTTTCCTGGTCGTGGTCAGCCATTTCGCCACCGTGGTGATCGTCTATCCGGTGTACCGCATGGTCGTCTTCAAGGTCTCCGGTGAAGGCTGGGTGTCCGGCTACCTGCGCTTCTACGCCGTCGGCCTGAGCTTTCTGGGCGCGTCCGTCATTGGCCTGCCTCTTCTGGTGGAGTTCGCCGGAATTCCCCTTATGATGGCGCAGGCGCTGATAATCCTGCTGAGCCCGCCGCTGAGTTACGCGATACATCGGACCTGGACGTTCCGGAGACGGGACAACGCCTGACCATGGCGGCATGTGCGACGCCGTCCGAGCAAAACGGTGGGCGCTGTGTCCTCAATCAACGAGGCGCCCGGGATCCCCGACCGACCGGGGTCTCGCCTCGAACGGGTGACACGCGCAACTGGGCAACAACGGTCACCGTCCCGCGGCGGGGAACTGCGGTGCCTACCATCACGATCATCGGCGCCGCCGGGGTGCCCGTCGTCAACCTGGGGTTCCAGCGCGCCTCGGCAGGTCGGCGGATGCCGTCGGGCAATGCCGCGGCGTTCTTCCGGCTCGTCGGTCACCTGCGCCGAGCTCGCCCGGACGTACTCCACGCCTTTCTCTTCCACGGCTACGTGACCGCCGCTCCGGCTGCACGGCTGGCGGGCGTTCCGGTACTCGTGGCCGGGAGACGCAGTCTCGGGGACTTCAAACGGGGGCGCCCGTTGCTGCTGGCCCTGGACGCCGTGGCAACGCGGATGACCGGCCACCTCGTGGCGAACGCGCAGGCCGTCGCCGAGGACATGCTCCGCGACGGGGGCGTCCGCGCGAGAAAGATCACGGTGGTGCGCAACGGCCTGCCCGAGTCCGCCTTCGAATCGATGCCTCCGGCGTCCCTCGCCACCCGGCTTCCCGTCGTGCTATGCGTGGCCAACCTTATCTCCTACAAGGGCCACCGGTACCTTCGGTGGTGGCCGTGACCTCCGCGCCGGATCGAGTGCCACTTCCGGGCGCGCCGCCTTCTCGATCAGTGCCGCGACGATCTTGATCAGGAACTTCTTGAACTCCGTGGCCCGGTGCCGGCGGTGGATCGAGTCGATGATCTGTCCGCTGGTCACGTCCAGGGCAGCGAACAAAGTGGTGATGCCGTTGCGAACCTAATCGTGGGTGTGGCGCTCAGGCATGCCGGGCATCATCGGCAGCACCGGCGCGGACCGGTCCAGGGCCTGGATCTGGGACTTTTCATCCACCGACAGCACCAGGGCCTTGTCCGGCGGGTCCAGATACAGGCCGGCGACGTCACGGACCTTGTCGATGAACTGCGGGTCATTGGACAGCTTGAAGGTGTCGACCTTGTGCGGCTTGAGA
>NZ_JBFAJC010000132.1:0-3754 GCF_040655075.1 Actinoallomurus sp. NPDC050550 | reverse complement strand
TGCCGCCCAGTGTGTACCGCCAGGAGGCAGCGGACGCGACGGCGGGGATGCCCTCGTGTGTGGCCAAGCAGGTGACCCGGCCGGTCAGGAATCGAGAAGCGCCGCCCGCCAAGCCACAGCTAGCCTGACCTGCATGGACATCACCATTCACACATGCGTACTGCCACATGAGGACCCCGAGACCTCCGTGGCCTTCTACCGCGACGTCCTCGGTTTCGAGGTCCGCAGCGATGTCGGGCAGGGCACGATGCGCTGGATCACGGTCGGCCCCGCCGACCAGCCGGGCACGTCCATCCTGTTGGCGCCGCCGGCCGCCGACCCCGGTATCACCGAGGACGAGCGCCGTACGATCGCCGAGATGATGGCCAAGGGCACCTACGGCTGGATCCTGCTGGCCACGCACGATCTGGACGATGTCTTCGAGCGGGTGCAGGCCGAGGCCGAGGTCGTTCAGGAGCCGACCGACCAGCCGTACGGGGTGCGCGACTGCGCCTTCCGCGATCCCGCGGGCAACCTGGTCCGCATCCAGCAACTGCGCTGAGCCCTCCGGCGACCGCGGCCATGACCCGCACAGACGGCCGCGCGTAAGAGCCCGCGCACGACGTCGGCGGCCGAACGAGCTGCCCGACCGCGAGCTCATGCGCGACGGCCGCTGGTCAGTATGCGCGTCGGCCGGGCCGAAGCGGTGGAGAACCAGACGTACCGCTGGAAGCTGGTTAGATCGAGCCAGGCGACGCCGACAAGACCGCGAAGGCGGCTCCCCCCGTAACAGATGGAGACACGATGAGCATGGCCACGAGCACGGACACGCAGTCGCCTGCGCCGCACGTTGCCGACAGCCACGATCTGATCCGCGTGCAGGGCGCGCGGGAGAACAACCTCAAAGACGTCAGCATCGAGATCCCGAAGCGCCGGCTGACCGTGTTCACCGGCGTCTCCGGCTCGGGCAAGAGCTCGCTGGTGTTCGGCACGATCGCTGCGGAGTCACAGCGGCTGATCAACGAGACCTACAGCGCCTTCGTGCAGGGCTTCATGCCGACGCTGGCGCGCCCTGAGGTCGACGTGCTCGATGGGCTGACCACGGCGATCATCGTCGACCAGGAGCGAATGGGCGCGAACTCCCGTTCCACGGTGGGCACCGTGACCGACGCCAACGCGATGCTGCGCATCCTGTTCAGCCGGCTCGGGCAGCCGCACATCGGCTCACCCCAGGCGTTCTCCTTCAACGTCGCCTCCATCAGCGGAGCGGGTGCGGTCACACTCGAGCGTGGCGGCAAGAGCGTCAAGGAGCGGCGCGAGTTCAACATCACCGGCGGTATGTGCCCGCGCTGCGAGGGCATGGGATCGGTCACCGACATCGACCTGTCCCAGCTGTACGACGACAGCAAGTCGCTCAACGAGGGTGCGCTCACGATCCCCGGCTACAGCATGGACGGCTGGTACGGCCGCATCTTCACCGGCTGTGGCTTCTTCGACCCGGACAAGCCGATCAATAAGTTCACCAAGAAAGAGCTCAACGACCTGCTCCACAAGGAGCCGACCAAGATCAAGGTCGAGGGCATCAACCTGACGTACGAGGGCCTGATCCCGAAGATCCAGAAGTCGATGCTGTCCAAGGATGTCGACTCCCTGCAGCCGCACATCCGCGCCTTCGTGGAGCGGGCGGTCACCTTCACCGACTGCCCCGAATGCGGCGGCACCCGGCTCAGCGAGGCCGCCCGGTCCTCGAAGATCAACGGGATCAACATCGCCGACGCCTGCGCGATGCAGATCAACGACCTGGCCGAGTGGGTGCGCGGCCTGGACGATCCGTCGGTGGCGCCGCTACTCGCGAAGTTGCAGCACAGCCTCGACTCGTTCGTGGGGATCGGGCTGGGCTACCTCTCGCTCGACCGGCCATCGGGCACGCTGTCGGGCGGCGAGGCGCAGCGCACCAAGATGATCCGCCACCTCGGGTCGTCGCTCACCGACGTGACCTACGTGTTCGACGAGCCGACGATCGGGCTGCACCCGCACGACATCCAGCGGATGAACGACCTGCTGCTGCGGCTGCGGGACAAGGGCAACACCGTGCTCGTCGTCGAGCACAAGCCGGAGATGATCGCGATCGCCGACCACGTCGTCGACCTCGGTCCCCGCGCTGGCACCGCCGGTGGCGAGGTGGTCTTCGAGGGCACCGTCGACGGGCTGCGGGCCAGCGGCACGATGACCGGACGGCACCTGGACGACCGGGCCGGCCTGAAGCCGTCGGTACGGACACCGTCGGGCGTTCTCGAGGTACGCGGGGCCGACACCCACAACCTGCAGGACGTCGGCGTCGACATCCCGCTCGGTGTGCTCGTCGTCGTGACCGGCGTGGCCGGCTCGGGCAAGAGCTCACTGATCCACGGCTCGGTGTCCGGACGGGACGGAGTGGTGTCGATCGACCAGGGCGCGATCCGCGGCTCACGACGGAGCAACCCGGCGACCTACACCGGACTGCTCGACCCGATCCGCAAGGCGTTCGCCAAGGCCAACGGAGTGAAGCCGGCCCTGTTCAGCGCCAACTCCGAGGGCGCCTGCCCCACCTGCAACGGCGCCGGCGTCATCTACACCGACCTGGCGATGATGGCGAGCGTCGCCACCATCTGCGAGGAGTGCGACGGGAAGCGGTTCCAGGCGTCGGTGCTGGAATACCACCTCGGCGGCCGCGACATCAGCGAGGTGCTCGCGATGTCGGTGACCGAGGCCGAGGAGTTCTTCGGCGCCGGCGAGGCGCGCACGCCGGCCGCGCACGCCATCCTCGACCGGCTCGCCGACGTCGGGCTCGGCTACCTCAGCCTCGGCCAGCCGCTGACGACACTGTCCGGCGGCGAGCGGCAGCGACTCAAGCTGGCCACCCAGATGGCGGGCAAAGGCGGCGTCTACGTCCTCGACGAGCCGACCACCGGCCTGCACCTCGCCGACGTCGAACAGTTGCTCGGCCTGCTCGACCGGCTCGTCGACTCCGGCAAGTCGGTCATCGTCATCGAGCACCACCAGGCGGTCATGGCGCACGCCGACTGGATCATCGACCTCGGCCCGGGCGCCGGCCACGACGGCGGCCGGATCGTCTTCGAGGGCACACCCGCCGACCTCGTCGCCGCCGGCTCCACCCTCACGGGCGAGCACCTCGCGGCCTACGTCGGCACAAGCGATTGAGGCGAGAGGAGCGAAAGCCCGCTCTCGCTCCGCGCTCTCGCTCCTGAGCCGATCGAGCTTGTGAGAGGCGGGCGCCGAACACCTGACCGCGGCCGGGGTTGAGGAACCTGCTCGCTCGGTCGCCGTGCCCCGGCGTGTCGATGACCGCCGGGGCCGGCTATCTGGGGTTGTCAAGCGTTCTAGCTGGTGAGCGCCTTGCATACCGTTAAGGCATGTTGCATATGCCGGCGATATGTCGTGCTGTTTAGGGTTCAGGGATGCGCGTGCTGATCGTGGAGGATGAGCCGTATCTGGCCGAAGCGGTCCGTGACGGTCTGCGGCTGGAGGCGATCGCCGCCGATATCGCCGGGGACGGCGACACCGCTCTGGAGCTGCTCGGCCTCAACTCCTATGACCTGGCGGTGCTGGATCGTGACATCCCCGGTCCTTCCGGTGACGAGGTCGCCCGGCGCATCGTCGCCTCGGGCAGCGGTATCCCCATCCTCATGCTCACCGCCGCCGACCGGATCGATGACAAGGCTTCGGGGTTCGGGCTCGGGGCCGATGACTATCTCACCAAGCCGTTCGAGCTTCG
>NZ_JBFAJC010000131.1:0-4109 GCF_040655075.1 Actinoallomurus sp. NPDC050550 | reverse complement strand
GGCATGGCCGAGCCCACGGCCGCGATGACGAACCGCTCGTTGAACACTCGCGCCCGGTCATCGGCGCGCTGCCATTACAGCAGCGTCACCGTGAACGGCAGTGTGACCGACTCCGGGGAATCATGTTCGATCACCGGGTCTCGACGCCGCACGATCATGTCTGACCGCGATCGCGGCCTCCACCTCGTACAGCCCGCGAGGGCCGTTCGGAGCGCGCCAGAAGCGGTGCCGCAGCGAACCGCGGACCTCGATGAGGTCGCCGTGCCGCCAGCCGCGGATGCCCTCCTGGACCGCGGAGTCGTAGGTGACGCAGCGGATGGTGTCGATGGCGTCCTGCGGCGACCGCGCGTTCTGATGCTCCACGATGAGCCGCCAGACCGCCACCTCCCGGCCTTCCGGTAACGCCTTCCACTCCGGTGCGCCGGAGAGCCGCCCGACCAGGACGATCTCATTGACGTGGGTCACGCCGGCGTCGGCATCGGGCGTTTCCGCGGTCCGCGCGACGGCGTCACGAGGGTGCGCGTCGCGGCCGTCCGGCGGCCGGCCGCCGCCATCCCTCTCACCGTGCCGCGCCTCGTTACCCTGCGCCTGGTTGCCCTGCGCCTCGATGCTCTGCGTCGCCATGCTCTGCGTCTCGATGCCGCCCTCGACGCCTCCTGCAGCCTGCCGCGCCGTCTCCTCGGTGTGATCCACGGCCCTCTCCCCTCGCGCCCCTCGGGACCGCCGCCGTGTGGCCCGGCGGCGTTGTCTCTACGATGGGGCGGTCGGCCTGGACCGCGTAACCCTGCCCGCCGCATCTGTGGAAACCGGAGCGACACATGGATTCGATCACCGACCTGGGCAACGACGTCTTCGAGATCGACACCCGTATGGCCGGGTACACGGGCATCACTGCCGGCTATCTGATCCGCTCCGACCGGCCCTGCCTGGTGGAGACCGGCGCGGGCAACTCCGCCCCGGTCGTACGCGACGCGCTGGCCGCCGCGGGCATCGGCCCCGCCGACCTGGCGACCGTCGTCGTCACCCACATCCATCTCGATCACGCGGGCGGCGTCGGCGACATCGCGGAGATGTTCCCCAACGCCGAGATCGTCGTCCACGAGAAGGGCGCCCGCCACCTCGCGGACCCGAGTCGGCTGATGCGCAGCGCCCGCATGGTCTGGGGAGACGCCCTCGATTCTCTGTTCGGCGACCTCAAGCCCACGGACGCCGTGCGGATCCGGGCGGTGGAGGAGGTCGGCGAGGTGGACCTCGGCGGCGGGAGGCGGCTGGAGAGCCACTACTCGCCCGGCCACGCCAGGCACCACGTCGGGCTGCTCGACTCGCTGACCGGGGATCTGTACGTCGGGGACGCCGCCGGTGTGTACATCCCGGAGACGGCCGACCTGCGCCCCGCCACGCCGCCGCCCGACTTCGACCTGGAGACGGCCCTGGCGTCGCTGGACCGCTTCCGTGCCCTCCGGCCGTCCCGGCTGCTGTTCAGCCACTTCGGGCCGGTGGACCTGGTCGACGAGACGCTCGACCGCTCCACGGAAGAGCTCCGGCTGTGGGTCGAACTGGTCACCGAGGCCCACGACCAGCGCCTCGACCTGGATCACGCGGTGGCCATGGTCCGCGAGCGCACCGACGACCGATACCGCGCGCTCGCGCCCGACGCCGATCCAGAGGTCGCGCAAAAGGTCGAAATCATCAGCGCGGCCCGCAACAACGTCGCCGGCATCATGCACGCGCTCGAAACGCGCTGAGGCCCGCCTCCATGCCGTCCTGAACGACGGCATGGAGGCGGGCCTCCGTACGTCTCACTCGTCCTCGGCGTCCGCCCGCCGGACGTCCCCGGTCTCGCCGTCGGCGTCCGCGTCAGATACCGCCTCGGCATGCGTCTCAGGGCCCGTAGCGGTGCCGGCGCTCGGCTCGGCGGCGAGATTCCCGCTCGGCTCTGCGTCGACGTCTGCTTCGGACTGCGCATCGGCGTGCGGAGTGGAGCCCGCGTCGGTGTGGGTCTCGGCTTCCGTCGCGACGCCCGCACCGGGCTCCGCGTCGGCGAACTCCGTGTCGATGATCTCCAAGCCCTCGAGCTCGGCGTATCGCTCGGCGGCGTCCGTCTCGCCGTCGCGGTCGGCCGCCGCCGCCCGCGCGAACCAGTCGGAGGCCTCCTCCCCGCGACCCGCGTCGATCAGCGCGTCGGCGTACGCGTAGAAGAGCCGCGCCGACCAAGGCCGCCACCGCTCGTCCTTCAGCTCCGGAACCTGCAACGCCAGGACGGCCGCGCCCGGCTGACCGAGGTCGCGGCGGACCCCGGACTCGACGATCCGCATCTCGATCGCCTCGGCCTGCGGGAGGCGGCGGGCCTCATCCGACTTGGCGAGATCCAGGGCGCGCTCGGGCCTGCCGAGTCCGCGTTCGGCGTCGGCCATGATCGCGAGGTAGGCCTCCTGACCGGTCAGACGGCGCGCCGCACGAAGCTCCGACAGAGCGACCGACCACAGGCCGGCGTGGTACGCCGCGATTCCGCACGCCTCACGAACGATGCCGACCCGGGCCGCGCGACCACGGGCCGCGAGGGCGTGCTGGTAGGCGAGTTCGGGGTCATCGTCGATCAGGCGACCGGCCATCACGAGGTGACGGGCGACCTCGGTCGCGAGATCTTTCGGCAGGGTCTTGAGCTCGGCCCGCGCCGTGGCGTCGAGTTCGGTGCCGGTGACGTCCTCGGGGACCGGCGGGCCGGGGTCGCGCCGGGGCCGTGGCGCGTCCGACGGCCGACCGTCCCGGTCGGAAGGCCGGCGCGTACCGCGCTCGGCCGGGCGGCGAGCGCCCTTGGCGTCGTCCCGCTGCCGGTAACCGCTTCTCTGGCCCTGGGCGCCGTCCCGAGGTCCCCGCTGGCCGCTCCTCTGGCCCTCGGCCTCGTCTCGAGGTCCCCGCTGGCCGCCTCGGAAGTCGCGTCGACCGCCATCCCGGCGTTGGGAGCCGCCCGTACGCTCCTGAGGAGGCCGAGAGCCCTCCCTGCCGCCCTGACGGGACCGGTTGCCCTCCTCGCCCTTCTCCGGGGCGCGGAAACCGCCTCGGCCGCCGCCAGGACGGTCATCACGACGGGACGAGCCTGCGCCACCCGTGCGCGGCCGCCCACTGTCATCGCGGGCGAAGCCGCCTCGGCCGCCGCCAGGACGATCGTCACGACGGGACGAGCCTGCGCCACCCGTGCGCGGCCGCCCACTGTCATCGCGGGCGAAGCCGCCTCGGCCGGCGCTCCGGCCGTCGTCGCGTCGTCCCGAGAAGTTCGGCGTCCCACGAGGCCCGTTGTTGTCACGCGCACGGTAGCCGCGGTCGTCACGCCGCTCGGTACGTTCGTCGTCGTACCGCGAGGAGCGATCGCTCGGCCGCTGCGGGGAGCCCCCCGCCTGCTCGCCCCGGTCGGCCGGACGCCCTCCGGGGCGGGGGCCGCCGCGCTCGTTCCGCCACTTCCCGGAGCCGGCGGGCCGTCCGCCTGCGCCGGGCGCTCCGCGTCCGCGCGTGTCGTCTCGCCGCGACGAGCGGCTCGAGCCGCTCGTTCCTTCGGCGTCGCTGTCGCGGAAGGGCTTGGGCCGACGCGCCTGGGAACGGCCGGCGCCCTGGTCGTCGCGGGCGTTGCCGTATCGCTGGCCGTTACCGGACCGCTGAGGGTTTCCCGGCTTCTGGAACCTGCCGGGGCGGCCGGTGCTCGACCGGCCTCCGGCCGAGCCAGAGCGCTCGCCGCCGGAACCCTCAGTGGAGTCGTCGCGTCGCGGACGACCGCCGGCGCGGTTGGCAGAGCCCCTGGAGGACCATCGAGCGCCGCTCTGGCGGTCACGAGATCCGCCGGAGGCGCTGCCCGGTCGGTCTTGGCGGGCCGGCCGTGGACGCCGGTCGGGTCCATCGCCGTCGCGTTGATCTCGTTCCGCGCTCATCACATCAAACCGTTTCACTGGGGAGCACTGTCTGTCTCCATTGTGCCCGAACATACAAAAAGGGCCGCCTGAAAAGGCGGCCCTTCCTGCGTATATGTCCGGCGGTGTCCTACTCTCCCACACCGTCTCCAGTGCAGTACCATCGGCGCTGAAGGGCTTAACTTCCGGGTTCGGAATGGGACCGGGTGT
>NZ_JBFAJC010000130.1:0-4733 GCF_040655075.1 Actinoallomurus sp. NPDC050550 | reverse complement strand
TCCAACCCCCCCCCCCCCAATCGCCATGGTTTACCACCGGCTGTGGCCCCCACCCGCGCCAACCCCCGGGCCCCCGCCCCCCCCGGCGCGGGCCCGCGGGCTGTCGTCCGCCGTTCTCGCGTCTGCGGACATGGCCGGGGCCGTCCGCACGCCCCCCGCGAACATGGCCGGCGGCCGACTCTCACGGCGTGTCCCGGGTAACAAGATGAGCTCAGTGGTGCACTAATCCGCCAGGCAGCCGGAGCCGTCGGCGCACCGGCTCGGGCACTTTGTCGCCGAGGAGGACGGCAGCGGAAAGACGACGCCGGCCCCCTGCGGCTGCCGGTCAGCGACGTCTCTCGGGGCCGGTCGCGGGTCGTGTGCTGGTGGTGCAGTGCGACCTCGATCAAGGCCTCGCGGCGCCTGCCGTAGGTGCCGCTGCCCGGGGACGGTGGAGCCTTGCGCAGTGCGGGCCTCTCACCGGGAGTGAACGCCTTTTTCGCGGCGTGGCCGATGCGTTCTGCGAACGCAGGAACTGCATCCAGGTCGGCCCGATCCGCGGTGCTGGGTCGATCCCGGCCTTGGTCAGAATCCCCCATACCGTGGAGGGAGCGATCTTGATGCCAAGGCCGGCGAGTTCGCTGTGGATGCGCCGGTAGCCCCAGCCCGGGTTTTCGGCGGCCAACCCCAGGATCAAAGCACGGAGACCGGTCACAGGTCGGCCGTTGGACCAGGCTGCCGGCCGCGCGGTCCCGGTCCGTAAGGCCTGTTCCGCATGTTCCATCACGGCCTGTAGCCACCGCTCACCCCGGGAGGGTTTCTGCGGGGCCGATTGTCCGGACACCGGGCCGAGGCCCTTGCGGAGCGCGGATCATTCAGACACATTTGTCTATATAAGAGATCCCATGGGCGAAGAGGTGTGATGGGTACGGTTCCTGAAGGCCGGCCTGATCCAGGGGTAGCGACCACACCGGCCGAGTTCCTCCAAGCGCTTCATGAGCTTCGCGCCTGGGCCGGTCAGCCGTCTTTGCGAACCCTGACCGTGCTCGCCGGCACGGTCCCGGGTCGGCCGCCCGCGGACGTACTGCCCGTGAGCACGCTGTCGGACAACCTCGCGGGCAAGCGCCTGCCCAACCTGCCCCGCCTGTCGTTCGTCGTCGCTTTCGTCGGCGCCTGCCTGCAGGCCTGCGGCCATCACGACGAGAGGCAGATCGAGGCAGAGACAGACCGCTGGAGCCGGGCATGGCAGGCGATGTCGGCAACCGGGACCGGGCAACCGCCCGACCAGCCCACCCAGAACGACCCGCAGCCCGCGCCCGAACCGATCCTGGCCGATCCGTCCCCCGCCCACGCCCGGCGCGACCCCGGCCGCAGGACCACAGAATGGCTCCCGGCCATCACCGGGTTCCTCGGCGTCGCGATCGGCGCGCTCATCGTCTGGCTGGCCATGCCGGCCAGACTCACGATCATCAACAGGCCGCCGTCGAAACTCCCGCCCGCGGCCCTGCCCGGCGCGGGCCACTTCGCCTCACCGAGTCCGGATCGGACCTCGGCCACGCCCACCACCCAGCCACCAGCAAACCCTCAGACCGGGAAAACGCTCAGGCCCCAGCCCAGACCCACGACGCAGACCCAAACTGCCTCGACCCGGCCCGCTCCAGCCCGGTCCACCAGCACTCAGCCCACCCCGCGAACGCACCAACCCATGTCTAGCCCCGGGCCATACCAGTCGTTCGACCCGCGGCCATACGAGTCCTACTATTCGTCGCCGTACCAGTCCAAGTACTATCCATGGCCGACGCCGACCCGGTAACCCGACAGACGAGTCGGCCCACCGCTCGGTTCGTGCAACGACCCTGCTGGTTAACTCACGACACATGATGACCCGGTTAGTGATCTTGGGGAGTGTCTAATCAACGGCGGATCCGATGATCAAGGAAACGCCAGATGACCGACACCGTCGTTGAGCAGGAGTCCGCCGAGCAGCTGCCGGTCCCGGTGTCGTCGAGTACGGCAATGGACGAGCAGTTGTTCGCAATGCAACCTCAGCCAGCATGGAGAGCCTCGCTGCGGGCGCGAACTATTGCAGCTCGGCGAGCTTCGCCGTCAGCCAATCTGGCATGGCGTCGAGTGATCCGCCTGCACGGCCGCTCGTCGCGATAGGCCTCCGGTTCCGGAGGGGTGTCCCATCCCTGGTTCGTCGGGGCCGAAGCTGCGAAACTTCTCCTCGCCGCTGTACTGCACCTCGAACCGCGCCCTGTACCAGACCGAAGGCCGTCGCATCGCCTCCCGCAGTTCGCTGAACCGTTCACCGACGGCCGGTGGCGGCGACCACGTGTGCATGCGGCCGGTGACGTCCAGGATGAGGGCGTTGGTCTCGAAGTGGCCGCCAACCTCCCGGAAGTCCAGCTGGGCGCAGATCCATCCGGGCGGCAGCGCCAGGCGCACCTGCAAGGAGGCGTTCTTGACGAGTTCGACGATGTCGCCGACCGGGGATATCGCTCAAACAGACAGTCTTGTCTTTGCATACCTACTGTGCTTGGATCACGATCATGGGGAAAGCGGCCAAGAACACGATCATCATTGTGGGCATCCTGGGCTTCCTCGGGCTCCTCATCGGGGGAGCAAGTTGGGCAGATTCCAGCAAACCGCGTCCCACCTGCGGCACCGTCTACATGTCGCCTGGGACGGTCTGCAACAAGAACGGCGTCGCGACAACGTACGACGAGGCGGTCGCGGAACAGCAGAGGGTCCGCAAGAGCGGCCCGGCCATCGTGGGCGTGTCCGCTGTTCTCCTGGTGGGTTCGATCGTGGCGGGCTCCGTCCTGGAGCGCCGAAGGGGTTAAGCGCTAACCGCGTCCTCGCCGCCGTTCAAGCCCCGTCAACCTTCGCTGAGAACGCTTCACCATCGCCCCAAGTCCATCCCGTTCTCTGCCCACAACAGCGCCTCGGTCACGGTCGGCAACCACTCCAGCGGCTGGAAATACCCTCCACTCGTAGTCGGTCGTAAGACGGCTTCGGCGCAGAATTGGGCCCGCAGCAGGGGTAACGTCCCACCCGCCCGCAGATCTCAGCGGCCCTGGAGGCATTTTTCGTCTTCTGCGCCACCATCGGCGGATCGATCCCAGAGATCCAGACCCTCGCCGAAACCATCTCCCTGTGGCGTGCTGAGATCTGCCAGGGCGTGGCCACCGGGCACAGCAACGCCGCTGCCGAAGGCGTCAATCGCCTGGTGAAACTCGTCTACAGATCCGGATTCGGATTCACCAACGTCACCCATCAGCAGCGCCGATCCCGTTACGCCGCCTCCCACAGCACCCTGTGGGGTGTGGAAACAGGATTCGGCGGCCTTGGCCTGCGGCTTCGTGGCGGGAGCATGGTCGGGTAGCAGGCATCCTGGCTGCTTGCGTCTTGGTCTGTTCTTTACCTCCTGCTCCGCCGGATCCTCCAGCTCGTGGTGTTGTTCGGGCGCGATGATCGCGCCAAGGAACTCGAGATCGTTGTGCTGCGGCATCAGGTCGCCGTGCTGCGTCGTCAGGTGAACCGTCCTGATCTGAACGACGGGGATCGGATCCTGCTGGCCGCGCTGTCGCGCTTCCTGGCCCGGTCGACGCGGCGCAGCTTCTTCGTCTCCCCATCGACATTGCTGCGCTGGCACCGGCGTCTGGTGACCCGCAAGTGGACCTACCCGCACAGGTGCCCCGGCCGTCCCCCAACCCGGAAGGATGTCCGAGAGGCGGTGCTGCGGCCGGCTCGGGAGAACCCGTCCTGGGGTTATGCGCGGATCAGCGGTGAGCTCGCCGGAGTCGGCATTCGTGTTCCGCCCAGCACCGTACGCGACATCCTCAAACTCGCCGGTCTGGGACCGGCCCCACGGCGCGACGGCCCGACCTGGGCGCAGTTTCTGAAGGCCCAGGCCGCGGGGATCATCGCCTGCGACTTGTTCCACGTCGACACGGTGTTCTTCAAACGGATCTACGTGCTGTTCTTCATCGAGCACGCCACCCGGGTCGTGCACATCGCCGGCGCCACGGCGAACCCGACCGGGGCGTGGGTCGCCCAGCAGGCCCGTAACCTGGTCATGGACCTGGGCGAGCAGGCCGAACAGGTGAAGTTCCTCATCCGAGATCGCGACGCGAAGTTCACCGCTGTGCTCGATGAGGTGTTCACCTCGCTCGGTGCCCGGGTGATCCGGACACCGGTCCGCGCACCACGGGCGAACGTTATCGCCGAACGCTGGGTCGGCACCGCCCGGCGAGAGTGCATCGACCGGATCCTGATCTACAACGAACAACATCTGCGCCGCGTGTTGAGGGCGTACCAGCAGCATTACAACGGCCACCGGGCACACCGAGCACGGGACACCTGCGGCCACCGGACCCATCGTCGGCACGGTCGGTTCCCGACGGCCCAGAACACATCCGACTCCAGCGCCGCCGCGCGGTCGATGGACTGATCAACGAGTACAGAGCCGCTGCGTAGACGGACAACCAAACGCCAGTTCAACAGCTGAAACCGATTATCCGCACCCCACACGCGCCAACTTCGACCTCCTACGCGCCCGCGTACTCCACTACTGACAGACACGACACCACACTCCGTCACTGGCTCACCGAGAGTGGGCCAGAGCCAATTGATGTCAGTGGTGAGCACGCTTATGGATCAGTGGGCATCGCCGAACTCGATGTACCGGTCGCCGCCGACCTTGACGAACAACTTGTGCGCGACGTCGCCCTGTTCCTGTGCGCAGTCCC
>NZ_JBFAJC010000129.1:0-4753 GCF_040655075.1 Actinoallomurus sp. NPDC050550 | reverse complement strand
CCTCAAAACCGGTGCCCTCTACGACGAGGCGACCGCCTGGCCGCATCATCTGGAACGGGCTGCTTGACATCACTAGCTCCTGGGATGTCTTTCGAGAGGTGAGCAGGCTCAACCCGCGGCGGGGAAGCCGACCCCTGGCACTGGCCTGACGTAATGACCTGGAGCGCTCCACTAGAGCGCTCTAGTCTCTCGCTCACTATGAGCGGGGTCACTCGGCGATGTCAAGAGCCGGAAACGCGCGCGTTACTTCCGTCAGCGCGCCGCGGTCGTGCCGCGGACGACCAGGTGCGGGGGGATGACGAGGTCCCTGTCGGCGATCTCGTCACCGGACAGCCGCGCGACGGCCCGGTGCACGGCCAGGCTCGCCATGCGACCGGCGTCCTGGCTGACGGTCGTGAGGTTGACGTGGGACAGACGGGACAGCCGGCTGTCGTCGAAGCCGATGACGGAGACGTCCTCGGGAACCGCGATCCCGGCCCGCAGGAACGAATCGAGCAGACCGGCGGCGCCGTCGTCGTCGTAGGTGATCACGGCGGTGGGGGACTCCCCGTCCTCCAGGAGCAGCCGCGCGGCACTGGCCCCGGACTCGGCCGTCTGACCTCCGGGGATGATGCGGATGCAGTTACCGAGGCCGTGCCTGCGCATCGCCGTGCGGTAGGCGCGCCGCCGGTCGGTCGCCTTCGGGCTGCGGCCTCCGTCGATGTGCGCGATGTCGCGGTGCCCGAGTTTCACCAGGTGGTCCACTGCCTGGCGCATCCCCGCCTCCTCGTCGGTGTGCACCAGGTCGATGGACGACTCCCGCAGCCGTCGCCCGACGGCGATGACCGGCAGCCGCCGCCCGAGATCCTCCAGCATCGCCGCGGGGGATTCGGGGCCGAGCATGATGAGCGCGTCGCAGCGATAGCCCAGCAGTGTCTCGACGGCGCGCCGCTCGTCGCGGCGGGGGGTCAGCGCGCTGAGGACCACCTCGTAGTCGGAGCTGTCGGCCGAGGCATAGATCCCCTCGATGAGATCCGTGTGGAAGGCGTGCTGCACGTTGAACGTCACGCCGAGGAGCCGTGAGCTGTTGCGGGCCAGCAGGCGCGCGCGCGTGTCCGGCCGGTAGCCGATCTCCTCGGCCGCCTTGAGCACCCGCTCCCGTGTCTCCTCGCTCGCGCCGGCGACTCCACGAATGACGATCGACACCAGCGCCCGGGACACTCCGGCGCGCGCGGCGACATCCTCCAGCGTGGGCCGCTTGGCGCCTCTGCCTCTTGCGGATTGCCCGGTCACAGCCCTCCCCTTCGTGTCCAACATGTTGCGACAAGTTGCCGCGGACGTGTTGACATGTTCGTGTGACGCTCATCATAGTGATGGCACTAGAGCGCTCTAAGCGCAATATCCAGCAGCAAACCCGTGACCAGGAAACACCCTCTAGGTGACGGTTTACCACTTAGAGCGTTCTAGCGACAGTGACTCCCGTGACCCGGGAGCACCCACAACGCATCGCACCGCCCGGCTCCGTAGAGCGGCGGAGTGACGACCCTCTACGCCCCGATACAGCGAACACCCCCATCGGCCGACCACGGTTCGTGATCAATGATCGACTCATCGCCACCTGATGAGCGCCGTCCGCTGAAACGACCACCAGCCCACACCCGAACGACGGAACACGATCAATGGAGACTTCCATGCGGAGAACCAAGCGAGCGGCGGGGACCGCTCTTCTGGCAGCGCTCGCCCTCACCGCTGCCGCGTGCAGCAGCACCGGCGGCAAGAAGGCGCAGGCACAGGCGGAGGGGGTCACGGCGGGCAAGGCCAGCACGCCTCGCATGAAGATCGCGATGGTCACGCATGAGGCCCCGGGTGACACGTTCTGGGACATCGTGCGGAAGGGCGCCCAGGCCGCGGCCGCCAAGGACAACGTCCAGCTCGTCTACTCCGCCGACCCGGACGCCGGCAAGCAGTCCACCCTCGTGCAGAACGCCATCGACAGCAAGGTCGACGGCATCGCCGTCACCCTCGCCCACCCCTCCGCGATGACCGGCGTGGTGCAGAAGGCCAAGGCCGCGGGAATCCCGGTCGTCGCCTTCAACTCCGGGCTGGACGACTGGCAGAAGACCGGGGCGCTGGAGTACTTCGGCTCCGACGAGCACCTCGCGGGAGAGACGGCCGGCAAGCGACTCGCCGCGGAAGGCGCCAAACACGTCCTGTGCGTGCCGCAGGAGCAGGGTCAGGTCGCTCTCGAGGCGCGCTGTGACGGCGTGGCGAAGGGCTTCTCCGGCAAGACGGACAAGGTGTACGTGACCGGCACCAACATGCCGTCGGTGCGGACCACCGTCGCCGCCAAGCTGAAGGAGGACAAGACCATCGACCGGGTGATCATGCTAGGTGCCCCGTTCGCCCTCACCGCGGTGCAGTCGGTCAAGGACGCCGGGAGCAGCGCCAAGGTCGCGACCTTCGACATGAACCCCGAACTGGTCCAGGCGGTCCAGAAGGGCGACGTCGAGTGGTCGATCGACCAGCAGCCCTATCTGCAGGGCTACCTCGCGGTCGACTCCCTGTGGCTCTACAAGACCAACGGCAACGTCATCGGCGGCGGGAAGACCACGGCCACCGGCCCCTACTTCGTCGACAAGAGCAACGTCACCGACGTCCTGAAGTTCGCAAGCCGGGGGACGCGATAACGCCCCGCCAGGGCGCCCGCCCTGGGCGCCCTGGGCTCTCCCCCGGACCATGGAGGTCTTGATGAGTCAGACACTGGAGGCCGGCGTCCGGCCGCCGGTGCAGGACGAGCGGCTCACCCGCAAGTCGCTGTCCGCCCGGCTGCTCGGACGACCAGAGATCGGGTCGCTGGGCGGCGCGATCGTCATCTACGTCTTCTTCTTCGCCGTCGCCGAGCCGTTCCGCGGGCTCGACTCCCTGGCGACGATCCTGTACGCGAGCTCCACGCTCGGCATCCCTGCGGTCGGGGTCTCCCTCCTCATGATCGGCGGTGAGTTCGACCTGTCGGCCGGCGTCGCGGTCACCAGCTCCGCGATGGTCGCCTCGATGCTCAGTTTCCAGCTCACCGCGAACATCTGGGTCGGCATCGGTGTCTCGCTGCTGGTGGCCCTCGCGATCGGCGCCCTGAACGGCTACCTGGTCGTCAGGACCGGGATCCCCAGCTTCCTGGTCACGCTGGCGACCTTCCTGATGCTGGAGGGCCTGAACCTCGCGATAACCAAGATCATCACCGGCAACGTCGCCAGTCCGAACATCTCCGACATGAGCGGCTTCGCGTCGGCGCAGAAGGTCTTCGCCTCCGAGTGGGACATCGGCGCGCTGTCGCTCCGCATCAGCGTCCTGTGGTGGCTGGTGTTCGTCGCCATCGCCACCTGGGTCCTGCTGCGCACCCGGACCGGCAACTGGATCTTCTCGGCGGGCGGCGCCGCCACCAGCGCCCGGGCCGTGGGAGTTCCGGTGCGGCGGGTGAAGATCGGCCTGTTCATGGCCGTGGGCTTCACGACCTGGTTCACCGGCATGAACCTGCTGTTCTCCTTCAACACCGTCCAGTCCGGTGAGGGCGTCGGCAACGAGTTCCGGTACATCATCGCCGCCGTCATCGGCGGCTGCCTGCTCACCGGCGGGTACGGCTCCGCGGTCGGCGGGGCGATCGGCGCGTTCATCTTCGGAATGACCACCCAGGGCATCGTCTACGCCGGATGGAACCCCGACTGGTTCTTCTTCTTCCTCGGCGCAATGCTCCTCTTCGCCACCCTGTTCAATCTCTGGGTCCGCCGCCGGACGGAGGCCAGCCGATGACCACCACCGAGACCCCGCTCGTTCGTCTGACCAAGGCGGGTAAGCACTACGGCAACGTCATCGCCCTCGCGGACGTGTCGATGGACGTGGACTCCGGAAAAGTGACCTGCGTCCTCGGCGACAACGGCGCCGGGAAGTCCACTCTGATCAAGATCATTGCGGGTGTGCATCCGCTGGACGAGGGCACCTACGAGGTCGAGGGCGAGCCGGTCCACTTCGGTTCGCCCCGCGACGCCCTGACGCGGGGCATCGCCACCGTGCACCAGGACCTGGCCGTGGTCCCGCTCATGCCGGTGTGGCGCAACTTCTTCCTCGGCTCGGAGGCCCGCAAGGGATTCGGGCCCCTGAGCCGTATGGACATCGGCTTCATGCGGCAGACCACCAAGACCGAGCTGGCCAACATGGGCATCGACCTGCGCGACGTCGACCAGCCCATCGGCACCCTGTCCGGCGGCGAGCGCCAGTGCGTCGCCATCGCCCGAGCCGTCTACTTCGGCGCCAAAGTGCTCATCCTCGACGAGCCCACGGCGGCGCTCGGCGTGAAGCAGGCCGGCGTCGTGCTCCGCTACATCGTCCAGGCCAGGGATCGCGGACTCGGCGTCATCTTCATCAGCCACAACCCGCACCACGCCTACCCGGTCGGCGACCGGTTCCTGCTGCTCAACCGCGGCCACGGCATCGGCTACCACGCCAAGGGCGAAATCACCCGCGACGAGCTCACCGGCCTGATGGCCGGCGGTGCCGAACTGGACGAACTCAGCCACGAGCTGGAGCGCACCAGCTCCGACCCGAAGATCCGCCAGGTCGCCGCCGAGCTGGAACAGGAGGCCGCCGCGACCCCGGAGAAGGAGAAGAGCTGAACCTCGCCGCCGCGTCCTAGTACTACAGTGAGCTTTCTGGGTTTATGGTTCTACTGTGACAGAGGTGGCGGTAAGCGACGTTGAGTCGTGGGTGTCGGGGTTGGACGCAT
>NZ_JBFAJC010000128.1:0-4813 GCF_040655075.1 Actinoallomurus sp. NPDC050550 | reverse complement strand
TGCTCTCCGCCGCGCCCCCTCGCCCCCCCCGGCCCCCGGGGGGGGGGGGGCCCCCCCCCCCCCCCCCCCGCCACTCCTTCCCCCCGCTGACGCTCTTAGGAGATCAGGTGCTCGAGGCCGGGATTCGCCAGGTGCGGGTGGCGCTGGCCATGGTCCTGGGGCGGCCCATCAACCCACGGCTGGTCGAGCGGCTCGTCGAGGACGCGCTCGCGACGATCGAGGAGTTCGGCTCGCCGGGTGACGACGTCGAGCAGCTGATCGACGGCCCGTTCGCCGACCCGGCCGAACGCCGGGACCTGCAGACCCGCGCGCTGCAACGTACCGCGCGCCGGTTGGCGCGGCGGTCCGTCTTCTACCAGGAGCTGTTCGAGGCGGCGGGCGTCGAGCCGGGCGCGCTGACCCCGGACTCGCTGCGGAACATCCCGGTCACCCGCAAGGCGGATCTGGTGGCCCGGCCGCGCGACTTCATCTGCGGCGAACCCCAGATCGTCACCCAGACCACCGGCACGACCGGAGCGCCCGCCCGGGTCTGGCTGTCCCGCTACGAGATCGAGCTGTGGCCCGCGCTGATAGCCCTGTCGCTGGTACTGCGCGGCGAGGCCCGGCCCGGCGACTGCATGCAGATCAACATCAGTTCCCGGGCGACGGCCGCGGTGCAGGAGGACATCGAGGTCTTCCGGCTGGCCGGCGCGGCGACCCGGGTGGTCGGTCAGGTGCCGCCGGATGAATCCCTTGATCACCTGCTGGACACCGCCGGGGTCACGCCCACGCTGATCAGTGCCTACCCCAGCTACATCGCCCAGATGGTGTCCGCGGCGCGCCGCCGCGGTCTCGGCCCGGCCGACTTCCGGCTGCGCGGAGTGTTCCTCGGCGGGGAGGTCTTGTCGCCCGCGCTCGCACAGGCGGCGCGCGAGACGTTCGGTGTGGACCAGGTCGGCGACGCCTACGGGATGACGGAGACGCTCCCGGTCGGCGGCCGGATCTGCCGCCGCCACCACCTGCACCCGGATCCGAACATGGGGTACACCGAGGTGCTCGACCTCGAGACCGGGGAGCCGGCCGAACCCGGTCGGCTCGGCACGCTCACCGTCACCCCATATTTCCCCTACCGCGAGTGCATGCCGGTCTTCCGCTACGACACCCGCGACGTCGTACGGGCGCTCCCCGAACGACTCGACTGCGAGCTGGCCGGTATTCCCGCCGTCTCACAGGTCCTCGGCAAGGCGAACCGGCTGCTCGACACGGCGGCGGGCCTGGTCACCCCCCGCGACATCATCGAAGCCCTCGACGAACTGCCGGGCGCGGAGTGGCCGGTGCGCCACCGTGCCCAGGTCGTGGACGGGAAGCTGCACGTCACGGTCGTCTCCGAGCATGCGTCCCCGGTGGACGTCACCGAGCGGCTGGGCACCCGGGGGATCGACGCCGTCGCGGAGGTCGTACGCCTCGGGCCCGACGAGGCCCGCGCGCTGTGCCCGCTGCGTTGCGACCTGGAGGAGAAGACCTTCGTGCGGGGTGCGGCATGAGCGCCGTGCAGACGCTCTACCTGGCGGGTGTCAACTCCGCGTTCGCGCTGGCGGTGCCGCTGGGCGCGGTGCTGTACTTCCGCAAGGTCCGCGTGCCGCGCCCGCCGGTGGGTACGTTCAACGGCCGAGACATCGCCGTGATGATGGGCTTCGTCCTCGCCCTCCCGTTCCTCTACCTCGCGCTCCCGGGTGCGGCCCTCCCGGTCGTGCTGTGCCTGGTCTTCGCCGGTGGGCTCACGGTGGGCTATCAGCCGGTCGTCGCCCGGAATCTCCTCCGGTGGAGCGCGATCCTCGCGCTCCTCGCGACCGACTTCACGAGCCGGCTGCTGCTCGGCGGAAACTCGCCCGTCTACTGGCTGGCCAACAGCTGCGTCGTCGGGCTCATCGTCGTCTCCGCCACGAACCTGAACGTCCAGGGCGGCATGCGGCTGCGGAACATCGCGTGGTTCGTCCTGCTCCTCGGAGCGTACGACCTGACGTTCGCCACGGTGCTGCCGCTCACCCAGCGACTCGCGGACGCCATCCAGGGGTATCCGTTCGCTCCCTCAGCCGGGCTCCGCATCGGCGACCTCGGTGCCGTGATCGGCATGGGCGACCTCCTGGCGTACGCCTTGTTCACCACGGCGGCGTACAAGGCGTACGGCGCGGCCGGACTGCGGACGGCGCTGCCGTTGGTGGTCGTCTTCGGGGCACTCGCGCCGGCGGTGGCCCCGCCCGTCATCGGCTGGCTGACCGGGCACACTCCCTCGCTCATCCCCGCCCAGGTGTGCTTCGCGCCGGCGGCGTTCATCGGCTACCTCGTGCTGCGGCGGCACGGTCCGGAGCGCCGGATGCGGGACTACCTCGCCCCTGCCGAGGCCCGGCCCACGCCCGCCATGGCGGGCGCCGTGGAGCCCGCCGCCTGACCGTTCGCGCGATACGTGGGCAGAGGCCGTTGGTCAGGATCGGGTCTCGTCGAGGAGGTCGCGTCCGGCGTCGGCCGGGGGAGCGAGGCCGTCGAGCCGCTCGCGGACGAGGTAGCGCTGGATCTTCCCGGTCGCCGTCGTCGGCAGGGACTCGACGAAGTGCACCGCGCGCGGCCGTTTGAACGACGCGAGCCCGTCGCGGCAGAACGCGATGATCTCCTCGGTGGTGACGGCGGTGCCGGGCGCGCGGACGACGGCGGCGACGGGCTTGTCCAGGCCGTCGCCGTCCGGCAGCGCGACCACCGCCGCCTGGGCGACGTCGGGATGCTCCAGCAGCCGCGCCTCGACCTCGCTCGGGGACACCCAGATCCCGCCGGCCTTGATCATGTCGTTGGACCGGCCGAGGAACCGGTACGACCCGTCCTCGTCGCGGACGTAGGTGTCGCCGGTGCGCAGCCACTCGCCCTGGAACACCTGCCGGGTGACCGCCGTACGGCACCAGTAGCCGGTGGCGATCGAGTCGCCGCGCACGAGCAGGTGACCGGGCGTTCCGAGGGGGACGTCGGCGCCCGCGTCGTCGACGACGCGCACGTCGTACCCGGGCACCGGCAGGCCGCTGCTGCCCGGCCGGACCTGGCCCGCGCGGTTGGAGATGAAGATGTGCAGCGCCTCGGTCGCACCGATGCCGTCCAGGATCTCCACGCCGAACCGCTCGGCGAACCTCCGGAAGATCGGCGCGGGCAGCGGCTCGCCCGCCGACACCGCCGCGCGGACCGGCGCGAACGTCTCGGCCGGAAGCTCGGCCGCGAGCAGCGCGGCGTAGAAGGTCGGCACGCCGAAGAACAGAGTCGGGCGCTCCCGCTCGACCCGCTCGGCGATCAGCGCCGGCGTCGGGCGGCCCGGCTCCAGCACGGCGGACGCCCCGGCGGCGAGCGGGAAGAAGCAGGCGTTGCCGATGCCGTACGCGAAGAAGAGCTTCGGCACCGACAGGCACCGGTCCTCCGGCCGGACGCCGAGCACCTGCGTGCCGTACGTCTCGGCGACGGACCGGATCGAGGCGTGCCGGTGCACGGCGGCCTTCGGCAGACCGGTCGTCCCGGAGGTGTAGAGCCACAGCGCGCTGGAGTCCGGGTGCGTGTCGTACGGGTCGCCGCCTCCCTCGTCACCGGCGACCTCGTCGAGCCGGTGGCCTGCCGCCCAGGCGGGCGGGCGCGGCGCGTCGGGGCCGCTGAGGATGAACGCGGCGAGCTCCGGCGCGGACTGCGCGGCCTCCTCGGCGGACGCGGCGAACTCCGGGCTCGCGGCCAGGACCCGCGCCCGCGAGTCGCGCAGCAGCTCGGCCAGGTCCTTGGCGGTCAGCATCGTGGAGACCGGAACCGGCACCGCGCCGACGCGCATCGTCGCGAGGATCAGCGTGAGCAGGTCCGGGCCGTCGACCATCGACAGCATGACCCGCTCCTCGGGCCGTACGCCGAGCTCGCGCAGACCGGAGGCCGTACGGAGGATCCGGCCCAGCAACCGCGCGTAGGTCAGCGTGCCGCCCGGTCCGGTGATCGCGATGCGGTCGCCGTTCCCGGCCTCGACGTGCCGGTCGACGAGATACGTGCTGGCGTTGAACACCCGGACTCACGCCCTCGATCAGAGGTGGACGTACTCGTACTCGAACGGCTTGCCGTTGATGCCGTTCCGCGGCGGCTCCAACCAGCTGGCGATCTTACCGGGCTCGTACACGGGCCGCATGAGAGAAGAGACGAACGCCTTGTCCGTCTCGGTCGGGAGCCAGGCGTCCTTGCGTGCCGCCCACTCCTCGTCCGACAACGGCTCGCCGTCGGGTGCGACGTTGACCTTCGCGAACGCGCCGACGTACCGGTTGAACCCGCGGTGCGGCAGGCGCAGCCGGTGGGGGAGGCCGGAATCGGCCAGGATGCGGTTCCAGCGCTTCACGCCGCTCTCGCAGTCGGCGATGTACTCGTTGCGCAGGTCGGTGTTGAGCGCGGTCAGCGCCTCCACCTCCACCGTGGACAGCTCGCCGTCCATGATCGCGTCGACGTGCGCGCCCCGGTCCGTGAGCCGGTGGTCGTCCTTGCGCCGCTCCTCCTGCCAGCGGCCCTTCAGCCCGGCGGAGAAGTAGTTCGCGACGTTCGTCGAGGTCTCCCCGCCGAACAGGTCCAGCGACACCGAGTAGTGGAAGTTCAGGTACTTCTGGATGACATTGAAGGGGATCGCGCCGTGCGGCCCGGCGTCGTCGGTGTCGTGCTCGACCATGAGCCGCGCGGTGCGGCCCACGACGCGGTCGATGCCGGTGGTGCCCACGAACATGTGGTGGGCCTCTTCCTTCAGCATGAACTCACACGTGCGTGACAGCGGGTCGAAGCCGCTCTCCTT
>NZ_JBFAJC010000127.1:0-5042 GCF_040655075.1 Actinoallomurus sp. NPDC050550 | reverse complement strand
GCGGCGGCTCATGTGGCGGGGGTGTTGTCGTTGGCCGATGCCGCTCGCTTGGTGGGGGTGCGGGGCGGGTTGATGCAGGCCCTGCCCACCGACGGGGCGATGCTCTCCGTACGGGCGTCCGAGGCCGAGGCTCTCCCGGTGCTGGCCGGCTGCGAAGATCGCGTCGCCCTCGCCGCCGTCAACGGCCCCGACTCGGTCGTGGTCTCCGGGGAGAAGGACGCCGTACGACAGGTCGCCGACCATTTCCGGGGTCTCGGACGCAAGGTCAAGCCGATGGCGGTGAGCCACGCGTTCCACTCTCCCCTGATGGAGCCGATGCTGGAGGAGTTCCGCCGGACCGTCGCCGCGCTGACGTACACCGAACCCGAGATCCCGATGGCGTCCACCGTCACCGGCCGGCTCGCCGAACCCGGCGAGCTTCGCGACCCGGATCACTGGGTCGACCAGGTCCGTGCGACCGTGCGGTTCGCCGACACGGTTGCCGCGCTCCACGCCGACGGCGTCACCACCTTCGCCGAGATCGGTCCGGACGCGGTGCTGACCGTGATGGGCCCCGATTGTCTTCCGCCGGGCGCCACGGCGCGGTTCCTGCCCACCGTCCGTGCCGGCCGGCCGGAGGCGCGGTCCGTCCTGGAGTTCCTGGCCCATGCCCACACCCGTGGCGCCGCGGTCGAATGGGCGTCCTTCTTCGCGGCGGATCCGGTGCGGCAGGTGGAGCTGCCGACGTACGCCTTCCAGCATCGGCGGCACTGGCCCGAGCGGGCCGCCCGCGGCGACCTCGGCACTGCGGGCCTGACCGCCGTACGCCATCCGATCCTCGGCGCCTCGGTCGCCCTGCCTGAAGGACTCGTCCTGACGGGCAGGATCGATCTGGACGGTCATCCGTGGCTCGCCGACCACGTCATCGACGGCACGGTGGTGGTTCCCGGCGTCGTCCTGGTCGACCTGGTCCTCACCCTGATGTCCCGGACGGAATGCGACCTCATCGAGGAGCTGACCCTCCAGGCGCCCCTGCTGCTCGGCCCTGGAGAGGCGGTACAGGTGCGCGTCACCGCCGCCGAGCCGGACGAGGACGGCCGCCGGCGGATCACCGTCCACTCCCGGCGCGAAGGCGACGGCCCGGACGACGCGCCGGACGAATGGGTCACCCACGCCGCCGGTGTCCTCGCAATCGGCGCGCCCGTCCCCGAGTTCGGGCGGGAGCCCTGGCCGCCCGCCGGGGCGGAGCCGCTGCCCATGACCGAGGTGTACCGCGACTTCGCCGCGATCGGGCTGGAGTACGGCCCGGCGTTCCAAGGATTACGGGCCGCCTGGCGGCTGGGCGACGTGATCTACGCGGAGGCCGCTCCACCGGTCGAGCTCGACGTGGAGGGGTTCTCGGTCCATCCCGCGCTGCTGGACGCCGCGTTCCAGGGGGACTTCCTCGTGGCCGCCCAGGAGAGCGCGGAGATGCTGTTCGCGGTCAGCAGCGTCGCCCTGTACTCCACACGGCCTTCGGCCCTGCGAGTCCGGATCAGCCTCACGGGGAGCGGGACACGGCTCGACATCGCCGACGCGACGGGTGCCCCCGTGGCCTCAGTCGCGTCGTTCCTGTCCCGCCCGGCCTCCGAGGATGTCCGGCTCGGCGGCGCGGCCGACCTGGCGCTGTGCGGCGTCGACTGGGTGCCCGCCGAGAACGGCCCGCGGTCCGGCGGCACCTCGGGAGCCTGGGCCGTGGTCGGCGACGCGCCCCCACCCGGTCTGACGGAGATCCGTCGCCTTCCCGCCGTCTCCGACTTTCTCGACGCCGCCGTACGACCCGAGGCGGGGATCGCGGCACTGTTCGGCACCGGCGGCGAGGATCCGGCGGCCGAGGCCCTCGCGCTCACGTGCCGGGCGCTGGCCCTCGTCAGGGAATGGGTGACGGAGCCGCGGCTCGCCGAGACCCCGCTCGTGGTGTTGACCCGGGCCGGCGACCCCACGGCGACCGCACTCGCGGACGCCGCGGTGCGCGGTCTCGTACGCTCGGCGCAGGCCGAGCATCCCGAGCGGATCAAGCTGGTCGCCGTACCGGCCGATGAGCCGTGGCTCCCGGCCCTGCCCGCCGCCGTCGCCGCGGACGAACCCGAAGTCGCCATCCGCGACGGCCGGATCGTCGTGCCCCGCCTGCGCCGGCTGCCGGCGTCCGCCGGGAACGCCATCCCGTCGTGGGATCCCTCCGGGACGGTACTGATCACCGGCGGCACCGGAGGGCTGGGCGCCGCGGTGGCCCGGCATCTGGTCACCGCCCACGGGGCCCGACACCTGCTACTGGCCGGCCGGCGCGGACCGGACGCCCCCGGCGTCGAGGAGCTCCACGCGGAACTCACCGGCCTCGGTGCCTCCGTCGACGTCCAGGCCTGTGACGTCGGCGACCGCGCCGCCCTCGCCGCACTCCTCTCCGGGATCCCCGCTGAGCATCCGCTGGCCGCCGTCGTGCACGCGGCGGGTGTCGTCGACGACGCCCTGGTGGAGACGCTGACCGGCGACCGGGTCGAGACCGTCTTCCGCGCCAAGGCGGACGCCGCGTGGCACCTGCACGAGCTGACCAAGGACCTGGATCTCTCCGGGTTCGTGCTGTTCTCCTCGATCGCCGGGGTGCTCGGCAGCGCCGGACAGGGCAACTACGCGGCGGCCAACGCGTTCCTCGACGCGCTGGCGGACCATCGGGCAGCGAGCGGTCTGCCCGCGCGGTCGGTGGCCTGGGGGCCATGGGAGATCGGCATGGCCGGCCGGTTGTCACCGGCCGAGCAGCGGCGGCTCGCGGCCTCCGCGACGCCGGCGCTGCCCACCGCCACGGGACTGACGCTGTTCGACATGGCCCGCGCGGTCGCGCCGCCCGCCGTGGTGGCCACGCGGTGGACCCGGGCGCCGTACAACGACGTCCCGCCGCCGCTCCGCGCGCTCGTCCGGCCCGGTGTCCCGAGACCGGCGGCCGCCCGGCGCCCGGCGCCCGGCGATGTGTCACCGTTGCGGGACCTGGCCGGGCACGCGGAGGCCGACCGCCTGGAGATCCTCCGCGGACTCGTGCGGTCGGAGGCGGCCGCGGCACTCGGGCTGGGCGGTCCCGCCGACGTCGACCCTGACCGGGCGTTCAAAGAGCTCGGCTTCGACTCGCTGATCTCATTGGACCTGCGCAACCGCCTCAACGAGATCAGCGGGATCAGGCTGCCCGCGACCGTGGCGTTCGACCATCCGACCGTCGATCTGCTCGCCCGATTCCTGGACACGGCCCTCATCGAGGCCGGAACGGCGGACGGGCCACCGCTGTCGGCGACCACCGTGCTCACCGAACTCGACCGGATCGGCCGCGCTCTCGGTGCGATGAACCTCGCCACAGGCGAGCGGACCCGGGTGTCCGAACGTTTGGAGGCACTGTCCGCGCTGGTGTCGGCCGCCGAGACGGACGACGACGAGGTGTCGGAGCAGATCCTGTCGGCCACCGACGACGAGATGTTCGCCCTCATCGACAACGAACTCGGCTCCTCATGACCCGGCGAGGCTCACGCGCCAGAGGAGAACGGCACGCCCGGGAACACCGGCACACCCCACCGTCCGCCCGTCCATCCGCAGGAGGTGTGAACGATGACAGCCAATGAGGAGAGGCTTCGCGAGTACCTGAAGCGCGTCACACTCGACCTCCACAAGACGCGAAAGCGCCTCAAGGAGCTCGAGTCGGGCGGCGCCGAGCCGATCGCGATCGTCGGAATGGCCTGCCGTTATCCGGGTGGGGTCGCGTCGCCGGCGGATCTGTGGGAGACGGTGATCTCCGGCCGCGACGTCGTGTCCGGGTTCCCGGACGACCGGGGCTGGGACCTGGACGCCCTCTACGATCCCGATCGCGGCCGACCGGGCACCACGTACGCCCGCGAAGGAGGGTTCCTCGACCGTCCCGCCGACTTCGACGCTGACTTCTTCGGGATCAGCCCCCGTGAGGCGCTGACCATCGATCCGCAGCAGCGGCTCCTCCTGGAGGTCTCGTGGGAGTCCCTGGAGTCCGCCGCGATCGATCCGGCGACTCTGCGGGGGAGCCGCACCGCCGTGTACATGGGGGTGGTGCACAGCGACTACGGCGCGCGCCTCCTGGGCGCGTCCGGCCGTGACTACGGCGCGGTCCCGGAGAGCCTGGCCGGCTTCGAGGGCTACCTGGGCGGCAACAGCAGCGGCAGCATCGCCTCCGGGCGTATCGCTTACGCGTTCGGTCTCGAGGGCGCGGCGGTGACGGTGGATACGGCGTGTTCGTCGTCGTTGGTGGCGATTCATCTGGCGGGTCAGGCGCTGCGGGCGGGGGAGTGTGACCTTGCGCTGGCGGGCGGGGTGACCGTCATGGCCACCCCGGAGATGTTCATCTCCTTCAGCCGCCAGGGAGGGCTCTCCCCCGACGGCCGTTGCCGGGCCTTCGCGGCCTCCGCCAACGGCACCGGCTGGTCGGAGGGCGTCGGTGTGCTGTTGTTGGAGCGGTTGTCGGATGCGCGGCGTAATGGTCGTCGGGTGTTGGGGGTGGTGCGGGGTTCGGCGGTGAATCAGGACGGTGCGAGTAATGGGTTGACGGCGCCGAATGGTCCGTCGCAGGAGCGGGTGATTGGTGCGGCGTTGGCGAGTGCGGGGTTGGGTCCTGGTGATGTGGATGTGGTGGAGGCGCACGGTACTGGTACGACTTTGGGTGATCCGATTGAGGCGAACGCGTTGCTGGCCACCTATGGGCGGGGTCGTCCGGGTGGTCGTCCCTTGTTGCTGGGATCGGTGAAGTCGAACATCGGGCACACTCAGGCGGCTGCTGGTGTGGCGGGTGTGATCAAGATGGTGTTGGCGATGCGGTGTGGTGTGGTGCCGGCGTCGTTGCACATTGATGAGCCGTCGCGGCATGTGGATTGGTCGTCGGGTGCGGTGGAGTTGGTGACGGAGGCGGTGGAGTGGCCGGGCACGGATCGTCCTCGCCGTGCGGGGGTGTCGTCGTTCGGGGTGTCGGGGACCAACGCCCACGTCATCGTCGAGGCCCCGGACGCGGAGGACGGGTGGCCCGC
>NZ_JBFAJC010000126.1:5087-5257 GCF_040655075.1 Actinoallomurus sp. NPDC050550 | reverse complement strand
CGGCGAACCCCGCTCAATGACCTCCACCACGATCGGATGCCCCACCGGCCACCGCAACGCCACCGGATCGTCCCCACGCGCCCCCCCACGACCCGGCCAACCCGGCTCGAACGCCGTCCCTGGACGCGGGATCGTGCTGCCCTGCCGACTCGGCTGGAACGCCGTCCCTG
>NZ_JBFAJC010000126.1:0-4989 GCF_040655075.1 Actinoallomurus sp. NPDC050550 | reverse complement strand
TGGACGCGGGATCGTGCTGCCTTGCCGACTCGGCTGGAACGCCGTCCCTGGACGCGGGATCGTGCTGCCTTGCCGACTCGGCTGGAACGCCGTCCCTGGACGCGGGATCGTGCTGCCTTGCCGACTCGGCTGGAACGCCGTCCCCGGGGGCACAGATGGCAGCACTCCCTCCGGCGGCGCCGGAGGGGCCGGCAACGACTGCGGTACCGGGCCGCCCAGATCCTGATAGAGCCGCGAAAGAAACTGCCATAGGTTGGGATCTAGGCCAGTATTGGCATTGTACACCGATTTGACGAAGAACTCTGCCACAAATTCATGAATGGAATCTCCCTGCTGCGCATATCGACTCACGCTGCCGAGAGCCTCCCACGCCTGTGGATCTCTCAGCGCCGTATGCCACAAATCCAGTTCAAGTTCGCGGTTCTGAGTTCGATGGAGGATATGGCCGATCTCGTGAACGATTCCGGCGACCGCCGGTTCTTGTGAAATGTCACTAAACGAGAATGCGCGCTCAGGTTCGACCTGCCTCCTAGTGACAAGCTGCGGGTTAATAAATATCGAGTAAGCGCCCGAAGCCATAGCAAGCCCATCAAAGTGCGGATTGGCATCCTTTTCGATGACCAGCTGCGGAGGCAGTCTTCTCCCTGGACTCCTCACGTCGATACGCAGGGACCTTACATACTTAAGAAGCATGAGCGTAAACGGGGGGACATTATATCCCGCCGCGTTAACCATTCCGATCGCGCGTGCCGAATGCCCGAGAATGGTCGCTTTCAGGTCCGCCGGCATGCTCGGATCGGAGACGACATCAATCGCGGTGCCACCGAGATCGATCGTCTCCTGTATCCACTCGTCGGGATCCATGTTGACGTCGCGCTTCGACGTTTTGTCCGCACGGTTTAGATAAGAACTGATTTCTGGATACCTGCGCCACAGGGTATCATTCATAAGCCCCATCAGTTCCCGGTCGGACAGCCTTCCGCTCATCCGCACACCTGCATTGTCGCGGGACCAGTTGACTAGTTCATCCGCCTCATCTCTGATCTGCTTATTAATTTCCTTGCGTATTTTGCTAAAATCGCGCTCGGTGAAATACCGTACCAGTTTCTTTTCGGTTATGTCGGTCAG
Organism: Actinoallomurus sp. NPDC050550; assembly: GCF_040655075.1. Lineage (NCBI taxonomy): Bacteria > Bacillati > Actinomycetota > Actinomycetes > Streptosporangiales > Thermomonosporaceae > Actinoallomurus > Actinoallomurus sp. NPDC050550. The sequence goes on along the minus strand of NZ_JBFAJC010000126.1, from coordinate 3,861 downwards.
TGTCAGTGGGAGCCGGAAGACGTGTTGCGCCAGACGCTGGTCTAGCGCATAAAAATACCCATCTTCTGGCTTGGGCTGGCTCGGACGTTGCCTAGCACCCGACCAAACAGGGGGGCGCTGGGCCGGAGGGACGGCGACCGGCGGATTGAATGGCGCCGAGGAGGGCCCGGCGCCAGGCGTGACGTTGGCCGGTGACCAGCCGGGCTGAGACCGGGCTCGCGAACTTCCGGGGTTACGCGACGAACCGCCGGGATACATGCCAATGCGGGGGTCGGCGGCGTCGAAGATCGAACGTGCGGTCGAGGCCGACTCGACAGGCAAAGGTCCGGGGAACTCTCGCACCCGTCCCATTCCAGAAACGATCAATGCCCGCGTATGAATCGGTGTTCGCAGCTGAGGGGATGCGTCCGGCTGGATGAGGGACTGTAGTCCTGGCGCGGTCGCCGGGTGGACCCGCTGTGCGGGTTCGGTGGCTTGCGGGTCGGCTACCTGCAGGCCTTGAGCGGTGTTAACCACGGCGAACGCGTGACCGATTCCACCAGGGACACCCACCGTCACGAATGCGACAGCACCCGATCCGGTTTCTTCGACCTGTTCGAACAGCCCGTCCCAGGTCTCCACGGCCACCCAGTCATCAGGACGGCCCAACGAACGCCGGGCGGCGGAATCAGGCGCAACCACTGCACCATCCAGCGCACGTGAAGACGCGATACCACGGGGGAACAACTCACGAGCCAACGCCTGCAGCAGCACCGAACACAATTCGTCTCGGGCTTGAACCGCCCCCGCCGACAGGCGATCGGAGACCACACCCAACTGGCCATCGATCTGCGCCACGACCGCAGTGACGTTGTCTCGCAGTTCGGTGAGAGTAATCCGTCCCGGCACATCGGGCAGCGCCGTGACCCGGGCAGCCACCTGCTCGACCAATCCACGCCGGGAATCCTCGTCGCGACCGATGTGCGGGCCGGCGGTCTGCGCCTGTTGCGTAGCCTCCAGGCCATCGGTATCGGCATCGGCATCGGCATCGGCATCGGTGTAGGCGTCGGTGTCGTCGATCGCGGGAGGAGGCCGATCAAGCCCCTCTGATACGCCTTCCGCGACCCGGGCGTCCAACGAATTGCGTCGAGGACTCGGCGGAACGTCTTCGTTCGGGTTGGCGGTTTGCGGTGAGGCCACCGCCTCCACGGCGGGAGGGACCAAGCCCCTCGAAGTCTCGTTACGGAACGCTGACGGCCCCAGCCTCGGCGCCGTGGCTCCGGACGCGTCCTGACCGGCGGCTTCGGCGGCTCTCGCGCTTACTGGGTCAGTACTCGGCGATGGATGGTCGAGGTGGATCCGGCGGTCATCGGGGGAGATAGTGCCGGAAGCCGAAGGTATGTCGGTCGGATCGGCTTCGTCATGGCTGTGAGCCGCTGCGGATGCGCTGGTGGTGAGCGTGCCAATGCGGATCGACGGGCCGCGGCCGTTGGCGGGGGTGAGGAAGAAGGTGGTGGAGTCGGTATGCGTCCGGTAGGGCGGGAGCGTTTCCATCTTGAGTGCTTCGGACAGGGTGTCCCAGTTCTGCACACGGCCGATCCAGCCGCTGTCGCCGAACAACACCGCACCGTGGGCGGTGTGGAGGAAGTCAGGGCCATGGCGGACCCACCCATCGGCGGACAGCTCCAGGCCGTCGGGCAAGATGATGCGGCCCGTTGAGGTGACGGTGTAGGAGAATGAGTCACCACCGGAGGTCGGGGTGCGGCTGCTCCCGCCTGGCTCCCTGGCCGGGAACGGTGCCTCGAACGTGTACACCGTCTTGGCCGGTTCGAGTGGCAGAGCGTCGAGGGCGCCGTGGAATTCATCGAGCTCAGGGATGGAGTGGCGGTTATCCGGGGCCCGTCGCCGTTGATCTTGTGCGGAACCTCGTTCGGTGATGTCCAGAGCGATCTCATGACCGACCGGCCACCTGAGCACCAGCGGATCATCCACCCGCAACCCACCGGTCAGGCCCCTGGTGGATCGCCCACCCGGTCTTGCTTGTTCCTGGGATGGTTGGACGGATCGCCATAGGGCTTCCAGGTGGGCCGCAGATCGTGATGGAGAGGACTCCCACTCCGATACGGCGGCGTATTCGCGGCGCGCGATCTCAGCGAACATTATATGGTGCTGCCGGGCCGTTTCGATGTTGACACGTTCGGCTCCGAAATGCCGGATCTCGATCACTGCCTGCGGAATCCGTAGCAGCCCGTAATGATCATCGAGATTTCCCACAGTGGTCATCTCGAAAATAGTGGAATGACTGATATTGGCATCATACCTTTGCGCTAGGGCGGCGCAAAGGTAGTCTCTGATGGTTCCATTATGTAGTGGCATTCTTGTATCCAGGACATCATATTCCTGGGACAGCCAAGCCTGGGTTCTATTTTCGTAGCGTGTACGGAAACTGTCGAGAGCGTAATTTATGTCCGCATCTAGGTAATCGCGGACATCCTGTCCGAGTCCGTTCAGAAGGACGGAAGGGTCGTTTCGGGAGATCACATCGAAGTTCCGCTTGAGGATGTGGTCATCTTCGCTCATTTTGACGATTGCGTTCACCATGCCGGCGGCATGGATGTAAGCCAGTGCGGCGACACCCCATAGCGCTCTGACCTTCGGGATGGACCCAAAGTGGTTGGCCAGCGTTTCCGGATCCGGGGTCCAAGCTACTTGCCGCCGCTCTTTGGTGGCCCACCAGCGAACGAATCGGCCGGCCAAGTCCTTTCCGAATCGGAGACCGTCGGCCATTGTGTCGCGGTTAACCGCGTTTGTCGCTCGTTCTGGATACGATCCCGTCAGTATTCGGTTCAAGATCACGGGCAGCCCCGCGAGTACGACACCTTGCGTGTGGTGGACGTGCAGGCCTGTCGACTCGCCGACGACGGGCGGGCCGATGAACGATGCACGGCCCAGGTCCGTCAATTCGTAGCCGTATTCGGGGCGAAATATCTCGCTCAGCGGGACGGGCGAACCGTTACCGTCCCCGAAACGGCGTGTCAGTTCATTTTCGGTCCGCTGGGTTTCGTCGAATATCGGATCTACGGGCGGGTATCCGGCTTCGTCGTAGAGCGTCTGCAAGGGGCCTGCGATGCCTTCGATGATGGCCACGGGGTCCCATTTCCCGCGGGCAACCCCTGCGCGCGCAGCCATTTCTTCGGTTAGGTAAAAATTGCCATCCGATCCCTGGAAATAGGATTTTATTTCTACTTCGATGCGGAGATCGAGCCACGAATGCGTGGCAAGGGTTTTTTTGTGGTAGTCTGACGCATTTTCTTCATCCTGAAGAGGCAAGAAGATTTGCCAAAAACGCTCGAACTCCGGTCCGGAACCCCCGCCTTGGAGCCCGTAATTACGACCACTGATCTGGTGGGCTACCCATACCGCCCGACCTTTCAGATCGGTCGGCGCCTTTGCCGAATCAACAGGCTCACGACGCCCAGCCGGAACAAAGACACCGTTGAGTACGCGTTGGACAACATCGGCATCGACTGGCCCTTCTTTCCACCCCAACTCAGCGAGTGCCTTATTCACCCTATCGACCAGGTCCCCCATCGCGTCGATAGTCGACCGCATCAACGGCCCGGCGGCCGCCTGCCCCGAAGAGTCGGCCTCCGGCACACTCTCGGACGCCTCCTCGAACGAGGGAAGCGCCGGAAAGTGTACCGCCGCCCCCGGAGCGATGGCCCCGGCCTCGCCATCCACACGGTCGTTGCGGTCGGTGTGGGGTGCCGGGCTTTGGCCGGTGGTGGGCTGGCCGGTCCAGGAGTCGAGTGCTGCTTGTAGTTTCTGCCGCTGGTCCGGGTCGTTGGTGGCGGCGATCGCCTGGTCTAGCCCGCGGGTCAT
>NZ_JBFAJC010000125.1:3290-5296 GCF_040655075.1 Actinoallomurus sp. NPDC050550 | reverse complement strand
ATGTCCGGCGGTGTCCTACTCTCCCACACCGTCTCCAGTGCAGTACCATCGGCGCTGAAGGGCTTAACTTCCGGGTTCGGAATGGGACCGGGTGTTTCCCCTTCGCCAAAACCACCGAAACGCCTAACGGGATCTCGGGGGTTGTGATTCCCGGCCGTGTCCCGGGAACCGCACAGTGAACGCGAACATCTCTTGCTTAACGCAGCTCTTGAACGAAAGTGTGTGTCAAGCCACTCGGCCTATTAGTACCGGTCAACTCCACACCTCACGGTGCTTCCATCTCCGGCCTATCAACCCAGTCGTCTAGCTGGGGGCCTTACAACCACTAGGGTTGGGAGACCTCATCTAGAGGAAGGCTTCCCGCTTAGATGCTTTCAGCGGTTATCCCGACCGAACGTAGCCAACCAGCCATGCACCTGGCGGTACAACTGGCACACCAGAGGTTCGTCCGTCCCGGTCCTCTCGTACTAGGGACAGACCCTCGCAAGTCTCCTACGCGCACAGCGGATAGGGACCGAACTGTCTCGCGACGTTCTAAACCCAGCTCGCGTGCCGCTTTAATGGGCGAACAGCCCAACCCTTGGGACCTACTCCAGCCCCAGGATGCGACGAGCCGACATCGAGGTGCCAAACCTTGCCGTCGATATGGACTCTTGGGCAAGATCAGCCTGTTATCCCCGGGGTACCTTTTAGCCGTTGAGCGACACCCCATCCACACGGTGGTGCCGGATCACTAGGCCCTGCTTTCGCACCTGCTCGACATGTCTGTCTCACAGTCAAGCTCCCTTGTGCCCTTGCACTCGACACCTGATTGCCAACCAGGCTGAGGGAACCTTTGGGCGCCTCCGTTACTCTTTGGGAGGCAACCGCCCCAGTTAAACTACCCACCAGGCACTGTCCCCCACCCGGATACACGGGCGCGGGTTAGACGCTCGAAACGACCAGAGTGGTATTTCACCAACGACTCCACCACCACTGGCGTGATGGCTTCACAGTCTCCCACCTATCCTACACAAGACGCTCCAAACGCCAATGCCAAGCTATAGTGAAGGTCCCGGGGTCTTTCCGTCCTGCTGCGCGTAACGAGCATCTTTACTCGTAGTGCAATTTCACCGGGCCTGTGGTTGAGACAGTGGGGAAGTCGTTACGCCATTCGTGCAGGTCGGAACTTACCCGACAAGGAATTTCGCTACCTTAGGATGGTTATAGTTACCACCGCCGTTTACCGGCGCTTAGGTTCTCAGCTTCGCCCCGAAGGACTAACCGGTCCCCTTAACGTTCCGGCACCGGGCAGGCGTCAGTCCGTATACAGCGTCTTACGACTTCGCACGGACCTGTGTTTTTAGTAAACAGTCGCTTCCCCCTGGTATCTGCGACCCCCACCAGCTAACGAAGCCAGTTCGGTCACCAGCAGGGGCCCCCCTTCTCCCAAAGTTACGGGGGCAATTTGCCGAGTTCCTTAACCACAGTTCACCCGATCGCCTCGGTATTCTCTACCTGACCACCTGAGTCGGTTTGGGGTACGGGCCGCCGACACACTCGCTAGAGGCTTTTCTCGACAGCATGGGATCACTCACTTCACCTAAATCGGCTCGGCATCACATCTCAGGCTTAATGCGCCACGGATTTACCTATGGCACGCCCTACATGCTTACCCCAGGAACAACCATCGCCTGGGCTGAGCTACCCTCCTGCGTCACCCCATCACTTGCCTACTACCACCTCAGGTCCACCACTCGCCCACACAAGACCCCCGAAGGGATCAAGCAGGGTCTGCGATGTTAGTGTCAGTGGGTTCAGCATGGGCGCGTGTCAGCGGGTACGGGAATATCAACCCGTTGTCCATCGACTACGCCTCACGGCCTCGCCTTAGGTCCCGACTTACCCTGGGCGGATTAGCCTGCCCCAGGAACCCTTGGTCATCCGGCGGAGGGGTTTCTCACCCCTCATTCGCTACTCATGCCTGCATTCTCACTCGTGTGGTCTCCACGGCTAGCTCACGCTGC
>NZ_JBFAJC010000125.1:1307-3194 GCF_040655075.1 Actinoallomurus sp. NPDC050550 | reverse complement strand
TGCCGCTTCACAGCCCACACGACGCTCCCCTACCCATCCCAACCCCTGGACGTACAAGTACGCCTGGGTATTGCTGGGATGCCACGGCTTCGGCGATGTGCTTGAGCCCCGCTACATTGTCGGCGCGGAATCACTTGACCAGTGAGCTATTACGCACTCTTTCAAGGGTGGCTGCTTCTAAGCCAACCTCCTGGTTGTCACAGCAACTCCACATCCTTTACCACTTAGCACACGCTTAGGGGCCTTAGCCGGTGATCTGGGCTGTTTCCCTCTCGACTACGAACCTTATCGCCCGCAGTCTCACTGCCACGCTTCACTTACCGGCATTCGGAGTTTGGCTGACTTCAGTAAGCTTGTAGGCCCCCTAGGCCATCCAGTAGCTCTACCTCCGGCAAGAAACACGCAACGCTGCACCTAAATGCATTTCGGGGAGAACCAGCTATCACGGAGTTTGATTGGCCTTTCACCCCTACCCACAGGTCATCCCCCAGGTTTTCAACCCTGGTGGGTTCGGTCCTCCACACGGTCTTACCCGCGCTTCAACCTGCCCATGGGTAGATCACTCCGCTTCGGGTCTACAGCATGCGACTGAAAACGCCCTATTCAGACTCGCTTTCGCTACGGCTCCCCCACACGGGTTAACCTCGCCACACACCATAACTCGCAGGCTCATTCTTCAAAAGGCACGCCATCACACCACACCCCAAAGAGGCGCGGGAGCTCTGACGGCTTGTAGGCACACGGTTTCAGGTACTCTTTCACGACCCCTCACCGGGGCACTTTTCACCTTTCCCTCACGGTACTAGTCCGCTATCGGTCACCAGGGAGTATTCAGGCTTACCAGGTGGTCCTGGCAGATTCACACGAGATTTCACGGGCCCCGTGCTACTCGGGAAACACCTAATGAAGACAACAAGATTTCGCCTACCGGACTCTCACCGACTACGGTCGACCATCCCAGATCATTCGACTATCCTGTTGTTTTTTGACTCCACGCCCAGACGGCGGTCCAGACAAAGGCACTCCCACAACCCCACACACGCAACACCCGCCGGCTATCACACGCGCATGGTTTAGCCTCATCCCCTTTCGCTCACCACTACTCAGGGAATCACTATTGTTTTCTCTTCCTGCGGGTACTGAGATGTTTCACTTCCCCGCGTTACCACCAACCGCCCTATCAATTCAGACGGAGGCAACACCCCATGACAGGTGCTAGGTTTCCCCATTCGGAAATCCCCGGATCAACGCTCGGTTGCCAACTCCCCGGGGCATATCGCAGGCTCCCACGTCCTTCATCGGCTCCTGGTACCAAGGCATCCACCGTGTGCCCTAAAAAACTTGAACACACTCGACAAGAACAAAGATGCTCGCGTCCACTATGCAGTTCTCAAAACACGGACAGAACCAACCCCCAGCCACCACCAAACCACCAAAACCCTCGAACTCAAGGACCTTGATGCGGTATGGCGACCAGATCAGCCTGTAACGCGGAGAACCCCCACAAGAGGGGTTCTGCCTGAGAAGCCCGAGCGTGAACGCCCGTTCCCTCAGGACCCAACAGTGTGCCCGGCCCCTCACCCCACACCCTCCGCTTTCCTGGACCCGCACGCGGGCAGTACTAACAAAGAAACATGAACCGAGAAGACCGAATAGCCAGTGCTCCACAACCTATGAGCAGACCCACCCACGAGACATTCGCTCGTGACAGCAGGCCAGCCACCGAACCCGTGGAGACCCACGAGCTGGTGGTAGTGCTCCTTAGAAAGGAGGTGATCCAGCCGCACCTTCCGGTACGGCTACCTTGTTACGACTTCGTCCCAATCGCCGGCCCCACCTTCGACCGCTCCCCCCACAAGGGTTGGGCCACGGGCTTCGGGTGTTGCC
>NZ_JBFAJC010000124.1:0-5513 GCF_040655075.1 Actinoallomurus sp. NPDC050550 | reverse complement strand
CCTCAAAACCGGTGCCCTCTACGACGAGGCGACCGCCTGGCCGCATCATCTGGAACGGGCTGCTTGACATCACTAGCTCCTGGGATGTCTTTCGGCCGTGGGGTGCGGCTCCGCCGGGGCATCGCTTGGCAGCCGGTCGCCAGCTAAGACCGGACAGCCCCACCACCTGTGACAGCCTTCGCGGAATTCGTCCGTCACAGATCGGGGCGCTGTCCGGTCTTTCTCCGTGAGAACCGACCTTTCGCGGGACAGGAGCCAGAACGTGCCATCGGCGACGAAGGGGATCCGTGTGCGGATGCGTGCGCGGCCGATCGATGAGCCGCACCGCGTCTCCAGTCAGCTGGAGTTGCTGTTCGACCTGACCTTTGTGGTCGCGGTCGCGGCCGTCACCACCCAGCTGGCGCACGGCATCGCCGACGGCCATGGCCTGGCCGGGCTCCTCCCGTTCCTTCAGGTCTTCTTCGCGGTGTGGTGGGCCTGGATGAACTTCACCTGGTTCGCCTCGTCGTACGACACCGACGACGTCGCCTATCGGCTGCTGACCATGGTGCAGATGGCCGGTGCGCTGGTCCTCGCCGCCGGCGTACCCGCCGCGGCCGGCCACGCCGACTACCGGGCCGTCACACTCGGCTACTTCATCATGAGGGTCGGGCTCGTGTCCCAATGGCTGCGGGCCGCCGTCGAAGACCCGGCCGGCTCGTCGTCAGCGCCCTCTCCGGTCTCGTGCTGCTGTTCGCCATCTGGTGGCTCTACTTCCTCGTGCCGGCCGGCGCGGGTCTGGCCGAGCGCCGCCATCGGTCCTACCGATGGGGATACGGCCACTACGGCATCTTCGCGGCTCTCGCGGCCCTCGGCGCCGGCCTCAAGATCGCGGTCGAGCAGACGGGACATGAGCTCAATGCCTCACCCCTCGCCATCTGCTACGCCGTCGCGATCCCGGCCGCGGTGTTCCTCACGGCGCTGTGGCTCGTCCACGCGCCCATCGTGGCCGAGCCCGTGGTCAAGCCCGCTGCGATTCTCGGCGGCGTCGGCGTCATCCTCGTCGTGCCGCTCGCGGCACCGCGGATCGGAGTGGCCACCGTCGTCGCGGCGATCGCAGCCGTCAACGTCCTGATCACCACCATCGCCATCGCAGCGGGCCGGAAGCGCTGATTCACGTGGCGACAGAAGCACGCACGCGGCGGCGGGCTGCGGCCAGGAAGGTCTTCAGCAGGCGCCGATGCGCCGAGGAACTCACCGGCGTGCGGCGCCCGGCGGACAGATGCCTGCGCGCACGGCTCACCATCTGGCGGGTGTTCGCCTCACTCAGCTGAAGGATCTCCGCGATCTGACCGTAGGGGTCCGAACAGACGCGGCCGCAGACCGACGAAGACCGAAGCAGCCTCATCGAGCCCACCCGAGTCCCCCGATCGCGCGACCACGATCACCTCCCCACGGCCCCTCCGTTCGTTCAGCCTACAAAGGCTCCGTGGTCACGCGATCCCCGGCACCGTCGGTGCGGATCCCTCGCCTGGCATCCCGCGCCGACACAGGCCGCGGCCGGGCCTCACCCGGACGTGCCGCCGCGAGCGAGGTCGGTCGATGGCCGGTCCGGGGAGCGGGTGACTTCTTCGAAGCCGCCGTTGGCGAGTTGCCGGATCAACCCGGTTTCGACGCCATGCTCGGCTTCGTCGCGTTCCCGTTGCTGCAGTCCGAGGCCGAGTCGCCGGGTGACGACGAAGGCCAGGGGCGGCCCCGCGATCACGGCGACGCGGAAGAAGACGGTGAGGGCGGTCAGAGAGAGACCGAAGTGTGTGGCGATCTGGTCGTTCGAGGCCGCCGCCCACAGGAGCCCGTAAAAGGTCACTCCGGAGGCGCCGAGCGCCGTACGGTTCGCCGCGTCGCGGGGGCGATCCAGCAGGTCGTGCGCGCGCCGGTCACCAGTGATCCGGCGCTCGATCACCGGATAGGCGGCCAGGAGCGTGAAGAAGATCCCAGGGACGATGAGCGCCGGTACGAGCACCGCGAGGGTGAGGGGGTGCCCGAACACGGTGGGTTCCCAGTTCGGCATGATTCGCAGGCCGCCGTCGAGGAAGCCCATGTACCAGCCGGGTACGGCGCCCGAGGTGATCGAGCCGGGCTCGAAGGGGCCGTACAGCCAGATCGGGTTGATCTGTGCGACCGTTCCGAGCAGCACGAGAACCGCGCAGGTTGCGGTGAAGGGCGCTCCGAGCGCGACCAGGCCGGTGCGGCGACTGATGGGTCGCGGCCGCTGCTTCGTGAAGCGGGTGTGCCCATGCCGCCGTACGAGCCCGTAGCGCAGTGCCAGCAGCGCGAGGATGAGCACGCTGACGATGAGGTGCGCCCCGTACATGCGGGGGATGATCTTTTCGCCGGGGAAGTCACCGCCGAACAGCCAGAGCATCAGGTAGGTGCCGATCAGCGGAATCGACTGAACGACCCCCTCGATGAGGCTGAGGCTGCCGCCGGAAAGCTGGTCGTCGGGCAGCACCGTGCCGGTGACGCCGGCGGCCATGCCCAACACCAGCAGCCCTACCCAGGCCAGCCAATTGAGCAGGCGAGGGTTACGGAAGGCGCCGGTGAAGAACATCCGCAGCAACTGCAGCGTCACCGCGGCGATGAAGATGAGGGCGGCCCAGTGGTGGATCTGCCGCACCAGCAGGCCACCGCGAACGTCGAAGCTGAGATTCAGGGTCGAGGCGTACGCCTCGCTCATCCGGACGCCCCGCAGCGTCGGATACGCACCGCCGTAGACCGTCCGCTTCATGCTGGGTTCGTAGAACCACATGAGGAAGCAGCCGGTGAGGACCAACACGATGAACGCGTACGCGGCGATCTCAGCGAACATGAACGACCAGTGGCTCCGGCCGGCTCCACGTACGTACCGTGACCTTCGAGTCATCGGTCCCCCAAATGTCAGCGTCCAACGGGACTACACATAGGAAGACCGATCAGCGCTCACATCTGTGACGTCGCTGACGCTGATGTGTCGCAGATCATGCCGCCTGCGCTACGACCAGCCGAAGTGCCTCAAGGCCGGGAGGCGGGGGCGGTGAGGCCGGCAGCCAGGTGGTCGAACGCCTGGTCGATGAGCAGTCGCAGGCCCTTGAGCCCCGTTTCCGGTGACCAGGTGGTGAAGGCCGCGCGGAAGATCGACCCGGTCGCCGCCGCGAGCAGGCGCGGATAGAGGCTGCCCGCCGGGCACCCGATGCGATCGGTGAGGATGTCGACGAGCCTGGTCTCGAGGCGGAGGACCGCGTCCATGATCTTCGTCCTCAGTTCGGGACACGCGCTGAACAGCTTCTTGCGCGCATGCCAGCCGGTCTGCGCGGCGAAGCTGGGCAGGGTGTCGTCCATCGCTCGGCGCAGGGCGGTGAGCGGTGGTTCCTGCGATGGCCGTGCGGCGAGTCTCGATGCGAACTCGTCACTGAGGCGCTGGTCCCAGGCGAAGACCGCCGCCTCCTTGCTCTCGAAGTAGTTGAAGAAGGTCCGGCGGGAGACCCGGGCGGCTTCGCAGATGTCGTTCACGGTGACGGCCGAGGGACCGTGCTCCAGGAAGAGCCGGATCGCGGCGGCGCGCAGCGCCTCACGAGTCTCGATCTTCTTACGTTCTCGTAGTCCCTGAACTGCGCCCTGCACGTTGATCAAATCCTCTCGCAACCGGTGGCGGCCAGCGTACTCACGACAAATCGATACACGGGTGCAGTATTGCACGCGTGCAAGATTCGCGTAGGCTGCGCCGCATGGCATCTGCGCATGCGAAGACGAAACGCCCTGGTGGGATCGTGCGGACACTCATGATGGGGATCTGGCTCCCCGCGGTCTTCCTGGCCGGACTGCTCTGTTCCTTCCTGCCGGCCTTCCATCACCCGACGCCGCACCACATCAAGGTCGCGGTCGCCGCTCCGCCGGCAACGACAGCGCAGCTGCAGCACCGACTCGACACCGCGGTCCCGGGCGGCTTCACCCTGCGGCAGGTCGACTCCGCGGCCGAGGCGCGCTCTGCCGTCCTGAACGACGACGCGGTGGCGGCATTCGCGCCGGCTCCGCACCATCCGCAGCTGTACGGCGCCAAGGCGGACGGCGTCGCCATGGAGACGATCGTTCGCCAGGTCTTCACCTCTGTGGCCCAGAACGCCGGCGCCACCCTCGACTTCCACGAACTGGTCCCGACCAGGCCGGGAGACACCCTGGGCACTAGCCCGTTCTACCTGCTGATGGCCTGCACTCTCCCCGCCTACTTCCTGGTGGCCACCATGCAGCGCGCGGTGGGCTTCAGTCGTCGAGCGCATGTGGCCACGTTGGTCGGAGGCGGCGCCGTCGCCGCCCTCGCCTGTTACCTCACTGGCGCGTACGGGATGGATGCGATCCCGCGGCATCCGCTCGCCCTGCTGTACCTGTTCCTGCTGACGCAGTCCGTGTCGCTGACCTCCTACGGACTCGTGTCCTTTCTCGGTCCGTTCTTCCCAGGGGCCTCCGTCACGCTCTTCATCATGCTCAGCGTGCCCTCCAGCGGCGGCACCGTCTCTGTCGACCTACTCCCGGACTTCTTCCGCTTTCTCCACCCCGTCCTGCCGATGGGCAACGCCGCCGATGCCCTGCGAAACGTCGACTACCTGGGCGATCGGCAACTGGGAAGACCCACCGCGGTGCTCTGCGCGTGGATCGCGCTCGGCACCGCTCTCATCGTGCTCGGGTACGTCAAGCACCTACGCCGGCTCGTGCGCGAGGCGCGAGCGGGCATGACGGGATATGTCCCCGTGCCGCCCGTGGAAGATCCCACCGTGGAGCTCCCCGAGCCGGTCGCCCTCCCTCCGCGTCGGCACCACTTCGGAGAGCAGCCGCCGATGCTGACCGGGAGGGTCAGCGGTCCTGCCGGTGAACCAGTGCCGGGCGCCACCATCACGGTCACCGACCCGCGAGGCCGCCAACTCCTCCATACCCGTACGGACCATAACGGCGAGTACGCGGCCACGGGCTTCCACGATGGTTTCGCCGTCGTGGTCGCCGGCGCCTCCGGCCGGAAGCCGGTCGCCACGCGCCTGCTGCTCAGCACGGAGACACCTCTGAACCAGGACTTCATCCTGACGTCTCACCGCCCGGCGGGGGCCGCGCTCAGTCGCTGAGGCGGCCCCCGCCGGGCTCAGTCTCTGAGGCGGTCCGGTCCACCGCACGTCGCATCGGGCGCCCAGGCCGGTCAGGAATCGAGAAGCGCGGGTCACGGAGCCGTTCCTAGCCTGATCGGCATGACGTCCATCGATGAAAGGACTTCTCTCATGTGTCATCCCTCGTGGGGACGCGCACTCACCGCGGCGCAGCGTCTGAGCGACCTCGCGCGGTTGCGTCGTGTTCGTGATCGGATCGATCGGGAGTACGCGCAGCCGCTGGACGTCGAGGCGCTCGCCCGGGGCGTGCACATGTCGGCCGGGCATCTCAGCCGTCAGTTCCGGCTCGCCTACGGTGAGTCGCCGTATTCGTACCTGATGACCCGGCGTATCGAGCGTGCGATGGCG
>NZ_JBFAJC010000123.1:0-5835 GCF_040655075.1 Actinoallomurus sp. NPDC050550 | reverse complement strand
GGGACTGCGCACAGGAACAGGGCGACGTCGCGCACAAGTTGTTCGTCAAGGTCGGCGGCGACCGGTACATCGAGTTCGGCGATGCCCACTGATCCGTAAGCACGCTCACCACTGACATCAATTCGGCGTCGACTACTGACAACATTTGGCTCTGGCCCACTCTCGATGATCGGGTGACTCAGCGTGAGCTCGGGGTGTGCTGAGCGCGTGTATCGGCGTTGATCGCGATTCTGTAACAGGCTGCGCATGCAAAGGGGCCGCTCGTCGACGATTCGGTTTGTCGAGAACCTGATCACCAACGAGCGGCCGTGGGGTCAATTGTGCTGCTTTCGCCGGCGGACGGCGATGCCTGCTGCCTTCATCTGTTCTGCCCAGCTCTCAAGGAGGTGCAGGTCCTGGATGCTGAGGAACGCGGCGACACGGTACGGATCACGGCGCGCACCTCGACGGCCGAGGCATCGTGTCCGCGGTGTGAGGTCTCGTCGGCGCGTGTGCACAGCCGGTACCGGCGGACACTGCGGGATCTGGCGGCGTGCGGAAGACCGCTCGTGATCACGCTGGAGGTGCGCCGGTTCTTCTGCGGTGACCCCGGCTTGCGAGCGGGAGATCTTCGCCGAGCAGGTCGACGGGCTGACCGAGCCGCATGCCCGCCGCACCGGCGCGCTGCGCGGTCTGCTCACCTCGATCGCGGTGGCGCTGGCCGGGCGGGCCGGGGCCCGCATGGCCGCCTTGGCCGGCGTGCCGGTCGGCCGCTCCACGCTGCTGCGGATGCTGCGCGCGTTGCCCGATCCGCAGGTCGGGCAGGTCACGGTCCTGGGCGTGGACGATTTCGCCAAACGCCGCGGGAATTCCTACGGCACCGTCATGGTGGACATGGACACCCACACTCCGATCGATCTGCTGGACGGCCGGACCGCCGGCGACCTGGCCGCCTGGCTGACCGACCATCCCGGGGTCGAGGTGATCTGCCGGGACAGGGCCGGCGCCTACGCCGACGGCGCCCGCGAAGGCGCCCCCGATGCCGTCCAGGTCGCCGACCGCTTCCACCTTTGGCAGAACCTCGCGCAGGCGCTGGACAAGACGATCCGCGCTCACCGATCCTGCCTTCAAGACAGCCCCGAGCCGAGCACCGAGGACGAAACCCGCGGCGAGGCCGAACCCGTCGAGCGGCCCAAAACGCTGGACTCCTACGGCAGCGAACGGCCGATGGTGGCGCGGACCCGGGAACGTTACGCCCAGGTGCAAGCACTGAGAAACAACGGGGCCTCCCTGAACGCGATCAGCCGCGAGCTCGGCCTGGCGTTCCGTACCGCTCGCAAGTACGCCACCGCCACCGGCGTCGACGAACTCCTGGCCCCCACCCTGGGCCGCTTCAGCAAGCTGGATGAGTTCAAGCCCTACCTCACCTGCCGGTGGAACGAGGGCTGCACCAACGCGGCCCAGCTCCTGGCCGAGATCAAGGCCCAAGGCTTCACTGGCAGCCGCCGCGCCGTCCAGGGCTGGCTCAAGCCGCTGCGCGGACACCACAACGTACGGCAAGAGCCCTGCCCGCCGCCCAAGCCCCGCCGCGTCACCGGATGGATCATGACCCACCCCGACCGCCTGGACACCGAAGACAAGGCCCGCTTGGAACAGATCCTGGCTCGCTGTCCTGAACTCGCCGACGCTGCCGAACACGTCCGGAGCTTCGCCACGATGATGACCAACCGGAACGGCCATCTACTCGACGACTGGATCACCACGACCGAAGCCGGAGATTCACCTCACCTGGCCGCCTTCGCCACCGGACTCCGCCGTGACCACGCCGCGGTGCAGGCCGGACTGACTTTGCACCACAGCAGCAGCGCCGTCGAGGGCACCGTCAACAAGATCAAATTCCTCAAGCGCCAGATGTTCGGACGCGCCAACTTCGACCTCCTACGCGTCCGCGTACTCCACTACTGACAGACACGACACCACACTCCGTCACTCGGTCACCGAGAGTGTCAGTGACCTGCGACGTGGAATGTCAGTGACCGCGACACGAGAGTGGGAATTGGCCGTCAGGCGGTGAACGCGTGCAGGTGGTCGGCGGCCCAGGTGGCGAAGGTGCGCGGCGGCCGGCCGAGTACCCGCTCCACATGATCGGTCACCGTCGCGTTGCGGCCGGCTGCGACGAACGCCCGGCCGTCGATGGCAACCTCCACGAATGCCGGATCCATGCCGGAGTCGAGCATCTGGCGGCGGGCGACGTCGAGCGGCACGTCCATGGTCTCCACCACTCGGCCGAGTGCCCGCGACAGCAGCCGGGCCTGGTCTGAGACGCTGAGCGCTTCCGGCCCGGTCAGTGTCAGGACGCGGCCGTCGCAGGCGGGTGAGGTCAGCACCGCTGCCGCGACCGCGGCGACGTCACGGGGGTCGATAACTCCCTGCGCGCCGGCGCCGGTCATGTTGGGGACGGGTGTCCCTGCGCGGATCGCCCGCGCCCAGCGCAGCGTGTTGGAGGCGTAATCGGAGGGGCGCAGCACCGTCCATGCGGTGCTGCTCGCCCGGATCGCTTCTTCGCCCGGCCGGTGCCAGGTCCCGACCTTGACCGGTCCGCGCCCGTCGGGGCCGTCTGGCTCGCCTGCCACGGTGGTGCCAATGGCGGACAGCTTGACGATCTTGGCCACGCCCGCTGCTCGCGCCGCCGCGAGCATAACCGTGTCGTGCCGGGGGATGGCCGGGCCGGGAGCTGTGGCAAGGAAGACGGCGCGGGTCCCGGCGACCGCGTGCTCCAGCGAGGGCGCATCATCGAAGTCGGCCCTGACGACCTCGGCACTGGCGGGGAGATCCGCCCGGGATGGCTCCCGCACCATCGCCCGGACCCGTTCGCCCGCGGCCGCCAGCTGCCGGACGACCTCGGCTCCGATGGTGCCGGTGGCACCCGTGATGAGGATCATGACGGCCACGCTGCCAGCACGGTCGCACTGCCGTATAGGAAGATCCGGCACGGTTCGCCGACGCGAGGGATCCCGGCGGGGCCAGGGCCATAGGCTACGTGCGTGAGGATGATGCAACGGACCGCAGTGCCTGTCCCGGTGGGCCTGCGCCGGTGGATCACCGGCATCGAGGTGGCGTCCGCCGAACCCGCCGGGGAGCATGTGCTCGCGCACGTGCCGGACGGGGCCGCCGCGCTGGTGTTCCGCGTGACCGCCGACCAGCGGGCCGACCTGCTGGTCGCAGGGCCGCGCACCCGCGCCTCCTACAACGTTGGCGAGCCCGTTCCCCTCTATATCAGGGCACGCGTCAGGCCCGGCCGGGCCAGGCCTCTGCTCGGCACGCCGCTGAACCAGCTCACTGGCCACGTCGTCCCGCTGTCACAGCTATGGGGCGAGGCCGCAGACCGGCTCACCGGGGAACTGGCCCGTCTTGGCCCCAGGCCGTCAGCCGGGCTCATCCGCGCTTGCATCGAGACGGCCGTGCGGGACCGCCTCGCCGTCCAGTCCCGCCACGACCTCGCGCGCACCGACCTGCTCTGCGCTGCCATCGACGAGCTCACCCCCACGGGGCGGCGGCTGGAGCCGCTGCCCGGACTCGCCCGCAAGCTCGCCGTCAGCGAGCGCCAGCTGCGCAACCTGTTCACCGACGGGGTCGGCGTGGCACCCAAGCGCCTGGCGTCCATCAGCCGGGTCCGGTACGTCCTCGCGCACGCCAGCCGCCGCCGGTGGGCGCAGCTCACCGCCGACTGCGGCTACTACGACCAGTCCCACATGGCCGCCGAGTTCCGCAGGCACATGGGCACCTCACCCCAGGCGTTCGCCGCTGGGCACCTGCCGCCCGCCCAGCCGTGCTGACCCTCCTCACCGCCAACTCCAGGTGGAAGACGGCAGTCCCAGGTCGCGGGGGCAGCACCGGGCGATCAGGCGGATCTGGCGGATCTGGCGGATCTGGCGGCGGACCGCCTCGCTGATCGTCTTTGGTCTGCCCCCGCTCCGTTTTGGGTCCAGGGCCTTGAACCCGATGTCGTTGAAGTCGTGGATCACGCCGCGGACGTACTCGGGTGAGCGGTCCAGCAGGTGAGCGATGTCCGGGACGCTTTGGCCCTGGGCCGACATCAACACCACGATCGCCCGCCGCAGCTTCACCGGGTCCTTCGAGGTCCGCCCGATCCGCTGCAATCGCTGCCCCTCAGACATCGTGACCGGCCGGACGAACACTTCCCGGGGGACGTCCCATCAACCACCTCCGAGATCGCACTCGAAGCAGCCTGGCCAACACCCGGCTAAAGATCAATTACACGAACAACGATCTTGGACGCGGCCACTAGCCTCGCCACCGAACGAAAGCTCCACCCCGCACAGCCCCAGACACAAAACCCCAGCCCACAGGCTCACTCAGGACAAGCTACACCCATCAACGATCCCGCCACCCGCTCTCCCACGCCGCGCTGATCTGCCTCTACGTCCAGGGCCAGTGGCCGGCGGAAGACGATCAATAACAGCGCTCTTTTCGAGGGATTTCACACTGAGTAGCTGCCTCATCGAGAGTGGGCCAGAGCCCAACATTTCGGCGCTCAACAATGGAAGCTTCCGCGGGCCCGCGCTTGCCGACGTTCCTCGCGCATCGGCCGTGCGCCGCAGTGTACGCGGTGGAGACTTGGGCCATGGCGTTGCGGCTGCAGGTGAGTGATGAGGTCCTTTCCCGGCTCGGGCGGCCCACGGTGGACGGCTTGGGTTCTCGGCTGACCGAGCACGCGCCGCGCCTTGGATTCGGTGAGCTCCTCGGGGCCGGCCCGGTCGGCCCCCACTCGGGTCGGTGTCGCCAGCCGCGAAGTAGCTGTGTGTGACGACGGCGACTGTGGGTGATTCTCATCAATGACCGGTTGTGCGAGGTCAACGCGCCCTGCGTTCGGCGGGGGCGTTCCCCCAGGTCGCCGTTCGCAGAACCTCTCTCACAACCTCGGCGTTCTGAGAAACGGTTCTGAGGCAGCCGTGACCTGGATGAACGCTCTACTCTGCGGCCGGTGACACAGGCCCGAGCGGAGGGCCAGGAACAGCCGTTATCGCCGAGAATGATCTTGTTGACGGTCATGACCGACACTCCTGCTCGTTCGGCGTCCGCCCAGGTGGTGAACGTTGGGAACCCGTGACGCGAATCAATGACGGTGATGGCCTGCTCGACCAGGGCGGGGACCGCGATTGTGAACGGGCCTATCGAGGACGGCTCAGACGCGTGATCACACCAGCCACAGGGAGATCATTCCAGTTGCCGCTGCCCTTTCCTGCGGCCGATCCTGTGTGCTCTGCCAACGAGGAGGACACCGTGGGGCTCGTTTTGTTTCCAGGAGACGACGACACCGGCAGTCCGGACGTCTCCTGGTCCTACACCGGCTTTGGCGTGTTCCGGCGGTGGCTGGCGCAGGCCGAGGGATTCGCTCTTCACGAGATGCACGGCTTCGGCGGGCAGCGCCCCTGGAGCGACGTCTCCACTACGCTGACACCGCTTCTCAATCACCCCGACGACGACGGCCCCGACCTCACGCCCACCCAATGCGCCGCGATCCTGCCCCGCCTACAGGAGATCGCCGACCACTGGCAAGAGGGAAGCGTCGATCCGCTCCTTCAGCGGCACATCGACGACGCCCGCCAGTTGGTGGTCGTACTGCAACTGTGTGTCGAGAAGGACGTCGATCTCCTCTTCGGCTGATCGCCGACCCGGCGTAACCGACTCACCGTAACGAGCAGTTACGGGACAGCCCTTAGCGGCCCGCGAGGAGCAACCCCTGCGGGGGCGGGCCCGGCGGACTGATCCGGCCGGGACGTCAGGGTCGGTCAGAAATCGGGGAGTTTGGGCGGCTGCCAGTTGTCGGTGCCG
>NZ_JBFAJC010000122.1:0-6184 GCF_040655075.1 Actinoallomurus sp. NPDC050550 | reverse complement strand
GGAAAATCGACATCGAGATCAGGACTCACCACTCACCCCCCGTCAAACGTCCCCACGTCAGACCACACGTCAGTGGCGGCCGTTGCCGGTCGATCTCGCATATCTCGGAAAGGCGAGTCAAAAACCGCAGACCATTCCCGAGGAGCAAAACCCCCAGCTTGTCATTCACCAAGTCACTACATCCGCATAGTGCTCGCGTGACCGTGAATAGCCCTGGGGTGCTCGGCCTGCTGGTAGTTCTTCGCCGCCATTCGGCGGGACGGCTCGCTGGGGGTCGGTCGGCGACAGGCATTCGGGTCGAGGCGGACGTCCTGTACCAGCCCTCGCGGGCCGACGACGGCCGTCAGCAGGCCGTCGCGGCGGGTCGCCGTCGTGCTGACCCTGTCCAGCGCACGACGCATCACCTTCGGCCGCTCGACCTGCCGGGAGTGATCCTCCATCGGCTCTTCGAGCGACGTGCGAAGCTCTGCTCCCATGCCTCTCCGCCTCCGATAACGTCGAAACACCCCTGACCCTTAGACGGACTCGTCAGCGATCGGTTCCCTCTTGTCCCGTTTGTCCACAAAGGTGCCACGCTGAGCATAAACTAGCCGCCGAGGGAGGGAGATCGATGGCGGAGCGCTCCGAGGACGACCGTCGCGTCCTTGACCGACTGCGCCGTGCGGCGGCGGAGCGGGACGCGATCCTCCCGGGGGAGCGCATCCTGATTGAGTATCACGAACGGTCCGCCTTCCTGGTCGGGATGGACTCCCAGGGCAAGCTCTTCCACCCCCGCGATACCGAGTCCGAGGCGGACGGCGGCTGATCCGGGCGTACTCTCGTACTCCCGCATCGCGTGCCGGCCGGGCCGGTCGTGCTGCCGAGACCGCCCTCAACGTCCCCCTGGATCCGCTGTGAACCCGGAATCGCAAGCCCTTCCATCGCCGAACCGCGGGCCGGGGCGGCGCTCGGCCCTCGCCACGTCCCCGGTGATCCTGCCGTGGGCCACGCTCCGGCTGGCCGGCCGGTTCGTGCTGCCGCTGGCGCTCTGGTACACGGTCGGTCAGGCGCTCCGGTACGTGCTGTTCTACAGCGGTTATCGGTTCGGGCTGCACAACGCCGTCGTGCCGGTCTTTGTGATGAGCTTCACCGTGATGGTCACCCTGTCGGTGACGGTGCTCATGGTCCACAGCCTCAAGGACGGCCTGCCCGCGGTCCGAGAACACGAACTCGACGAGTCCCTTGCCTCATGGGCGGTGCAGGACGAAGAGACCATCGTCGACGCGCTGGCGCGTGCGTTGCTGCCCTTCATGATCTTCTACCTGGCCTGGAACTGGTACGTCGACGATGCGCGGGCCTACGCGCAGAACGTCACCGGCCGCGGATTCGGAGAGCAGGGCTTCGGCGGGCAGATGGACGCCTTGAAGTCGATCGGCGCCCTCCAGAGTCACCTGTACATCGCGATCGCACTGACCGTCGCTTTCCTCATCGCCAAATTCGTCGCCGAGCGCGTGGTGGAACCGCGGTGGGCGCGAGCGGGCGGGGTGTTGATCGCCTTTTGCGAGGTCAACTGGACGCTGTTCGGCCTCTTCACCGTCAACCAGGCCCGGAACGCCGGCACCGGTTGGCTGCAGGGGCGGGTCGCGTGGGGATGGCTCGCCGACCTCACCGGCCCCCTGTTCGGCTGGGTGAGTGCGCTGTGGCCGTCCTTGAAGGAGGCGGTGCTCGGCTCCCTCGTCTGGCTGGTGATCGCGGGAGTGATCCTCGGCGTCGACGCCGCCGAGGAGGCCGCGCTCGGCAGCGGCAGGCTGGCCCGGCGGATCATCGCGGCCAGCGGCATGGACAAGCCGCGCACGCCGCTCGAGGTTCTCACCCGGGAGCTGCGCGACAAGTGGCTCCCGACCGTGTACGGGGTCCGGATGATCATCCGGGCGGGAATACTCCCGTTCGGTGTTTTCTGTGCCCTGTTCACCGGTCTGGAGGTCGTCGCGGATCTGGGGCAGCGGGGTGTCTACGACCTGCTCGGCCCGCATCCGGTCGGCTGGTGGGAAGCGCGCCTGTCCATCGTCGACTTCGGTGTCGGCTTCGTCCACCAGGCGCTTCGCGTGTGCCTGATGGCGGCGGCGTTCGACCTGGTGGTGGCCCGCGTCAATGTGCGAAAACGAGACCGTTCAGCGACTGGCCCGTCTGCGTCCTCGACTTCTGCGATATCGCCAGCAGCACGGAGTTGACCAGGGCGCCCGGTACGTCGGAGGTGATCGCCATCTGGGTGGTACGCCCCGCGACCGGGTCCGGGCCGAGCGGCGCCCCCGTCCACTCGTGCCCGGCGCCGTCCCGCAGCCGGTAGCCGGTCGCCTGGACGTTCTTGACCCCCTGGGCGTCGAGCGGCCGCACCTGGAGGATCAGCTTGATGTGCACGGCACCGGCCGGTGTCGTCGAGTCCGTCGCGGGCGTGGTCGTGTCCCGGCCGAGCATTCTCCACTGGGCGTGGCCGAGCACTCCGGTCTGGCCGAGCCGTACGGTCGTGTCGCGCTCCGGTGGCTGTATGTTCGCGGCCTGGTGGCTGTCGTCGATCCATTGGACGGCGAGCAGGGCGGGTGCCAGGGCGAGCAGCACGGCCGCCTCGATCAGGCGCCGGCGGCGCCGTCCACCCTTCGCCCGTGGTGCCATCGCCTCTTCGGACGGGCGGGCTCCGGAGCCGACGAGCTGGAGCGCGTCGGGCACCGTGTCCTCGAGCGGGTCCCGCGTCCCGGGCGCGCGCCGGTCCCGGACCGTGAACTCGTACGGGTCCCGGACGGTGTGCTCGTACGGGTCGCGAGGCGCCCGCGAGCGCGGCGATCGCTGATCGTGCGGGTCGAACGTCATGTCGTCTTCAGGACGTAGTCGCGGGGAGCACGGCCGATCAGGTCCGCCGCCTTTCGGGCGTCGACGCCCAGGTCCACGTCGACCTCGGCGCTCAACTGGCTGAGCACGTCGGACTCGCCGATGATCAACCGCGCGCCGGCCAGCCGGTCCTTCGGGATCTCGAAGACGTACGACGCGGGACCCCAGAGCATCGGCTCGTAGGTGTCGGAACGACCGGAGATGTCCGGCCGGCCGCTCTCGTCGTACGACAGGCCACCGCGTGTGGTCAGCCGGACGTGCCCGGGTGTGAACGGCTTCTGGTTGCTCTTGATCCGCAGGTAGACGATCACGAAGAGGCCGGGGCTGGGGACGGCCGTCCGGTTGAGGATGCTGTCCTTGACGATCGCGGTCGCCACGTCGACCCGGTCGACCTGGACGCTGAAGACGCGGTTGCCGACCACGGTGCCGATGCGGCCCCGGCTCACGATCGGGTCGAGCATTTTGGCGTCCTGGCGTGGCTTGACACCGTGCAGCCACATGGCGGCGGCCATGAGCGCCACGGCGACGAGCCAGGAGACGGCCCTGACCACGGTGTTCATGAGGTCGCCCCCGGCCGCACCGGAAGGGTCACCGTCGCGGTGACGGGAGAAGTGCTCGTGACGCTCCAGCTGATCTCGTTCGAGCTGAACGCCTGGCCGTACTGCCACGTGCGCAGCGCGAGGGTGACGGACTGCGGCGTCGTCGTCTCCGGGAGCGGCCACACCAACTGGACGATCACCGGGAACCGTGGGTGGATCTCCGTGGTCGTGCCGCCGAGGAGGTCGCCGTTCGACTGCATCAGGTCTGCCTGCACGTATTTGCCGGGCTTGGGCTCGGCGACGACTCCGCTCAGGAACGAGCCCACGCCCCACGACCGGTCTCCGGTGTTGGTCACGCGCGTCCGTACGATCAGTTTGTTATCGGCCTTGCCGAAACTCCCGATCTTGAACCGGCCCGCGCGGGCGTCGAGGACCTGCACCTTGAAGAGCCCCTGATCCACCGTCGCGCCGGGGGACACCGCGCTCGGTCCGCTCGGACGGGCACCCAGGCCGCCGAACGCACCGGCCAGCGCGATCGTGACCACGATGACGCCGACGACGCTGAGCAGCACCGGCGGCCTGCGGCGCGGTGCGGTTTCGGAGCGATCGTGGTGGGCCACGAGGACTGATGCTAACGGGCCGTCTGCCCGGAATGACCGCGATCGGAACCTGTCGTCGCGTCGATCGTCTAAAGTGCGACTCTGGTCGGTGCGTTCCCGGGGGAGGCGGAACATGCGGGCGGTACGACTGGCGGGTCTCGCCGTCGCGGGTGCGCTGGCGCTCTCGGCGAGCGTATGCGCCCCGGCGGCTCTCGCGCTTCCCGACCGGGCCAAACCGTCGCCAACCGCCCATCCGAAGTCTCCGACCAAGTCGGCCACCAAGCCCACCCCTGCCCCGACGGTCACCAAGACCAAGACCAAGACGGCGACGCCCATCCCTCCCTGTCCCACCCCGCCGTCCTTCGCGGCGTCGCGCGTTCAGCAGGTGCCGTGGGCGCAGTCGAGGCTCGACTTCACCAACGTCTGGAACATCACCCGGGGGAAGGGCGTCACGGTCGCCGTCGTCGACAGCGGTATCAGTCAGTCGCACCCGCAGTTGGCCGGCCGGGTCGTGAAGAGCATCGACCTCACCCACACCCACAACACCGACTGCTACGGCCACGGCACGGCGGTCGCCGGCATCATCGCGGCCCAGGACGAACGTAACAGCAAGTCGATGCCGTTCGTGGGCGTCGCCCCCGACGTCCAGCTGATCTCGATCAAGATTCAGAACCAAGAGCAGTCGGGCGACGACGGCACGCTGCTCGCCAAGGGCATCATGCGGGCCGTGGACGAAGGGGCGGACATCATCAACATCTCCGCCACCAACACCGACTATCCCCTTCTTCGGCAGGCGGTCGAGCACGCACGGAAGAAGGGCGTCCTGATCGTGGCCTCCGCGGGGAACACCGACCCGACCAAGAAGGCGAGCGAGCAGCGGGAATACCCCGCGTCGTACCCGGGCGTGCTCTCCGTCGGGGCCGTCGGACCCGACGGTCCGTTGTCCGACTTCTCCAATACCACCTCGAGGGTGGACGTGTCCGCGCCCGGCGACAGCATCATCAGCACGGAGGGCGACGGCTACATCGGCGATCTTCGGGGGACGAGTTACTCCGCGCCGTACGTCACCGGCGTCGCGGCTCTGGTCAAGTCCGAGAAGCCGGACCTGACCCCGCCAGAGATCATCAGGCGCATCGTCGCCACCGCCGATGGCAGCATCGGGACCGGCAGCGGCGGCGGGATGGTCAACCCGCGTGAGGCGGTGACGGCGCTCATCAGCGACACGAGCGGTCCCTCCACGTCACCTCGGACGGGCGCCCAGCCGATCAACATCGGCGGTCCACCGCCGGTCGATCACCGGACCCGTGATCTCGGTGCGCTGATCGCGGTCTGCGCCATCGGCGGTGCGCTGCTGGTCGGGTTCGCGGGGGTCGTCGTGCCGCTCGGCGTGCGCCGAGGCTGGCGACCGGGCCGCGCCAAGCTCCCGCCCGACGACGACTCGACCTGACAGGGCGTTTCCCCGCCGCGAGATCATCGCCTTTCCGCGACCGTGCGCAGGGGTCAAGTCGTTCATCCAGGCGGTTCACGGCCGGTGGGAGACCGGGTCTAACTGGCCCTGGGTGAAATATCGGTGGCTTACCGTGACCGTGCCGCGCCGAACTCGTCGTGCACATCGCTGTTACTTGATCGATTCACTTGCGACTTACCCATTGCCTCATAAATTCGGTGATGGTTTACTTGCCCGAAACGTAGTTAACCTCGTGGACATAATCTGCGAGGGAGTCGAGTGAGCCCGGACGGGGATCGGACCCGGTCCCACCGGCCGTTGGGTGGACGCGGGGTCCGGCCGAGGTGGTGATAGCGCAGGTGGCCATTGGCGAACGACCGCATACCCACGCCGACGACGCGGTAAACATCAGACCGAACGCATGACCCGGCGTGACTGGTTCTGGAAGTCCATCACCACTGGGCGGTCGAATGACACGGGCGATCGGTCCGTGGGGCGAAGAAATCGCTGATCAGCGTAGGTGGCGCCACTTATGCGAACGATCCCGATCCTCGCCCATAAGCCTACGACGGCCGTCTGAGACGCAGCGAGAAGTTTCGCGGCACGCCGGCGAGCTCCCGTTCGCAGCGGCGCGCCGCGCACGGTGGCTGCCGGGCGCACCCTCTGCCGAGTTGGCCCGGTGCGACGAACGTCTGACAGGGGTGACTGTTGAGCGTCGGTCTTGATGTCAATTTCAA
>NZ_JBFAJC010000121.1:0-6572 GCF_040655075.1 Actinoallomurus sp. NPDC050550 | reverse complement strand
GGCGGTGGGCGGACGGCGAGTCCCGTTGAGTGCGGTCACGCCGCGTCCCGCTCGGAGAGCGCGCCGAGCACCCGCAGACGTTCCCGGTGAACCGTCAAGCGGCCCTGGAACTCCTCGTAGTCGCGCGTGCCCTCGCTCCACGCCGCCTCGGCCAGGGCGCACAGCCTCGGGAACGTCAGGTACCGGACGTGGTCCGGGGTCGGCACGAACTCCGTCCACAGCTGCGCCTGGGTGCCCAGCACCCCGGGGCGGCCCCCATTGCCCGGATCGGCGACCGGCAGGCCGCCCGCGAGCGGGTCGAATCCGTACACGTCGGCGACCGTGGTGACCACGCCGGGCTGGGCCGTTGGCTCGCCGGGATGGGTGCTCTGCGCGTAGTCCAGGTACGTCGACCGGTGCGGCGCCATGATCACCTGGTGGCCGCGTTCGACCGAATGTACGCCGTGACCTGAGTCGCGCCAGGCGGTCAGGGTCATGTCGGCGGGGAGTTCGCCGTTCTGTTCCGCCTCGTCCCAGCAGACGGCGCGGCGGCCGTGCTCGGTCAGCGTCTCCTGCATCTGCCGCAGAAACCAGCCGTGCAACTGGGCCGGCGTCGTGAAGCCCAGCTCCGCAGCACGGCGGCGAGCCACCGGGCTGGTCTCCCACTGCGTGGTCGGGCACTCCTCGCCGCCGATGTGGACGTACCGGGACGGGAAGACCGAGACCGTCTGCGCCAGCACCGTGCGGCAGAACTCCAGTGCCTCGTCGTGCAACCCGAGGATGTCCTCGCTGATCCCCCAGCTCGTCCAGACCGGAAGGGTCACCTCGGGCCGGTTGCCCAGGTGGGGGTAGGCGGCCAGGAGCGCGCGGGCGTGGCCGGGCATCTCGATCTCCGGGACAATGGTCACGCCGCGACGGGCCGCGTACGCCACCAGGTCGCGCAGCCGGCGCTGGGAGTAGAAGCCGCCGTGCGGGATTCCGTCGAAGCGCGTGCTGCCCGACGGGCCGACCATGGACTCCGTACGCCAGGCGCCCACCTCGGTCAGCCGCGGCAGCCCCTCGATCTCGATGCGCCAGCCCTGGTCGTCGGTCAGGTGGAGATGCAGCACGTTGAGCTTGTGCAGCGCGATCCGGTCGATGAACTCCTCGAGGAACTCCGGCGGCATGTAGTGCCGTGCGACGTCGAGCATCACCCCCCGCCACGGCAGCCGCGGTGCGTCACGCACGGTCACGCACGGCCACCGCCACGCGTCTGCCGGGGCCGACGCCGGATCCAGCGCGGCCGGGGGCAGGAGCTGGCGCAGCGTCTGGACACCGTGGAAGAGCCCCACCTCGCCGGGCGCGGTCAGGAGGACCTCGTGTGGGGAGATCTCCAAGCGGTACCCCTCGTACGGGAGGTCGGCCGGCGCGATCTCCACGCGGACGGCCGGTCCGTACGACGCGCGAGGCCGGTCGCCCAGGTAGCCGGCCAGAAGGTCGGCGGGGCGTGCGGCGCCCGGTCCGGCCGAGAGATGGAGGGCCGCGGGGATGGCGAACTCACCGGGATGGACGGTGAATTCGACGGGGCGAGGAATTATCACGATAACCTTTCTCGAAAAGGCCTATCCCTTGACGGCCCCGGCGGTCATTCCGACGACCAGCCGACGCTGGATGAGCATGAAGAAGACCACGATCGGCAGCGCGAACAATGTCGAGCCTGCGATCAACCCGCCATAATCGGTACCGATGTTGGTGGAGAACGACGCCAGCCACACCGGCAAGGTGTACCGGGACTGGTCCTTCATCATCACGTACGCGTAGATGTAGTCGTTCCAGGCGACGATGGACGAGAAGACGCTTGCGGCGATGATGCCCGGCATCACGAGCGGGAGCAGCACCTTGCGGATCACGGTGAACCGGCTCGCCCCGTCGACCATCGCAGCCTCTTCGAGTTCCACCGGTACGCCGTGCAGGAATCCGCGCATCACCCAGATCGTCAGGGGCAGCACGAACGCCGAATAGGTGACGATCAGCCCGATCAGCGTATCGAGCATGTTCAGGCTCTTCATGCTCAGGAACAGCGGAATCAGCAGCGCCGGCCCAGGGATCATCTGGATCACCATGATCCCGATGAGGAATCCGCGGCGCCCGAAGAAGCGAAAACGCGTCAGTGCGGTCGCTGCGAGAAAGGCCACCACGACGGACAGCGTCACGACGACTCCGGTGACGATGACGCTGTTGACGAGGTAGTCGGAGAAATGCGGTTTGCGCACCGCGTCGGCGAAATTAGCAAGACTCAGCGGGAAGGGCAGGAACTTCGGCGTCGGGCTGAGCGTGTCGCCGGACGGCTTGAGTGCCGTGTTGACCATCCAATAGACCGGGAACATCCAGACGGCGCAGAAAAGAACGGTTCCGATGTTCAGCGCGATGCGGGCCGGTCGGACTCTTCGCACCCTGCCTTTTTTCACGCGACTTCTCCCGCCCGCACCAATCGGCGCACGTAATACCACGTCAATGCCGTGAGAAGGACGGTCGCGAGGACGGCGATCGCGGCGCCCTGCCCATACGACTGGCTCGCGAAGGCCCGGCGGAACGACCAGACGACGAGCGTGGTCGTCCCACCGTCTGGGCCGCCGCCGGTCAGCAGCCAAATCTGGTTGAACACGTTGAAGTCCCAGATCACCGACAGGACGGTGACGAGCAGCAGGATCGGCCGCAGGAACGGCACTGTGATCACGCGGAAGCGCGTCCAGTACCCGGCGCCGTCGAGCGCGGCGGCCTCGTAGTAGTCGCCCGGGATCTGCGACAGCCCGGCGTACAGAGTGAGCGCGACGAACGGCACCGACTGCCAGACCACGAGCAGCCAGACCAGCAGGAGCGCGGACACCGTGTGCGCGGTCCAGTCGTACTGCCCGAGCCGGAGTATCCAGTTGACCACGCCGTACGTCGGCTGGAACAGCCAGGTCCACAGCATTGTCGCGGCCACGTTCGGCACCGCCCAGGCCGCGATCAGGCAGAACGTGACCAGCGTCCGCATCCGCCGGCCCAGCGCGCGCATCGCCAGAGCGACGCTCGTGCCGATCAGGAGGGTGCCGCCCGCCATCGCGACGCAGACGAGCGCGGTACGGACCAGCATCGGGACGATCTCGTCGCCGTGGAGGACGGCGGTGTAGTTCGCGAACCCGGTCCACCGCGTCCGGCCGCTGAACAGCGCCCGCAGCCCGTAGTCCTGGAAGGAGATCAGCACCAGCCGTACGAGCGGGTACCCGATGACCAGGGCGAGGACCAGCGCGGCCGGAGCCAGGAGCACGTACGGCAGCGCGGAGCGGCGGCGCCGGGCCCGAAACTCGACGGCCTCGGGCACGACGGTCGCCCGCGTGGCCAAGGTTTCCATGCGTGTCACTGGGATGCGTTCAGCGCCTGGTTCAGGTGCTGATCGAAGGATTTCGCGGCGTCGGCGATCGGCGTCTTGCCGGTGGAGATGTCACCGAAGAAGGTCTGCAGCGACTTGTCGCTCTCGATCGTCGCCCAGCCTGGGCTCGCCGGCGTCGCGACGCTGCGCTTGGCCGCGAACGAGAACGCCTTGAACAGCTCCGGGCGCGACCCGGTGGTCTGGTCGATGAGCTGGGACGAGACCGGGGTCCAGCCGTCGATCCCGTCGATCGCGCTTGTCTGTACGGCGGTACTGGTGGCGGCCTTGAGGTAGGCGAGGGCGAGGGCCTGATTCGGGCTCTTGGCCGCGATGCCCAGGTCCGAGCCGCCGAGGAAGACCGGCTGGCTGCTGCCTACGCCGGCGCCGGGGAGCGGGAACGTACCGAGCTGCCCCTTGAGGGACGGTTTGATCTTGAGGATGGAGTTCACGCTGGTGTTGAGGATCGCCGAGGCCTTCTCCTGGGCGAAGATCGCGTTGTAGTCCGGGGTGAGGTTGAAGAGGTTGCGCGAGGCGGGCGTGGAGTAGGTGTTCTGGAACTGCTTCCATGCCGCCAGCCCGCGCTGGGCCTGCGGCGATTCCAGCGCCCCGGTCCACTTGTCACCGTTCTTGGTGGCCAGTTCGCCGCCCGCGTCCCAGACGAATTGCAGGCCGCCGAACCAGTACTGGCCCGGCATGTAGAACGCGGAGAAGTCCGGCGCCGGGTTGGCCACCTTGATCTTGTCGAGGT
Organism: Actinoallomurus sp. NPDC050550; assembly: GCF_040655075.1. Classification (NCBI taxonomy): domain Bacteria; kingdom Bacillati; phylum Actinomycetota; class Actinomycetes; order Streptosporangiales; family Thermomonosporaceae; genus Actinoallomurus; species Actinoallomurus sp. NPDC050550. The sequence goes on along the minus strand of NZ_JBFAJC010000121.1, from coordinate 2,454 downwards.
CCGCGGTGAACTCCGCGAACGTGGCCGGCGGCTTGGTGACCCCGGCCTTGGACCAGATCTTCTTGTTGTAGACCACGGCACGCTCGGCCGCGAAGAGCGGCGCGGCGTACAGTCGGCCGCCGATCGCCGCGGGTCCGACCAGACCGGGCAGCCAGGTCTGCCCCTGCGCCAGGGTCTTCTGCACTGCGGAGATGTCCGACAGACCCCCGGCGGCGGCGAACAGCGGGACGTCGGTGTTGCCGATCTCGAGTACGTCCGGCGGATTGTTCTGGGCCAGCGCGGTCGTGATCTTGGTGTTGATGTCGTCCCATTCCTGGATCTGCACCTTCACCGAGGCGCCGGTGGCCTTGGTGAACTCGGTGTTGATCGCCTTAGTCGCGGCGTCGGACAGATCGCCGTTCATGTACCAGACGGTGAGCGTCTTTCCGGTGCCGGAATCCGGCCCGGCGATCTTCGCGGTGGACCTGGAGGCGGTGCCGCCGTCTCCGCCGCACGCGGTGGCAGTGCACGCGAGCGCGACGCTCGCCGCCAACGCGGCCGTAACACGTCTGTGCATGTCGATCCCTCCTGGGTGGCCAGAGCTCACCGCTCCGGCGTCGGCCGGTCGCGCCCCCGTCGCTCGGTGCGCCAGATGGTGACACTTGTCCATTGGTCATGTCAATGATGGAAGATCGCCGACGCTCAGCCATCGGGACCACAGCCTCTCTTGCCCCGTAAATTCGGCAAAAGCGCGGCGAACCAAGGGTTGACAAGCCGGTAGGCGGGGTTCATCTTGAGGGCCATCGGCCACCGCAGAACTGACCTTTGGTCAGTTCTCTGAACGTACGCAGCGTCTTCATTCGTCCTTGGGGGCACGCGCGCGTACGGTGCCGTCCGCCCGCGTCCGGCCGCGGGCGGCGGGGCCGATCATGTCCGCCCGCCACGCAAGGAGAACCATGCGGCTTCACCCCGCCCTCAGACGCCTCGCATCCGGACGTCGCCGCACCGCCCTGCTGACCGCCCTCGTCCTGTTCGGCGCCACCGTCGTGACGGCCGGCGTCCTCACCGGCGGCCCGGCCCAGGCGGCCTCGAGCCTCCAACTGCAGTACCGGACGACCGAGACAGGAGCCACCGCCGGGGACATCGAGCCCTGGTTCCAGGTCGTCAACACCGGCTCGTCGTCCGCGTCGCTGTCCGGCGTCGCGATCCGCTACTACTTCAGCGCCGACACGACCGTCCCGTACGTCTACACCTGCGAATGGGCGGTGATCGGCTGCTCCAAGATCTCCGGTACGGTCGGCGCGCTGAGCGGCGGCCCGGCAACGGCCGACCACTACTTGGAGGTGGCCTTCGGGTCGAGCGCCGGCTCGCTGGCGCCCGGCGCCTCAACCGGCGACCTGCAGCTACGGCTCAACCGGCAGGACTGGCAGCAGGTGAACCAGGCCAACGACTACTCGTTCAAGAACCAGACCTCGTACGGCTCGTCCGGCACCGTCACCCTGTCGGTGAACGGTACCGTCGTCTCCGGGACCGCCCCGGGCGGGACCTCCACGCCGCCGACGTCACCGCCGCCGAGCGGCAGCGGCGTCCTGTTCGACGACTTCCAATACACCGGCCCCTCCGATCCGAACCTCGGCGCGCACGGCTGGTCGATCCGCACGGGCGGGGGCGGCCCGGGCATTCAGGGCACCTGGTCGGCGAACGCCTTCAGCTTCCCGTCGGACTCCACCGCCCAGGGCGGCAAGGTCATGAACCTGACGGCGACCACCGACGGCACGACCAACGGAACCACCCAGGCCGAGATCGACACGGTCCAGCGCAAGTTCTTCGAGGGAACGTACGCGGCGCGCGTGTACTTCAACGACGCCCCGACCACGGGTCCGAACGGCGACCATGTCAACGAGACCTTCTACACGATCACGCCGGACGACTCGCTCTACAGCGAACTCGACAACGAGTACCTGCCGAACGGCGGCTGGGGCGCGCCCGGCCCGACGCTGTACACGACCACCTGGTACAGCGCCGACGCCATGGACCGACAGACGCACAATGTCATCTCCAGCCTGCAGGGCTGGCACACGCTGCAGATGACCGTGGCGGGCGGCACCGTGACGTACTACGTCGACGGCAACGTCTACTTCTCCACCACGGGCAAGTACTACCCGCGAGAGAAGATGACCATCGACTTCAACGAGTGGTTCATCGACCTCCCGTTCAGCGGTGCGCGCACGTGGAACGAGAAGGTTAACTGGGTGTACTACAACGCGTCGGGCGCGCTCACGCCGGCGCAGGTCACCAGCGCCGTGAACGGTTACTACAGCGCGGGCACCCACTTCACTGACACCGTCCCGAACTGAATTCAGGCCGGCCCCGGGCCGTACGACGGTTCTCGTACGGCCCGGGCGACCGTCTTGTTGAGACCATGGGGCTGTGACCGGCACCGAGCAGAGATCCCCCCGTACGCCATCGACCCCT
>NZ_JBFAJC010000120.1:0-7164 GCF_040655075.1 Actinoallomurus sp. NPDC050550 | reverse complement strand
TTGGGCATCACCATCCCGGCCAGATAACCGCCCAGGCGCTGGATATGGGCCTTGACGCCGGTTCCGGTGACGGCGGGGGTGTACGCAGTGGCCATAACGGCCTCCGGGTGCTTCAAAATCCGGCTCCGATCACCTCGAAGATACTCGGCTCGGGCCGGCTCTCAAGTGCGGGGGAGCAGTGTCCGACCTGGTCGGATGGCACCCCCGTCCCTGTCCGCGGACCATCGCGGGGAGGTGGTGCGGCGGGGCGGGCGAACACAGGTAACGGTTTCCTCAAGACACGGTGCTGATCGGCCCTAATGCGGGCCTGATCAGTTGACCGAATCTCACGTGTTCGGGCGTAATCTAGATAGAAACAGAAATTAATCAGACACATACCAACGTTGGTCGGCTGCTCGCCTCGCGGCGAGCCGTCACGCAGGCTCTGGATCGCATTGGAGGCCCTCATGATCGGACGATCGACCTGCCTCCGAGCCCCGGCCGTACGAGGCGGCGGGATTGATGACTGATCGCTGCGGCCCAGCCGTCTCGCGACCGGGCGCGGACACGAGGACCGTGCCGGCGGGGAATCTGCCGGCCGAGGTGACGAGCTTCATCGGCCGCCGACACGAGCTGGCCGAAGGGAAGCGGTTGCTGTCCGTCAGCCGGTTGGTGACGCTCGTCGGCGTCGGCGGCGTGGGAAAGACCCGGCTGGCACTGCGGGTGGCCGCCGGGGTTCGGCGAGCGTTCCCCGACGGGGTCTGGTTGGTCGATCTCGCCTCTGCGGGACGCTGGGCATCGCCGGCCTGGGCGGTGGCCGACGCTCTCGGCTGCCAGGGCCGCCCGGAACCGGCGCTACTGGCGCAGCAGCTGCAGGATCGGCGGCTGCTGTTGGTCCTGGACAACTGCGAGCACCTGCACCCGGAATGCGTGGACCTGGTCGACCACCTCCTGCGGTTCGCTCCCGGCCTGCGGGTACTGGCGACCAGCCGGCAGGTCCTCGGCGCCGACGGGGAGCACGTCCTTCAGATCCGGCCGCTGTCGGTCCCGGACCGGGCCGACGTCCTGCCCGCGGACGCCGTCGAGCGCTACGAGGCGATGCGGCTGTTCGCCGAGCGGGCGACGGCCGTCGTCTCGGGTTTCACCATCGACGCCGGGGAACTCGCGGCCGTCGGCCAGCTGTGCCGGCGGCTGGACGGGATCCCACTGGCCATCGAGCTCGCGGCTCAGCGCATGAGAGCGCTGTCGGTCGAGCAGTTGCTGGATCGGCTGGACGACCCGTTCCGGCTGCTCCGCAGTGAGAACCATGCCGTCGCGCCGCGGCAGCGGACGCTGCGGGCGCTGGTCGACTGGAGCCATGACCTGTGTTCGCCCGCGGAGCGCACCCTGTGGGCACGGCTGTCGGTGTTCGTCAACGGATGTGACCTGGAGGCGGCCGAGCGGGTGTGCTCCGGTGAGGATCTGCCGGAGGAGACCATCCTGGAGGCGATAGTCGGGCTGGTCGGGAAGTCGATTCTGTACCGCGAGGCATGCGACGGCAACGTACGGTACCGGCTGCTGAAGACGATGCGGCAGTACGGGCGCGAACGCCTCGCCGAATCCGGTCAGGAGCACGCGGTGCGACGGCAGCACCGCGACTGGTGTGCCGAGACGGCGGCACTCGCGGAGACCGAATGGTTCGGCAAGCGTCAGATGACGTGGCTCGGCCGGATTCGGGACGAGCAGGCCGACATATACGCCGCGCTGGAGTTCTGCCTGACCGAGCCGGGCGAGGCGTCAGCCGCCCCGCCCATCGCCGCCGCGGTTTGGAGCACTCCGCTGTCCTGGGGCTCGCTGAGCGAGGGGCGCCGCTGGCTGGAACGAGCTCTCACACAGGAAAGCCGCCCGAGCGCCACGCGCGCGAAGGCGCTGTGGGCACAGGCGTGCATCCTGCTCCTGCACGGCGACCACGCTGCTGCCGAGCCGCTCCTGCGAGAGTCCGGCGCGCTGGCCGAGTGCCTCGGAGACCGCGCCCAGGTCGCCAGCACGATCCATATGAAAGGCCTGGCCGCACTACTGGAGAACGACCTGCCACACGCGTACGCGCTGCTGGAGCGTGCGCTGGCCGGCCACCGCGCGGTCGGCGACCGGGGGCGGTCCTGGACCGCGCTCTTCCACCTGGCGGTCGCCGCCGTGCTGATGGGCGAGGACCGTTCGAGGGGTCTGTCCAACGAGTGCCTGGCGATGTGCGAGGACGACGACGCACGCTGGTCGCAGTCGTACGCCCTGTGGCTCTGTGGCCTCGACCGGTGGCGGCGCGGTCACGCTCAGGAGGCCGCGGCGCTGATCCGCAAGGGACTGCGGTTGGGTGCGGTCGATGACGATCACTTGGCCGGCGCCCACTGCGTCGAGGTCCTCGCCTGGACCGCGGCGGACGAGGCGCAGCACACACGCGCCGCCGAGCTGCTGGGCGCCGCCCGCACCCTCTGGCGGTCGGCCAGGGTCGCGATCCCCGGCTACCTTTCGGAGGCTCACGACGGATACGAGCAACGGCTTCAGCGGACCTGCGGCGACGAGAAGTTCTCCGTCGCGTACGCCCGAGGGGCGAACCGTCCCCACGAGCGCGTCTTCGCCCACGCCCTGGATGAGGCCGCGGCACCGCGCGCCGACGCCATGGACACCGATGCCGGGATCCTCTCCATGCTCACCCGCCGGGAGCGTGAGGTCGCCGAGCTGATCGCACAGGGCATGAGCAACAAGGACATCGCGGGCAAGTTGGTCATCGCCCAGCGCACCGCCGAGGGCCATGTCGAGCGCATCCTGCGCAAGCTGGACTTCACCTCCAGGACCCAGATCGCCAGCGCCTGGACGGCCCAGCGGTGACGGTCACGGCGGGCCCGCCCGCGTTCATGCGGTGACGTGCCCGCTCACCCGGAGTCCTCGCCGTCCCGCGCGGGCCCGGCGTCGACGACGACCAGTTCGCCGACCGCCTCGGACAGGCCCTTGCGGGCGTCTTCGCCGATTCCGGCGTCGGTGATGAGCACGTCGGCGTCGGTCAGCCGGGCGATCGTGCTGAGGCCCACCGTGCCCCACTTGGTGTGGTCGGCGAGGACCGCGAGGCGGCGGGCCGACCCGACCATCGCCCGGTCGGTCTCGGCCTCCATGAGGTTCGGCGTGGTGAACCCGGCGCGGGTGCTCATGCCGTGCACGCCCAGTAGCAGCAGGTCGACGTTGAGGGAACGGATGGCGTTGACCGCCACGGGGCCGACGAGCGCGTCCGAGGGAGTGCGGATGCCGCCGGTGAGCACGATCGTCTGGTCCGTGCGGGCGGCGCGGTAGAACACGTCGGCGATGCGCACCGAGTTCGTGACCACGGTGAGGTCGGGCACGTCGGTCAGGTGGTTGGCGAGCGTCCACGTGGTGGTGCCGGCGGACACGGCGATCGCGGTGCCGGGCCGTACGAGCTGGGCGGCGCGCCGGGCGATGGCCTCCTTCTCCTGACGCTGCCGGACCGACTTGGCGGCGAAGCCGGGCTCCTCGGTGGAGGCGGTGCCGACCGTGGTCGCGCCGCCGTGGACCTTCGTCACGAGCCCGCGCTCGGACAGGACCTCCAGGTCGCGGCGGATCGTCATGTCGGAGACGCCGAACTCGCGGACGAGGTCGGCGACGCGGACGCCACCGCGCCGCTGGACCAGCTCAAGGATGGCCTGCTGCCGCTGCTGGGCGAGCATCATCCCCCCTCACGCCTCGGGCACGGAGGCAGCGTCCCGCCTGAACCGACAGATGTCAACACCACTCAACATGTTACCGAACCGAGTCTTGTTGGTTCGTGTTGGCAATGGTACGAAGCAATCACTTGGTAACTCAGCAGCAACTCGGGGGCAACCGGACCAGACCAGCACCGGAAGGAAGGCAGAGCATGGCGCGAACACGCACGCTCGGCGGCGCCCTCATCGCGATCGCCGTCGCCTTCGGCCTTGCCGCCTGTTCGTCAGGCAAGGAGAGCACCTCCACCAACGCGAGCAAGAAGGTCTCCGGAAAGATCACGATCGCCTACCTGCAGAAGCAGGGGGACCAGCAGTACTTCATCGACGAAGCCTCGGGCGCCCAGGCCAAGGCCAAACAGCTGGGCGACGTGGACGTCAAGGTCGTCAACCTCGGCAACGACACCAACAAGGCCGTCTCGGAGACCCAGGCCGCCATCGCGCAGAAGGCGACCGGCGTGATCATCGTCCCGCCGGACCCGGCCGTCGGCCCCCAGATCGTGCAGACGGCCGCCGCCGCCAAGGTGGCGCTGCTGTCCAGCGACGACCAGATCTGCAAGACCGGCACCGACCCGTCGAAGTGCCCCAAGGACCAGCTCGCGCCCCGCGTCGGCTTCTCCGGCACCCAGATGGGCACCCAGGTCGGGCAGCGCGCCGGCGAGGAGTTCAAGAAGGCGGGCTGGAAGGCGGCCGACACGGCGATCATCGCCGCCTGGAAGCAGGACGTGACGGTGTGCACGGACCGGGTGGTCGCGGCGCAGTCGGCGTTCGAGCAGGCGGCCGGGACGAAGGTGCGCGTCGTCAAGGTCGGCACCGACAACACCCCGCCCGACGCCCAGTCCAAGACCGCGGCGGCCGTCTCCGGGAACCGCTCGGTCAAGCACTGGGTGGTCTGGGGCTGCAACGACGAGAACGTCTCCGGTGCCGTCAACGCCATTCAGAACGCCGGGTACAAGGCCGCCGACATCGACGGCGTCGGCCTCGGCGCGTACCTCGCCTGCAAGGACTGGGGCTCCGGCAAGCAGACCGGGATGAAGGCCGCGCTGTTCATCAACGGCTACGACGTCGGCGGGCTCGCCGTCCAGACGATGGTCGACTACCTCCGGAACGGCAAGGCCATGCCGCAGGAGGCGTTCGCCCCCACCAAGATGGTCGACCCCACGAACTGGAGGCAGTCCGGCGTGAAATGCACCTGATCCACTGCGGATCCCCCCGAACGTGACCGTGGACGTCCTCCGCCGTCCATCGGTCACCGGGGACGGAGTGGCGCCGCTACGCCGCTCCGTCCCCTCGTGCGCAATCCCCGACCCCTGAGGAGACGAGCATGCGCACCGTCCATTCCATCACCTCCGCCCTCGCCGCGCTGGCGATGAGCGCCGCTTCCCTAGTGGCGCTCACGTTCGCGTCGGCGCCGCCGGCCGCGGCGCTCGAGAACGGCCTCGCCAGGACCCCGCAGATGGGGTTCAACAACTGGAACGCCACCCACTGCGGCGCCGACTTCAACGAGGACATGGTCAGGGGCATCGCCGACCTGTTCGTGTCCTCGGGCCTGAAGGACGCCGGGTACCAGTACGTCAACCTCGACGACTGCTGGGCCGAGAAGGACCGGGACGCGAACGGCGACTACGTCCCGAACCACACGAGGTTCCCGCACGGCATCAAGTCGCTCGCCGACTATGTCCACTCCAAGGGCCTGAAGTTCGGCCTCTACACCAGCGCCGGCACGCTGACCTGCGCGCAGACGATGCCCGGCTCGCTGGGCCACGAGCAGCAGGACGCGAAGCTGTGGGCGTCCTGGGGCGTGGACTACCTGAAGTACGACAACTGCAACAACCAGGGTGTCGACGCGGTCAAGCGCTACACGGCCATGCGTGACGCGCTGGCCGCCACGGGCCGGCCGATCCTGTTCTCGATGTGCGAGTGGGGCGAGAACAAGCCGTGGACGTGGGCCAAGGACGTCGGCAACTCCTGGCGCACCACCGGCGACATCTCCGACTCGTACTCCTCGATGCTGTCGATCGTCCACCAGAACATGGCGCTCGCGTCGTACGCCGGGCCCGGGCACTGGAACGACCCGGACATGCTCGAGGTCGGCAACGGCGGCATGACCGACACCGAGTACCGCTCGCACTTCAGCCTCTGGTCGGTGATGGCCGCACCGCTGCTGATCGGCAGCGACCTGCGCAAGGCCTCCGCCGCGACCCTGAAGATCCTCACCAATCGTGAGGTCATCGCGGTCGACCAGGACCCGCTCGGCGAGCAGGGTGTCCCCATCGGCACCGACGGCGGCCGCGACGTCTTCGTCAAGCCGCTGAAGAACGGCGACCGGGCCGTCGCGCTGTTCAACGAGTCCGACGCGCCACAGCGGATCAGCACCTCGGCGACGGCGGCCGGCCTGCCCGCCGCGCCCGGCTACACGGTCCGCGACCTGTGGGCGCACACCACCCGCGAGACGGCCGGGACACTGGCCGCGACGGTTCCCGCCCACGGGACCGTTCTGCTCCGGGTCTCGGCGGACCGTAAGTGGGCCCTGCACCCGCCGGCCGTGGACGTCGGCGTCGGCCTGCCGGTGGCCTACCCCGGCGGCCTGCCGATCGTGCAGCCCGGCACGCCGGTCACCGTGACGACGACGGCGACCAACTCCGGGCGGCTGCCTGCGCTCGCGGTCAACACCCGTCTCACCGCGCCGGACGGCTGGACCGTACGGGCCGCGTCCCGGCGGAGCACGCCCGCCCTCGGCACCGACAAGTCCTTCACCACCTCCTGGACCGTCACGTCGCCGCAGGACGCCGCCGCCGGCGCGTACGACCTGACCGCGACGACCACGTACGCGGGGGCCTCAGCCGGGTCCACCGTCCAGGCGACCGTGCTGAAGCTGACGACCCCGCCGTCCGGCACGACCTACCTGAGCGACCTGCCCTGGGTGCGCGCGTCGAACGGCTGGGGGCCGGTGGAGAAGGACATGAGCAACGGTGAGACGGCGGCCGGCGACGGCCACCCGATCACCATCAACGGCGCCGTCTACAAGAAGGGCCTGGGCGCGCACGCGCCGAGCACCATCGAGTACTACGCCGCCAAGAAGTGCACGTCCGTGGCGGCCGACGTCGGCGTGGACGACGAGAAGACGACCAACGGCTCGGTGACTTTCGAGGTCTGGGCCGACGGCACCAAGGTCGCCGACAGCGGCCTGCTCACGACCGCCGATCCGGCGGCGCACCTGACCGCTGCGGTCGGCGGGGCGAGCTTCGTCCGCCTCATCGTCACCGACGGCGGCAACGGGAACGACAGCGACCACGCCGACTGGGCGGACGCCCGCATCACCTGCACCTGACCATCCGGCGGGGGGGGCCCCCCGGCCCCCCCCCCCCCCCCCCCCCGGGGGCCCCCGATGGGGAGGGCGGGGGGGTGGGGAAGATTGTTTATGTGCACCTGGTGATAAAGG
>NZ_JBFAJC010000119.1:0-7629 GCF_040655075.1 Actinoallomurus sp. NPDC050550 | reverse complement strand
CGCGCGAAGTACCCGCGTTTTAAGAACCGCAGCTCCCGGCAGACCGCGCACTACACCCGCTCGGCGTTCCGCATGAAGAACGGCGAGTTGTACATGGCGAAGACCCAGGCACCGTTGGCGTTCGTGTGGTCCTTTGAGAGCGTGGAGGTGTCCGCGCTGAACCCGACGATGGTGGTCATCTCCCGCGAATCGGACGGCCGCTGGTATGTGACGTTCGCCATCGACACCGAAGCCCCCGGCCCTTTGGAGACTGCCGGGCACGCCATCGGCGTCGATCTCGGGATCAAGGACTTCGCAGTCACCTCCGACGGGGAACGCATCGCCAACCCCCGCCATCTCGAGCGCAAGGCCCGCAATCTTGCCCGTTACCAGCGGCGGATGGCCCGCTGCCAGCGTGGGAGCATGAACCGGCGTAAGGCCAAGGCGAAGGTCGCCCGCGCCCACCGCAAGGTCCGCAACGCCCGGAACGACTTCCTGCACCGCACCAGCACCAACCTGGTCCGTCGGGCCGACACGATCGTGATCGAAGACCTCGCTGTCACCAACATGGTGAAGAACCGCAGCCTCTCGCGTGTGATCAGCGATGCGGGGTGGGGGGAGTTCCGGCGGCAGTTGGAGTACAAGGCCGAACGCGCCGGCCGCACTCTCGTGGTGATCGACCGCTGGTACCCCTCTTCCAAGACCTGCTCGATCTGCGGGCACCTGCTCGCTGAGCTGAGCCTTTCGACCCGGCACTGGACGTGCCCCATCTGCCGTACCCGGCATGACCGGGACATCAACGCGGCCAAGAACATCCTTGCGGCTGGTCGAGCCGTAGCCAGGGGTGACCCTGGTGATGCCTGTGGAGCTGGTGTAAGACGGCGAGGGTCCTCCCTTCCGCAGTCGGCGCTGAACCAGGAAACCCGCGCCGTGAGGCGCCCGGCCTAAGCCGGGCCGGCCACAAGGCCGATGGGAATCCCCTCCTTCAGGAGGGGAAGGAAGCCAACTTCTGGTCCGTCAACCGCAGCAGCCATGGGACTACACGAAGATCGTGGCGCAGTACTCCTGATCCGGTCACCCGCGTGGACGGGGGGTCCCCACGACCGCTCCGCTCGCGCCCGGAATTCCTCGCCCGGAGCGGAGGTTCTCTCGGACATGAGCCTCACGTTGCCTGGAGCCCCGCTGTCCGGAAGGCCTGCCGGAGTGTTCAACGGGGACGTCGCCGCCCCGCGTCACCTGCTCTACTTCGAACCGACGCCGAAGCGCGTCCGCGTGGAGTTCGGCGGTGAGACGATCGCCGACAGCACCGGCGCGCACCTGCTCTTCGAGACCGGGCTCCTGCCCGTCTACTACTTCCCGGTCGCCGACGTGCGCATGGACCTGTTGAAGCCGACCGACCACACGACGCACTGCCCGGTGAAGGGTCAGGCCTCGTACTGGACGATCTCCGCCGGCGGCCGTACGGCCGAGAACGCCGTATGGGGCTACCCGGACCCGATCGCGCCCTGGCTGGAGGGCTTCGTCGCGTTCTACTGGGACGCCATGGACGCCTGGTACGAAGAGGACGAGCAGGTCGTCGCCCACCCGCACGACCCGTACAGCCGCATCGATGTGCTGCGGAGCACCCGGCGCGTCCGGGTGAGCGTGGACGGCACCGTGCTCGCCGAGTCCGAGCGGCCGACGGTGCTGTTCGAGACCGGCCTGCCGGTCCGCTACTACCTGCCCCGCGAGGACGTACGCCTCGACCTGCTCAAGTCGTCCGGCACCGAGACCTGGTGCGCCTACAAGGGACGGGCGGGCTACTGGTCGTACGGCGGCGAGGACGTCGCCTGGACGTACGAGGAGCCGCTGCACGACGCCGAGCGCGTCCGGGACCTGGTGTGCTTCTTCAACGAGAAGGTCGACCTGGAGATCGACGGCGAGCCACAGGAACGCCCGCGATCCCGCTGGTCCTGACCCTCCGGCCGTTGCCGGCCGCCGTACGGTCGGGTGATCCGGGCCGGTCAGGCGTGGACGACCTTGACGCCGGCCTCTTCGAAGGAACGGGTGTCGGCGCTCGCGTCCGTGACGAGGATGTCGATCTCGCCGACTCCGCAGATCTTGGCGAAGGCGCGCTCGCCGAGCTTGGAGCTGTCCGCCGCGACGACGACCCGCTCCGCGCGTATCGCCATCTGCCGGTTGATGCTCGCCTCGTCCTCGTTGTGGCAGGTGGCGCCGCGTTCGACATCGAGGCCGCTCACGCCCAGGAACGCGATGTCCAACGTGACCTGGTCGAACACGCCGTTGGCGAGCGGGCCCACCAGCTCGTACGACTGTGGCAGCGCGACCCCGCCGGTCAGCACGATCTTCACGTGCGGGCGTACGACGAGTTCGTTGGCGATGTTGAGCGCGTTGGTGACGATCGTGATGGCGGGTGAGCCGTTCTCGGCGTGCAGGTCGGCTCGGGTGGCGAGGGCCCGCGCCAGCTCGGTCGTGGTCGTGCCGCCGTTGACGCCGATGACCGCCCCGGGCTGCACCAGCTCGGCGGCGGCCGCCGCGATGCGCTGCTTCTCCGATGCGCGGCGTGCGCTCTTGTAGCGCAGCGGCAGATCGTAGGTGACCGTGTGCGCGACCGCGCCGCCGCGGGTGCGGGTCAGCATCTGTTGCTGCGCGAGCTGGTCGAAGTCGCGGCGGATGGTCGCGGTCGAGACGGTCAGCTCGGCCGCCGCCTCCTCCACGCTGAGACGCCCCCGGCTCGCCAGGAGCGACAGCAGGTCGTTCCAGCGCTCGTATCTGCTCACCCGCGCCTCCCTCCGCCAGTTGCTCAGTGCGGTAGGCAGGGTGCAGGTCAACGATTAGACCACTTGCCATGCCTGAGCTTTAATGATCGTACATCGCCCCGACCGCGCACGAATGAACATGTTGCGGGAGTAAAGGGAGTGTTCCCCCGAAGTGCGGGCGAACGGCGGGGTCAGGGCAGGAGCCACTCGCCGGTGCTGACGCTGACCAGGCCGTGCCGCGCGGCGACGATGACGGCCTCTCGCTGGGAGTGGACCCCGAGCTTGGTCAGGACGCTCTGCACGTGGCTGCGGGCGGTGCTGCGGGTGATCTTCATACTGTGCGCGAGGCCGGCGGTGTTCTCGCCGCGGACGAGGCGGGTCAGCACCTCGCGTTCGCGGGGCGTGAGGTAGTCGGCGAGCCGCTGCGCCTCGGTGCGGGCACGGGACGGGAGCCGGCCGGCCGTCTCCGGATCGACGACCACCTCGCCGGCGTGCACCCGGGTCAGCAGGGCGGCGATCTCGCCCGCCTGCTGACCCTTGTGGGCGACGCCGCGTATCCCGGCGGCCAGGGCCGCCTCGACCGTCCCCGGGTCCGTCGAACCGGTCAGCACCACTAACCGGGTCTGCGGCGCGGCCGCGACCAGCGTCGGGAGGGTGCTCAGCACCGAACCGGTGGGGAACTGCAGGTCGATCAGGCACACATCGGCGCGCACCTCCGGCAGCAGCCGCAGGACGGCGTCGGGGGAGTAGACCACGCCGACCACGGCGTGCCCCTTCTCGCGCAGCACGAGGGCGAGCGAGTCGGCGAACACGGCGTGGTCGTCGCAGATGAGAACCCTCATGGACGGTCCGCCGCGGGCAGCAGGATCCGCACTCGCGCCCCGCCGAGCTCGCAGCTCCGCATCTCGATCATGCCGCCGTACTCGGAGACCAGGTCGTTCACGATGCCCAGCCCGAGAGAGGCCAGGCCGCTCGTCCCCGCGCCGAACCCCGGGCCGTCGTCGTCGACCTGGACGACCGTCCAGCCCGACTCGACGCTCACGAGCACCTCGACGCGCTCCCGGGCGATCCGGTGAGCGTTGTCCAGGACGTTGCGTACGGCGCGCCAAAGCGCGAGCGGATCGATGTGCGCCCAGGCCGGCCCGCCGGCGAACCCGATGCGGCGCGGCGAGGACAGCCGCAGACCGGCGGCGATCTCGCCGACGAGCCGGTCCACCCGGACCCGCTCCGGGCCGACCGGCACCTGCCCCTCCTCCTCGGCGTCGAGCTGCCGGAGCAGATGGTCGAGCCAGCGCGTCTCACCGAGCAGCGCCTCGACGCGTTCCCGGCTGGCGGGGCCGATGTCGTCGGAGACCGCGACGGCGGACGCGAGCATGATGATCGTGCCGAGTTCGTGGCGGATGTCGTGGCGGATCCGGCGACGCCAGAGCGCCGGGTCGCCGGTCTCGGTGTCGCGGGGCGGCGATTCGGGCTTCGCGACGCAGCCGACGAGCGCGGATGGGTTCGGCGGCGACGATCGAGCCTGCGCACTGATCATTTAAGACCCCCGTCTCAAGTATGTGGACGACCGACCGTATCGACGGTCACCCTGTACGACGCGGGTGTCCAGGTGAGTGGCCGCAACCAGACCGGACCTGGCCACAGGTGGTCATGGCGTCACTGTGCGTGAACCGTGCTTGTAATCCGGGCGTCGCAGCGCATACGCGCGTCAGGGAGGCGACCCGTCGTGCGGATCGGCGGGCGTGACCCCGGCGCGCATGGCGATCGTGATGGCCTCCACCGTCGAATGCGCACCGAGCTTGGCCAGCAGGTTCTGCGTGTGGGTGCGCACCGTGTTGGCCGAAAGGCCGAGCCGGTCCGCGATCCACGTCCGGTTCAGCCCGTCCACCATGCCCTGTAAAACGTCGCGTTCGCGGGGCGTGAGCCGGGCCAGGACGCCTTCGGTCGGCTCCCCGGTGGTGAGCAACCGGCGGAGCACGTCGCCGAGGACGTCCGGCGGGATCCAGCCGCCCCGCCCCGCCGCACCGCGCACCACCCGCGCGACGAGGTCGGCGCTCTCCGTCTTCGGCACCCAGGCGACCGCGCCGTGCCGTAGCGCGGTCACCATGGGGGCCAGGTCGGTGATCGCGCTGAGGATCACGACGCGCACCGGCGGGTGGCGGCGTCGCAGGAGGTCGAGCATGTCCAGCCCGCTCTCGTCGCCGAGAACGAAGTCGAGCACGACGACGTCGGGCGCCTCGGTGGCGACCAGCGCGGAGGCGCGCCGGACGTCGCCCGCGACGGGCAGCACCTCAAGGTCGGGTTCCGCGGCCAGCCGGGCCGCGAGCGACTCGGCGAACAGCGCGTGATCATCGACGATGAGGACACGGATGGACCTCATGGCACGAGGATGGCCGAACCGGCGCCATCACAGATCCCGCATTTGACGGAGACGGCCCGGTGTAATCGGACTAGAAACCCGTCAAGGCGACCGGGAACTCCATCACACCGCGGACGAAGGCGTTGGGAAGGATGCGCGGCCCCTCGGCGTCGGCCCAGGCGGCGGAGGCGACCCTCGCCAGGAACTCCTCGAAGAAGATCCGCAGCTCGAGCCGGGCGAGGGCCGCGCCGAGGCAGAAGTGGGAGCCCAGTCCGAAGGCGATGTGGCCGCCGGGCTCGCGGGTCACGTCGAACACCTCGGGCCGGGTGAACACTGTCTCGTCCCGGTTCGCGGACCCGTACATGAGGAGCACCTGGGAGCCCGCCGGCACGGTGACGCCCGCGACCGTCGCCTCCCGGGAGGAGACCCGGCACATGTTGAGCACCGGCGTCGTCCAGCGGATGAACTCCTCGATCGCGTCGGACAGCAGGACGGGGTTCCGGCGCAACAGCTGCCACTGGTCCGGGTGGCGGATCAGCGCGTCGATCGCCGTGGCGATCACGGTCCGGGTCGTCTCGGCTCCGCCGATGAGCAGGAGCAGGGCCTCGTGTGCCAGGCGATCGTCGTCGTACTCCTCGGAGGCGCACCACACCGACAGCAGGTCGTCGGCCGGGCACGAACGCCGGTCCTGCGCCATGCCGACCACGACCTCGCCGTACTCGCCGGCCGCGATCGCGGCCTCCTCGGTGATGTATCGCCGCCCGCCGCCGGCGACCACCGCGGTCGCCGACCAGTGCACGAGCTTCGGCCACGCGTCGTCGGGGAAGCCCAGCAGCCAGCCGATCATCCGGGCGGGCAGCGGCGCGGCCAGGGCCGGCACCGCGTCGACCGTTCCGGCGGCGAGCGCGGTCTCGATCAGCTCGACCGCCGTCGCCCGGATCCGGTTCGCGTAGCGGGCGACGCCTCGCGGGGTGAACCGCCGGTACACGACGCGACGCCGCCTGGCGTGCTCGGGATCGTCGGTGCCGATCATGGACGGGTCGGCGGCGATCTGCGGGCGGTAGCCGCCGGAGCTGGTCCACAGGCGCGGGTCGCGCTCGATGTCGCGGATGTCGGCGTGCCGGGAGACGCCCCAGAGGCCGTTGGCCTCGTCGTGGTAGACGGGCGCCTCCCGCCGCAGCCACGCGTAGACCTCCGAAGGGTCGCCGGCGTACATCTCCCCGTCCAGCAGATCGATCTCCACGCCGCTTCTCCTCCGCGAGAGGGGACATCGCTCTCGCCAAGGGTAGCGAGCGGACCAAGCAAGCGATAGGCCGACGACATTTCTGTGAGAGTTGAAACGACAAGCGACGCGGAACGACTTGTGTGACCCTTTCGTCGAATGTTCCGTTCGTTGCTTCCGATCCCATTGAGGTGACAATGTTCACTCGCGCAGTCGGTGCGTCCATCGCTCTCGCGGTGGCCGGAATGACGCTCGCGGCCTGTGGGTCCTCGCAGTCTTCCTCCACGGCCCGCGCCGCGGGGAACCACCAGCCCGTCCAGGCCGCCGCTCCGGCGCCCCAGCAGCTGGACGCCACCGCCCGCGGCCGGCTCAAGCTCTACGAGTTCCGCACGACGGGCGGGAAGGGCTACTTCTACACGGCTAACCCGACAGAAGCGGTCAACGCCGTAAAGAAGTACAAGTTCACCCAGATCAAGCACAATCTGGGCTACATCTACGGCAAGCCGTTCAAGGGTTCGATCACGCTGTATCGGCTGCGGTTCAAGCCGTTCTCCTCCTACATCGTCACCCTCTCCACCAAGGAGCGCGACAAGCTGGTGCGGTCCGGGAACTTCGTGTACGAGGGCGTCCTGGGCTACGCCTCCAAGAGCCCGGCCAAGAAGGTGCTGCTCTGGCGCGTCGCCTGGAACAACCAGTGGCGCGTCGTCACCAAGGCCGAGTCCAAGGCGCTCGTCAGGAAGGGCTGGCACTCGGACGGCCCGGTCGGCTATGTCTGGAAGTCCGCCTGACGAGTGCCCCCGATGGAGGCGACATGGACTTCGCTGAGACGCTCCGGCTGCCGGATGGGCCGGACTCGCCGACCGGAGTCCCGGCCGCACCTGGCGTCTGCGTGGGTTCCCTCGACGACGGCGAGGAGAGTTACGGCGCGTACGGCGTCCGCAGCGTCGAGGATCCGGTCCCGGTCACCGCGGACACGCTCTTCCGTGTCGCCTCCATCAGCAAACTGATCACCGCCACCGCGCTCACTCGCCTGGGCATCGGCCCGGACACCCTCGTACGCGACCACATCCCGGACTTCCGGGTCGCCGATCCGGCGGCCGGCGGGCAGGTCATCGTGCGGGACCTGCTGACCCACCGGTCGGGCTGGGCGCCGGACGGGGCCGCGCACCGTCCGGCCGACGAGCTCGACGCCGGCGCGCTGGCCCGGGCGGGGGCCCAAACGGGGGGACGGGCCCCGCTATAAAGACCGCGCGCGGGAGACCGAGATAGGTATAAGAAACCGTCTAAAGACCTGCACAGTGAATTATAGA
>NZ_JBFAJC010000118.1:0-8295 GCF_040655075.1 Actinoallomurus sp. NPDC050550 | reverse complement strand
AACAATAACAAAAACAAAAAGATCTTACTAAAATCCAACTGGTGATTGAGAATGATATTCCCGATTTGCCTTCGTCCAGGGCAATCCACGTCGCGGCGACCCCCAAGGTCACCAGGGGCGCGGTGAGGGAAGAGCCCGGCTACCCGCTCACCCGAGGCCGGGAAGAGATCGCCCCACCCGTGCGGTGCTCGGCGTCACGGTTGTTCCGGCGTGCTGGGGGTGAGCAGTCCCCGGTTGAACGCCTCGGCGACCGCCGCGGCGCGGTCGCCGACCCCGAGCTTGGCGTAGATGTTCACCAGGTGGGTCTTGACGGTGGCCTCGCTGATGAGCAGTTTGGCCGCCGCGTCCCGGTTGGTGGTCCCGGCCGCGACCAGTTCCAGGATTTCGAGTTCTCGCCGGCTGAGCGGCTTGGTCCCGGGCTCCCGGACCCGGCTCATCAGCCTGGTCGCCACCGACGGCGAGAGCACCGACTGGCCGTGGGCGGCCGCGCGTACCGCTCGCAGCAGTTCGTCGCGGGGAGCGTCCTTGAGCAGGTATCCGGTGGCACCCGCCTCGATCGCCGGCAGGACGTAGCTGTCGGTGTCATAGGTGGTCAGCACGAGCACGCGCGCGGTGATGCCCCGCCGGGCCAGCTCGGTGATCGCGGTCAGGCCGTCCATGCCGGGCATCCGCAGGTCCATCAGGATCACGTCGGGTCTGAGGACCTGGGCGAGCCGGATCGCCTCGGCGCCGTCGCCGGCCTCGCCGAGCACCTCGAAGCCCGGGTCGCGCGCGAACATACCGCTCAACCCGTCCCTGACCACGGGGTGGTCATCCGCGATCAGCAGCCGGATCGGAGCGCCGGTCGCGTGGCTCATGCGCCGGCTCCCGCGGGCGCGGCCGGGATGCAGGCCGAGATGGCCGTGCCGACACCCGGTTCCGACTCGATCTGGAGCGTCCCGGACAGGCTCTCGACACGCTGCCGCATCGCGACCAGGCCGAACCCGCCACCCTGCGCGCCCGCGTCCGGACGCCGCGGACCCTCATCTCCAACGTCCGGCGGGCCGCCGCCGTCGCCGAAGCGGTCCGGTTCGAAGCCCCTGCCGTTGTCACGCACGTCCAACGCGACCTCGTTCTCCATGTAGGACAGTGTCAGCCCGACCTTGGTCGCCCGCGCGTGCTTGGCGACGTTCGCCAGCGCCTCCTGTGCCGTGCGCAGCAGCGCGACATCGACCTCCGGCGGCATCGGCCGCGCCGTGCCGGTCGTGGTGACCTGGACCTCGATGCCGTGCAGCGCCGACCAGCGCTCGGCGACGCCGGCCAGCGCCTCGCTCAGCCGTGCCGTCTCCAGCGCCTCGGGACGCAGCGCGTGGACCGACCGCCGCGCCTCGGACAGGCTCTCCCTGGCCAGCCGGGTCGCCGCCTGAACATGCCGGCGCCACAGCGCCTGATCATCGGCGAACTGCTCGGCCGCCTGCAGTTGGGTGATGATTCCGGTGAGCCCCTGCGCCAGCGTGTCGTGGATCTCGCGGGCCATCCGCTGCCGCTCGTCGGAGACCCCGGCCTCCCTCGCCTGGGTCAGCAACTGCTGCTGCAGGCCGGCGTTCTCGGCCATGCTCGCCGCGAGCCTGCGGTTCGCCTCGTTCACCTCCGCGAGGGCTTGCTCCCGCAGTTCCTCGTGCTCCTCGCCTTTCTGGCCGAGCCAGGCGAGACCGCACATCGGGATGATGTTCACGGCGAGGACGAACAGGTAGCCGAGTACGCCGTAGACGTTCGTCTTGGGTATGGGAGCCGCCTGCGCGGTGCCCGCCACGATCGCCACCCCGCCGATGGCGGCCAGCTCCGACGGCCAGGGCAGAATCCGGAAGGCGTAGAAGTAGCCGGCGGGCGTGAACAGCCCGAACCAGGGATCCCTGATCACCAGGATCGCCATGAGCACGATCAGCACGCCCATGAACAGCCCCATGACCTGCGGGCGCTCCCGCCAGGCCGGATGCAGCGTGAACATCCACATCATCCACGCCGCCGTCAGCGCGCACAGCGCGAGATCGATGGTGAGGGAGTCGCCGTGGGACCGTCTGATCGCGACCGTGACACCAACCATGATCGCCAGCAGGACGTAGGGCACGACGGTCACCAGCGGAAGCAATCGCCGACCCCATTGCTCCTGCCGGGGGAGCGGCATCGGATTGCTCATTTGCATCCTTCCGCTGCGATCTACTCCCAACGGAACAATTTAGCGGCGGCCAGCCCGAACACCACCACGTACGCCGCCATGACCAGCAGTTGCTGCGCGTGCGGCCAGTGCCCCTCGGCCGCCCTCTGCAGTGCCTGGACCGCCGCGCCGAGCGGGGTGCCGTGGCTGATGTAGCGCAGGAGCTCGGGCATCTTGGCGATGGGCACCCACAGGCCGGCGAAGAACATCATCGGGAAGAACAGGATCGTGCCGATCGCCTGCGCGGCCCGCCCGCTCCCGGCCGTCGCGGCGACGAACAGGCCGACCGCCAGAAGTGCGGCGGCGGTGAGCAACGCGGCGATGACGAACCCCGCGAACTGCTTCGGCAGGGCCACGTCGTACGCCGCCCTGGCCACCACGAGAATCACGCTCACCGTGACCACGGTGACGGCGAAGTTGACCGCGAGCTGGGCGGTGAGCAGCCGGACCGGGCCCATCGGCGTCGTCCGCAGCCGGCGCAGGATGCCTTTCTCCCGGTAACCGGCCAGGACCATCGGCAGGGCGCTGAGCGCGAGGATCGCGATCGAGAACGCGATCAGAACGGGCACGTAGATATCGAGCGTGGTGGCGCCACCGAAGTCCTTCTGGGGCGTCCGGAAGGAGTGGATGCCGCCGAAGATGATCAACAGCAGCAGCGGGAACCCGACGCCCCAGATGGGTCCGACCCGCTCGCGGATGAAGAGCTTCAGCTCGGTGACGGTGAGCCGCCCGATCCCGGAACGCGACGCGGCCGCCAGCGGTGTTGCGGTGGTGACGGGCATGATCATTTCTCCTGGTCCTGGTCTGACCCGGCGGGCTGGTTCTGGCTCGCCTGCTGCTCGGTCTCCGGCTGCCGTCCGGTCAGCGCGACAAAGGCGTCCTCCAGGCTGGCCTGCTCCACGCGCAGCTGCCGCGCCACGACGTTGTTGCGGGCCAGTACGGAGGTGACCGCGTTCAGCGCGTTGTCGTTGCCCGTGACCACCACGACATCGCCCTGGTGGATGACGCTGGTCACGTCCGGCAGACTGGTCAGCAGCCGGTCGTCGAACGGCACGGACGGCCGGAAGCGGATCCGCTGTTCGGTCTGGACCCGTTCGGTCAGCCCCGCCGGGGTGTCCACCGCGACGACGCGGCCCGTGTCGATCAGCGCGATCCGGTCACACAGCCGCTCGGCCTCCTCCATGAAGTGGGTGACGAGCACGATCGTGACGCCGCGGGAGCGCACATCCTCGATCAGCTGCCAGGTGTCGCGCCTGGCCTGCGGGTCGAGGCCGGTGGTCAGCTCGTCGAGTACCGCCACCCGCGGGTTCCCGATCAGCGCCAGCGCGATCGAGAGCCGCTGCTTCTGGCCGCCGGACAGCTTCCCGTACCTGGTCGAGCTCTTGCTCGCGAGCCCGAGCGCGTCCATCAGCGCACGCCAGTCCGCCGGTGCCCGGTAGAAGGAGCTGTAGAGCGCGAGTGCCTCCCCGACCTTCAACCGGTTGGGCAGCTCGCCGTCCTGGAGCTGCACACCGAGCCCCTGTGTCAGCTCGGCGCGGTCCCGCTGCGGGTCGAGCCCGAGCACGCTGATCTCGCCCCGGTCCGGCCTGCGCAGCCCCTCGACGCACTCCACCGTCGTGGTCTTGCCCGCGCCGTTGGGGCCGAGGATTCCGAAGATCTCCCCCTCCTGGACGGTGAAGGAGACATCGTCGACCGCCACGGTGTCCCCGTAGCTCTTGTGCAGGTTCTGCACCTCGATCACTGCTGGCATGCGGTAGCACTCCCGGCATTCCGTCCATCGCGGTCAGGTGCCTTCAGCCTCGCGAAGTCCGCCCGGACGCGGTATCGACCGCCCGGCGAAACCCCGCGGGTCAAGTGCTGAAATACCGGATAGTCCGGACGGTCGAGCCGATCCATCGATCGGTTGACCGCGAACCCGCCGGCCGCCGGATGGGTGCACCTCAAGAAGTGCTGACCCTGGGAATCAGCGATTGACCTCATCGCTGTCCACCCACACAGGATCGGTCACCTCGACCGGCACGGCCTCCAGTCGCTCATCCGCCAGCACGTCGGCAACGAGTGCCGCCGTGCCGCCGAAATAGGTGGAGTCGAGGTCGATCTCCGTCGCGACACACCAGGCCCGGTCGTCGGGCCAGAACAGGCTGGGTGACTGCGGGAAGAGTGACATCGCCAGTTCCCCGGCGGCGTCGAGCGGGCCCTCGAGTAGGAGATGGCTGCGTTCCGGCAGTTCCACTCGAGGGCCATTGACGATGTCCGGCGGGAACTCCGGCGGAAGCAGATCCGACTCCAGAGGCACGTCCCCGTCCGACGCGAAAATGACGGTCGTGCGACCGTCCGACATGGCCCCGTACCCGTCCCAGGCGCAGAACCAGCAGCGGTCACCCGACGTGGTGTGGCGGGCCAGGACGTCACACAGCGCCGCCAACACGGCAGGGGGCAGCGTGCCTGGGTCGGGCTCCTCCTCCCAAGGCCGCGCCGCCAGCACATCCGACGCAGGAGTGGCGAGCGCCCCGAACTGTACCCGCGAATGCACCACCCTGCCCGACCACGCGGCCACCTCGGCCCACGTCACAGGGCTTCCGTCAGAGGCCGACGCCGGATGCAGAATCCGGGCGTACGCCTCGAACCCGTGCGGCACAAGAGCCCCCACGCCGGACCCGAACGGCCCGACCCCCGCAACCACCCAGTCGGCCGGTGCCACATCCCCCACCGGACGCAGTCGCGAACGCCGAACCATGGTCCGCACCTCCGGTAACCGTCACCGCGGCCTGTTTCGAGGCCGTCACCGAGCATCCCACCGGCCAGCAGCGGGCCCGCTCGCCTACGTACAAACCTACGAGGAGGCCCTCCGCCCCGAACGTGTCCTCAGCCGCCAGGTAGCCGAGTGCGAGCGACACGAGAGTGGCAGTGGCCTGCGACGTGGAATGTCAGTGACCGCGACATGAGAGTGTCAGTCGTCGCGACACGAAAGTGTCAGTAGATGGGACACACGACCGAGATATGTCGAAAAGCGGCCATAGCGACCTTGGTGGTCCTGGGTTCGGGTGATTGTTGCTGGTAGATCGCACTGTTGGTGCTTTTTCGGGGTTGATCAGGGATTCGGTCGAGGCCTAGGTGATCGCTTTCCGGCGGGTCGTAGGTCGTTTCCCGATAACCCGATCTGGATCGAGTGTCCGTCTGGTCGCGATAATCGTCGGATGGATGATCTTTTTGGTGTGGGTGACCTCATCGATGGGCGATACGAGGTCGCTCGCTCGCTGTCGGGTGGGATGGGGGTGGTCTATCTCTGCCTCGACCCGCAGGGCAATCGCTCGGTGGCCGTGAAGACGATGCTCCCCGGGTTGGCGGGTGACGGCTGGAACTGGGAGAGCTTCCTGCAGGAGGCGGCGGTTTGGACCCGGATCTCGCCGCATCCGAATGTCGTCCACGCTGAGGATGTGTTCCTCGGCGGCCCCGGGCGGGTTCCGCATCTGGTTCTGGAGTTCGTTGCGGCGGGCGAGGGACTCGGCGACGCCTCACTGACCGAACGGCTGCGGCGCGGCCGTGGCCTGCCGCGGGAGGAGGCTCTGAAGTACGGCCTGGACATCGCCCGTGGGATGCGGCACGCGGGTGACTGCGTACACGGCCTGGTGCACCGCGATCTCAAGCCGGCCAACATCCTGGTCGGCCCGGACGGGAACGCCAAGGTGACCGACTTCGGGCTGGCGCTGGCCATCCGCTCGATCGGCTCCGGCGCCCTGTTCCGGACCGTGGAAGAGGGCGACCGCTCGGGCACGCCGTCCTACATGGCCCCCGAGCAGTGGTCGGCGGATCCGGTGGATGCGCGGGCCGATCTGTACTCCTTCGGGGTGATCCTCTACGAGATGCTCACCGGAGTTCATGTCATGGCCGCTCACCGGGGAGGCCTGGAACAGTTGCGTGCAGCTCACCAGGCGGGGATGGCCGAGCGCGCGCCGATTCCCCAGGACTGGCCGGATGTACTGCGCGAGCTCGTCCTGTCCTGTATGGCCCTGACCCCGGAGCGTCGGCCATCGTCGTGGGCCGAGACCGAGGCGGCCCTCGCGGCGGCGTGGACGGCCAGTACGGCACGGCCCCTGCCGGCGGCGCCTACGGAGGCGGCGATCTCCGCCACAGGGCGCCTGACCAGAAGTCTTTCGCTGTACTCGCTGGGACAGGCGGCCAGCGCCATCGGGAGGGGCGGCCACGCGCTCGGGTTCTACCTGGAAGCACTGGAACTGGCACGTGCCGAGAAGGTGCGGTCCGTGGAAGCCATGGTGTGGAACAACGTCGGAAACATACTCCGAGACAGGGGCCGGTACGGCGAAGCACTCGCCGCCATCGACGAGAGCCTGCGGCTTCACCGCGGGCTCGACGACCGGCGCTCAGTCGCCGGCGCCCTGCTCAATCGCGGGAACCTGCTGGAGATGATGGGCCGCTGCGACGTGGCGCGCGTGAACATCCGCGAATCGGCCGCCCGCTTCGAGGAACTCGGCGACCGGCTCGGGCTGGCCCTTGTCTGGCTCGCGATGGCAGCGGACCAAGGATCGGATGCGCTGCATCACGCCGAGGCTGCGCTTGCCGTCTTCCAGGAAATGGGCGACCGCAGGCATCAGGCCGCCGCGTTCAGCCGGATCTCCTCGATCCATCGGAAACTGGGCGATCCCGTACTGGCGCTCGAATTCTCCGAGAGGGGTCTCGACCTCGCGCTGCAGATCAGCGACCGAGTCGGGGCCGCGATCGAGCTGATGAACCAGGGCTACCTGCACCTGGACATCAACCCTGGCGGACTCGTCCAGGCGATCCTCTGCTGGTACCGGAGTCTGGAACTGGCCGACCTTACGGGACGGCGGCTTCTGGTGGGACAGAACACCTACGCGCTGGCCACGCACCTATCCAAACACGCCCATCCCCGCAGGAACCCGGCCGAGTACGAGATCGTCCTTGGCCTGGCCCGGCACGCCGTCCGCGCCTACGGCGACTGCCGCAGACCCGAGCTCGAAAGCGACGCGGTGGCGCTGGTCTTCCATATGGAACGGAAACTGGATCTTCTCCGTCAAATGGGCACCTTCGTGAACCATGGAGACCCGCGACCGGAGTACGCCCCGGGGGCGGCTTACCTGGCTGCGACGAACGCACGGTTCACCGGGAAGAACTAGGGGCGCGGATGAAGTACTCCGAGCAGGACCCGCAGCTGGCCGCCATGTGGCTCCCGTACGAGGAGGGCAGCGAGCTCTGCCTGGCGAATCGCCTCGAAGAAGCGATCCCTCTGTTCCAGCAGGCGCTGCGGGCTGGGGAGGAGCTACTCGGCCCCGACAGCAGGCACTTCTTTCCGATCCTGGTGATGCTTGGTACCGCCTACGCCAATCTCGACAGACCCGCAGAGGCTCTTCCATTCTTCCTCCGAGTCCAGGCCATCACCGCAGAGCAGTTCGGGGGGAAGCACCCCACCCACGGTGAAGCGCAGGCGAAAACCGCAGGGATCTATCGGAGGCTCGGCCGCCCGGCCGACGCGCTTCTCCTCGACGAGCAGAACATGACGATCTGCTACCTCACCTACGGACGTTCGCATCCGGAATTCGTCAAGGCCATCGTGGCCCTGGTCGACGACTACTACGACCTCAACGACCAGGCTGAGTACCCCCGTTTTCTCGACCTGGCGGAAGAACTCATCGCATCGGTCCCCGGGGTGGACGACCGCTCCATCAGAGTCGTTCAATGGCACCGCACACAACAAGCCAAGCGCACCTAGCCTCAGCACAACTTGTGATTGCTGGCGTCACGGAAACGACATCCCGCGAGCAAGGACGGAAGGCTCACCGAATATTGGGTCGCCACCACAGTTCTCTCAGGTTGGTGCCGGTATGCAGGTCGGTGATGACGAGCTGGAAGGTCGTGTCCCGCCGGTTCACGGCCAGGGCGTAGCACCGGCCTTCGTCGAGGAACCAGGCGTCGTAGCGGAGGCCGGCTGGGGGCGGCGCGTGCCACAGGGCCTTGCCGGATTCGGCCTGCAGGTTCTGGGCGGCGACCGCCGCGGTGGCCGCGCCGGCGACGGTGTACCCGGCCGCCTGCCAGGCCGTACGGGCGGCCGCCATGAGCGTGGT
>NZ_JBFAJC010000117.1:0-8958 GCF_040655075.1 Actinoallomurus sp. NPDC050550 | reverse complement strand
TCCTTCCTCTCGCCGCGGTCTCTTTTGGCGCCCTATTTGGTGTTTTTTTGGGGGGGGGGGGGGGGCGCCCCCCCCCCCCCGGGGGGGGGGCGCCGGCCCGTGCCGGGGGGGGGGGGCCGCCGCCGCCGGGTGCCCCCTCCCCGGGGGGCCCCCGGCCGATGGCCGGGGCCCCGCTGGTCTTGTGAGGGCGGCGCGGGTCAGGCGCGCTAGCGGTCGTTCTGGTCGGCTACCGCCGGGGCGGTGTCACAGGCGGTCGGGGTGCGGGGTGCCCGCGCCGCGGAGCAGGGTGTCCACGACGAGCGTCGCGAGGGTGTCGGCGTCCTTCTCGTCGCCGGCCTGTGCGGCCTCGTGGATGAGGGCGTAGTAGACGCGGCGGGTCCATGGAATGTCGACGTCGGCGCGCAGCACGCCCGCCTCCCGGGCCCGGCGGAACAACCGTTCGCACGTGTCCCGTACATCGCTGTGCACGCGCGCCACCTCCGGGTTGGCCGAGGAGGCCCGGCTCATCGCGAATCCCCAGCTGGTCTTGACGCCGAGGACGTTCGCGGTCGTCTGGTAGAGGGCGACCAGCGGCGGAGCGGTGTCCGGGTGCGCGGCGTCCACCGCCGCGGCGAACCGCTGGGTGGCCCACACCGCCAGGGTGTCGATGAGTGCTTCGCGGGTGGCGAAGCGCCGGTGCACGGTGGTGCGGGCGACGCCGGCGGCTTCGGCGATCTGTTCCATCGTGGCCGCGGGATCGCGGCTGAGGGTGCGTTCGGCCGCCTCCAGGATCGTCGTCATCGTCCGCTCGGCGTCCGCGCGGAGCGGGCGGGTGCCGGCGGGTGTCGACTGCCGCTGTGTCGTCATGAGGGAAAGCATACGGGAGTGTCACGGTTCACTGCGGACTTGCATCATCTGTGTAGCGAGTTGTAGCTTCATCGCGTCCTTGTTGATGCGACTAGTGACGCCTCCTGAAAGGTTGGAACACGTGGAGTACACCCGCCTCGGCCGCAGCGGCCTTTCGGTGTCCCGGCTCGTCCTGGGCACCATGAACTTCGGGCCGCGCACGTCCGAAGAGGACAGTGACGCGATCATGGACCGTGCGCACGAGCACGGCATCAACTTCTTCGACACGGCCAACTCGTACGGCGTGCAGCAGGGCGACGGTGCCACCGAGCAGATCATCGGCCGTTGGTTCGCCCAGGGCGGCGGCCGGCGCGACAAGACCGTGCTGGCCACCAAGGTCTACCTGCCGATGGGCGACCGGCCCAACGACAGCGGGTTGTCCGCCCTGAACATCCGGCGCGCGTGCGAGGCGTCCCTCAAGCGCCTGCAGACCGACCACATCGACCTTTACCAGATGCACCACATCGACCGGAACACGCCATGGGACGAGATCTGGGAGGCCTTCAGCGTCCTCCACCAGCAGGGGAAGGTGCTCTACTACGGCTCCTCCAACTTCGCCGGCTGGCACATCGCCCAAGCACAGGAGGCCGCACGGTCCCGGCACTTCCTCGGACTCATCAGCGAGCAATCCATCTACAACCTGATGTCCCGCTGGGCCGAACTGGAGGTGCTGCCCGCCGCGCGGCACTACGGGCTGGGCGTGATCCCGTACTCGCCGCTGCACGGCGGGGTGCTCAGCGGCGTCCTGCGCAAGCAGCGCGAGGGGACCGCCGCCCGCAGCGGCTCCGGACTCTGGGCCGCGGCGCTGGCCGAGCACCGGGACTCCGTCGAGGCGTACGAGAAGTTGTGCGCCGAGATCGGTGAGGACCCGGCCCACGTGGGACTGGCGTGGCTGCTCGCGCAGGACGGCGTGACCGGGCCGATCATCGGGCCGCGGACAGCCGAGCAGCTCGACGGCTCGCTGCGCGCACTGCAGATCACACTCGACGAAGCGACCCTCGCCACGCTGGACGAACTGTTCCCCCCGCCCGCGCCCAACGGGGCCAAGCCCGCACCCGAGGCGTACGCCTGGTGATCACGACCCGGCTCTGATCGCCGTACTCCCGGCGATCGGAGCCCGGCCCGTCGAAGGTGCCGTACCGCAACGTTCGCGCCGGCGATCACGCCGTCGTCGCGGCCGGGCCGGCCGCGGGCGCTCGATGGCACGGGCCGGTCCGCTCGGCGAGGATGTCCTCGTACACCCCGACCTTGTGGTTGATCAGGTCGAGGCAGCGGGTGAGGTCGGCGATCTGGGCGGTCACCCGCTCCTGATGTACGCGCATCAGCGCGAGACGTTCCTCCTCGTTGCCGGCCCCTTCGCGGACCAGCTCGGTGTAGCGGCGGATCGCTGGCAGCGGCATCCCGGAGGCGCGCAGGACGATGCAGACGGTCAGCCAGTCCACGTCGTCCTCGCTGTAGACCCGGCGTCCGCCCGGGCCGCGCCGGACCGGTGAGACGAAGATGCCCTCGCGCTCGTAGAAGCGCAGCGCGTGCACGCTCAGGCCCGTCCGCTCGGCGACCTGCCCGATCGTCAGGTCCGATGGGGTTTGCGGCATGTCGTCCAGCGTAAGGGCCGCCTCCGGTGGGACGGGTCGGTCTTCGGCCCCTGCGACTACCATGCGACCCGGCGGGTACGGGAGCTGCACCGCCGGTTCCACGCCGCGCGGGCCGGTCACGCCTGAGCCGGCCGGCGGGGATCGTGCGGGGAACGTCTCAGCGGAAGTCGTCGGCGTGGTCGGCGACCCACCGGCGCAGTGACCGTGGCGGGACGCCGGTGACGTCCTCGACCGCGGAGGTCGGGACGGGTGCCGGGCCGGCGAGCATCGCGGCGTAGCCGTCGAGCAGCACGTCGACGAAGGAGTCGGGGAACGTCTCATCGGCCAGCAGTCGCTGCCGGGCCTGCTGGCGGGTCAGTTCCTCCCAGTGCAGCGGGCGCCCCAGGACCTCGCCGATGACCTGGACCTGCTCGGCCTGGGTGAGGACCTCGGGGCCGGTGAGGGTGTAGGTCGCGCCGCCGTGCCCGGGTCCGGTCAGGGCCCGGGCGGCGACGGCGGCCATGTCGGCCTCATGGATCAAGGACATGGGGAGCGTGCCGTACGCGCCGCGGACGACGTCGCCGGCCCGGATCTGGTCGGCCCACCACAGCGTGTTGACGGCGAAGGTGCTCGGCCGCAGCACGGTGGACTCGATGCCGCAGCCGTGGACGAGCTTGTCCTGGTCCTCGAACGGCAGGTCGGGGACGCCACCCGTGCCCAGGAAGACCACGCGGCGGGCCCGCGCGGCGATCAGGTCCAGCACTGCGGGCAGCCGCTCGCCGCTGTGCAGCGGCCACAGCAGGAAGACCGCGTCGATTCCGGCGAGGCACGCGTCGAGGGTGGCGGGGTCGGCCAGGTCGCCGGGCGCGACATCGACGCCGGCCGGGAGGCCGGCGGCGCCCGGGTCGCGGGTGACCGCGCGGACGGCGTGGCCGGCCTCCCGCAGCAGGGTGACGATGTGGCGGCCGACGTTCCCCGTGGCGGCGAAGACGAGGACCTTGGTGTCTGTCATGTCCCCGAGCCCACCGTGAGACCCCGGCGCCGCGACAGCCGGCGGGGTGACATCGCCGGAAACCGGCATCGGACCGGTGCCTCCGGACGGATGCCGTCAGCGCCGTGGACCGGCCGCCAGTTCGTCATCCACGGCGCCCGCCAGTGCCGCCGGTGGCGTCAGGCCGCGAAGACCTGCGCGTCGTCGGCGAACGCCTTGAACTCCAGGGCGTTGCCCGCCGGGTCGAGCAGGAACATCGTCCACTGCTCCCCCGGCTGCCCTTCGAAGCGCACGTAGGGCTCGATGACGAACGCGGTGCCCGCCGCCCGGAACCGTTCGGCCAGCCGGTGGAACTCCGGAACGGTCAGGATGAGGCCGAAGTGAGGCACCGGGACGTCGTGCCCGTCGACCGGGTTGTGCGCCCGCTCGCGGCGGCCGGGCACCAGGTGGGTGACGAACTGGTGGCCGTGCAGGTTCCAGTCGATCCAGGTGTCGGCGCTGCGGCCCTGCGCGCAGCCGATGAGCTCGCCGTAGAAGGCGCGGGCGGCGGCGAGGTCGTCGACGGGCACGGCCAGGTGGAAGCGCGGGATCGGGGAGTCCAGGGTGCTCATGGGCGGTGCGTCCTTCCATACGAGCGAACCGGGCGAATCTGGCATTGTCGGAATGTTAACATTCGTCCATGAGTCCCGATGAGGCCGGTGCGCTGCGCCCCGCGCGGCGGCGCGGCCTGGCCGACGAGGTCGCCGACCGCCTGCAGGAGGCGATCTTCAGCGGGGTCTACCCTCCGGGCGCGCGGCTGCGGGAGGTGGAGGTGGCCGCGGCGCTTCGGGTCAGCCGCGGGCCGGTGCGCGAGGCGCTGCTGCGCCTGGAGCGCGAGGGACTGGTCCACAACGAGTGGCATCGCGGCGCCACGGTGATGTCCCTGTCGGCCCGCGACGCCGCGGAGCTGCACAGCCTGCGCGCCGTCCTGGAGGACCTGGCCGTGCGGTGCGTGGTCGAGCGTGCCGGCGATGAGGACCTGGCCGCCGTGGCGCAGGTCGCCGAGCGGATGGCGCGGGCCGATGACGCGCACGCGATGGTGCGGCTGGACATGGAGTTCCACGACGCCGTGTACGCCGTGGCCGGGCACCGGCGCCTGCGGGCGGCGTGGGAGGCGATCCGCTCTCAGGTGTACCTGTTCCTGCTGACGCGGATCGGCCTGAGCGAGCCGGACTACCTCGGGCACATCCCCGAAGAACACGGCCGGCTGGCCGCGGCACTGCGGGCGCGGGACGCCGAGACGGCGCTGCGGCTGTTCGCCGAGCACCGCCGGCACGCCTTCGACCTGCTCGCCGGCGAAGGCTGAGCCTTGCTCACCGGGGCGGAGACGCCTGGGTGAGGGCCGGGGACAGGACGGCGGCCAGGAGTCCGGGGAAGCGCGCCTCCAGGTCGTCGCGGCGCAGGCTGACCTGGCGCTGCCTGCCGTAGGGCTTGTTGCGGATCACTCCGGCCTCGCGCAGGGTCTTCAGGTGGTGCGACAGCGTCGATTTGGGGATCTCGCCGCCGACGGGATGGCAGGCCGCGACCTCCAGGGGGCCCTCGGTGAGGCGGCAGGCGAGCTCCAGCCGCGCCGGGTCGCTGAGGGCGAACAGGACGTCGGTCAGGACCAGGTCCGCGGCGTCGGGATGGGGCATCTCCCGCGAGGATCCACTCATGGTTCGATAATAGTTGAACAGTTCGCCGGGCCGGGGTAGCCTCCAACAGTTCGATTTTCATGGAACGGTTCTGAGGAGCACCCGAATGGCCACAGTGCACGACCGCGCCCCGGCGACGGGCCGCACCGACGGCCGGCGCCTGCCGCGCACCGCCGGGTTCTGGCTGCTCGGCGGCGTCCTGCTCACCTTCATGGCCGCCGCCAGCGCCCCCTCCCCCCTCTACGTCGTCTACCAGCACGAGTGGCGCTTCTCGGCGACCATGCTCACGGCCGTGTTCGCCGTGTACGCCCTCGCCCTGCTGATCGCGCTGCTGACCGTCGGCGGCCTGTCCGACTTCATCGGCCGCCGGCCCGTCCTGGTGCTCGCGCTCCTGGCCGAGACGGCGGCCATGGTCCTGTTCCTGACGGCCGGCGACGTCGGGACACTCCTGGCGGCCCGCACGCTGCAGGGCCTGGCGACCGGCACGGCGACCGGCGCCATCAGCGCCGGGCTGGTCGACCTTCAGCCCGGCACCCGGCTGGGACCGCTGGTGAACAGCGTGGCGCCCACCCTGGGCCTGGCCGCCGGCGCCCTGGGCACCGGGGCGCTGGTCGAGTACGCCCCGGCGCCGACCACCCTGGTGTTCGTCCTGCTCACGGCGGCGTTCCCGCTGCTGGCCGCGGCGGTGGCGTTCCTGCCGGAGCTCGTCTCCCCGCGCCCGGGCGCCCTGGCCTCGCTGCGCCCGCGGGCGTCGATCCCGGCCGGGGCCCGCGCGCCGTTCCTGGCGGCCCTGCCCTGCCTGATCGCGACCTGGGCGATGGGCGGGCTCTACCTGTCCCTGGGCGGCTCCCTGAGCGCCGGGGTCCTGCACGTGCGAAGCCACCTCGTCGGCGGCCTGGTCGTCAGCGCCCTCACCGGCGCGGGCGCCGTCGCCTCGACACTGCTCCGCGACCGGACGCCGCACCGGGTCATGATCGCCGGATCGGCCGCGCTCGCCGCCGGGACCGGCCTGACCCTCCTGGCGCTGGCCCTCACCTCCACCCCGCTGTTCTTCCTCGGCACGGCCGTCGCCGGCTGCGGATTCGGCGCCGCCTTCCTCGGGGCGTTCCGATCCCTGGCCGCCCTGGCGGGCCCGGCCCAGCGGGCGGAGCTGTTCGCCGCGGTGTACGTGGTCAGCTACCTCGCCTTCAGCGTGCCAGCCGTCCTGGCGGGGCTCGCCGTCCCGTCCCTCGGCCTGCGCGCGACCGCGACCGGCTACGGGGCGATCGTCATCGCGCTGGCCCTGACGGCCGCGCTGTCCGGGGCCGTCAGGGCCCGGGCCGCCCGGACTGCGGCACCGGTGACGGCCGCCGCCCCCTGCCCCGCCGGGAGCCGCCCCGCCGCCGGCTGAGCCTGGATCGGCACCGCCGCGCCGCCCCCGGCCAGGCGCGGCGGCCCCCGGCGACTCCGGGCAGAACGGGCCGGAAAGCCTGGACGAGTCGCCGTTGGTCACCACCCGGCACCCGCGGCTACCGGCGGGGCGCGGCAAATCGCTTGCGTCGCGGCGCACGGCCGACAGGATCGGGGCATGAGCATCACCGCGCCGGAACGCGCCCTCGCCTCCCTGACCGGGTTGTCGGTCGGGGACGCCTTCGGAGACCAGTTCTTCCTCCTGGCCAACCGCGGGCTGAACCCGTGGGACGCGACCCCGCCGGGACCGTGGGCGTGGTCCGACGACACCGAGATGGCCTGCTCGGTCGTTGACGTGCTGATCCGCGACGACCGTGTCGACCAGGACGCGCTGGCCGCGTCGTTCGCCGCGCGCCTGGACGTCGGCCGCCGCTACGGCGCGGGCACGCTCGAACTGCTGGAGAAGGTCCGTGACGGAGCGCCCTGGCGCGTCGCGTCGGCCGAGGGCTTCGGCGGGAACGGCTCGTACGGCAACGGCGCGGCCATGCGCGCCGCGCCGCTCGGCGCCTACTTCGCCGGCGACCTGAAGCGTGCCGCCGCCGAGGCGGCCGCCTCGGCCGAGGTCACCCACGCCCATCCCGAGGGCGTCGCCGGAGCCGTGGCGGTCGCGGTCGCCGCCGCCCATGCCGCCGAGTCCGGGCCCGGCCTGTTCGACGCGGTGCTCGACCACCTGGCGCCCGGCTACGTCAGGCGAGGCGTGGAACAGGCCCGGAAGCTGGAAGGCGTCACGGTCGAGCAGGCCGCGGCGCGGCTCGGCAACGGGTCCCGGATCACCGCGCAGGACACCGTGCCGTTCACGCTGTGGGTCGCCGTCCGGCACCTGGACGACTACGAGACCGCGGTGCGCGGCTGCGCCGCCGCCGGCGGCGACATGGACACCACGGCGGCGATCGTCGGCGGTGTTCTCGGAGCGCGCGCCGGGGGCGTACCGGCCGACTGGCGGCGGCGTCGCGAGCCGCTCCCGGACTGGCTCGGCCGACCCGCCTGAGCCGCTCCGCCCCCGGCCGGGGGGGCGAGTCTCAGCGGCTCCGGGCAGAGCGGCCGGAGGGTCACGCCCGCCCCGGCGTCGCGGGGCGGGCGCTCACGGCCGCCGGGATGACGGGGATACCGCCACGGCGCTACACGCATCCCCGTCTACGGGCGAGCGCGCCGTCCGGCCAGCACGATGGGCACCGTCAGGAACGCCGCGGCGGCGGTGAGCGGTGCCGCCGTCGTGGTGCCGCCCGCCGCTCCGGCGGCGATCGCGACGACCGCGGGCACGACGGGCTGGGCGATGCCCCACGAGGAGCCGAAGAACGCGAACCACCGGGGCCGGTCGCCCTCCGGCGCGGCATCGGCGATCATCGCCGGCCAGCGTCCCAGCAGCAGACCGCCGACGGCCGTCCAGGCGAGGTAGGCCGTCA
The DNA here is from genome assembly GCF_040655075.1 of Actinoallomurus sp. NPDC050550. Classification (NCBI taxonomy): domain Bacteria; kingdom Bacillati; phylum Actinomycetota; class Actinomycetes; order Streptosporangiales; family Thermomonosporaceae; genus Actinoallomurus; species Actinoallomurus sp. NPDC050550. The sequence goes on along the minus strand of NZ_JBFAJC010000117.1, from coordinate 983 downwards.
CGGTCACCGCGAGGCCGTGGGCGACCGCCATGAGCAGGGCGAGCAGGCCCAGCAGCGCCGAGCCCGCCCCCAGGACCACCGTGTGCGCGCGGTGCTCCAGCCGCCGGCGCGCCAGGTGCGCGGTGAGCGGGGCCGGCAGGGCCGCAGCCGCCATGGCCAGGCCGGGAAGCCAGTGCGGCGCGCCGCGCTGCAGGAGGATCAGCGGCAGGAACATCACGACCGCCAGGTGCCCGTAGGCGAAGGCCGTGCCCGCGGCCGTCGAGCGCAGCAGCGGCAGCGGCGGCCGTCGCGGCTTCCGGCGCCGTGCGGTGGCGGCCGGGCGCCGGGACGCGCCGCCGGGGAGCGCGGCGGTCGACGCCGCGGCCGCCAGGCAGGTCAGCGCGTCGGTGGCGATCAGCCATCGCACGCCCAGCGGGAGCAGGACCGCGGCCAGCAGGCCGCCGACGGCCCCCGCCGCCGCGAGCGAGGTGCCCAGCAGCGCGTAGGCGCCCTGGCGCTGCCCGCCGGAGGTCACCCGGGCCAGGAGCTCCTGGCTCGCGGGCTCGTAGATCTCGAACGCCAGCCCGACCAGCGCGGTCGCGGCCAGCGTCTGCGCCGGCGTGCGGGCGGCCGCCAGCACCAGCAGCGCGGCCCCCGTCGCCGACAGTCCCAGCGCGATGGTCGCGCGCGGGCTCAGCCGCTCGAGCAGCAGCCCTCCGCTCCACCGCGAGACCAGGGCGGCGACCCCGAAGACGGCCAGCGCCGCCGGTGCGAGCCGCGGGCCGGCCAGCACGGCCAGGAACGCCAGCGCGTAGGCCCCCAGCTGGTTGAGGATCCGGACGCCGACCAGCGCCTTGGCCGCGCGCGGCAATGCCTCCGCCACCGTCCCCCCGTCCTCGTGCTCGACCGCGCGGCATCCTGCCATGGGCCACCGACACAGGCGTGCCCCCCCCCCGGGGGGGCCGCGCGGGGGGCGCCCGGGGCGGGGCCCCCGGGGGGGGGGC
>NZ_JBFAJC010000116.1:0-9630 GCF_040655075.1 Actinoallomurus sp. NPDC050550 | reverse complement strand
GGCTCCGGGACGGAAGGGATTCGCCGGTCGTCGTCCGCGCGGTACCACAGGGCCCGGAGGCGCTGCTTGTCACCGCCGCACAGCTCGGCCATGGTGTCGACGGCCGTGCAGGGGATCCACGTCTTTCCGCTGAGCCAGCGCCCCCAGGACGAGCGGCTCGCGTAGGTCTTCCCCTCCAGGGCGCGGAGGTCGTACCCGGAACGGTCCTTCAGGGCGCGGAGCTCCTCCAGCAGGGTCCGGGTGGTTTGGGGGAGATTCGTAGGCAATGGGCGCTGTTGTCGGGTCTGGCTTACGCGGGCACGCGTCATCTGTCGGCGATCCAATGCTCCCCCTTGGTCGCTCCGCTGGCTGGTTCGATCGGTGGCGCGCCGGCACCCGCGCGGGACTCGGTCCCTGCTGCGGCAACAGCCGGATCGACCGGACTCGCCTCCCCTGAGGCGGTCAGTGCGGTCAGTATTCGGCACCAGCGATTTCAAATCGATTACAGATGCTTTACCGGCCCAGCCGTCGACACGAGGCACGGATGGCGACTGTCCCGATGGCCGGAGTAAGCGGCATGTAGTCGATATGTAATCGGGCCCGCATACGTTCCGGATGTGGACTCGATCCGCGTTCCGCCGATGACCAAGGAGTGCGGAGCTCGATGAGAAGGTTGGTCTTCGCACCACAGATCGGAAGCGCCGCCATGGCCGCTGTGCTCGGGGTTGCCGCCGCGTCGTCCGCTGTTTCGCACACGTCGCCGGCCGCGGGGGCGCCGGCGAACGTCCGGCTTTCCGACCTCGAGGCGAAGCCCGCCGACCGCACGCCGACGAGCGGCCTGCAGCGCATCTACTACTCGTACGAGTTCACCCGCGGCTCCGGCTGCGGTGAGATGCACGTGGTGGAGCACACCGACCACAAGGGATTCCTGCACGATCTGTACCCGACCCAAGGGCCGAAGCGAGGCGCCGCGTGCCGGTGACGCGACGTCCGCGAAGCCCCCGCCGTCGGCTAGTGCCGTACGGGCGCCGTCGGTCCCCGGGACCATATAGCCGCTGGGCGCTACTCCGCATGACCTGCGTTCTCGCGCTGGACGATCTCCTGCGGCAGGGGAACACCGAGCTCGGTAAAGATCGACAGGCCTTCGCGGTGGAACGCTCGCGCGGCATCCTCCTCCACGCCGGTCGCGTCGATGATGTCGCCGAGCAGCAGGAGACACCTGGCCTTCCACAGCGGGACGGAGACCGCGTCGGCGAGTTCGAGGGCCTTCTCGAGCAGACCGCGGGCGTGCCGGTGCTCCCCGCGGCGATGCCGCAGGTCGCCGAGAAGGTAGAGGATCCGGGCGCGCATCAACCGGTCGTCTCGCTCCTCGGCGCGGCGCAGCGCCGTCCTGAGGGATCGTTCGGCGTCGTCGGGTCGGCCGAGGGCCGCGTAGGCGCAGCCGAGGCCGTGGTTCGCGTACATGTCACCGAGCCGGCTGCCCGCCGCGGCCGACGCGTCGTTGACGTACTCGAACAGCGACCTGGCGTCGTGGTGGCGGCCGAGGGCGAGCAGCGCCTGGCCGATCCAGTAGGCGGACTGGACCTCGATGTTGGTGTACCGGGCGTCACGGGCGACGGCGCGGGCTGTGGTGAGCACGGACAGGGCGGTCTCCGCGTTGCCGCGTTCGTGGTGGACGCAGCCGATGACCATCAGGGCGTGCGCCCGGCCGGCGGCGTCGCCGACCTTCTGGAGCAACGCGCAGGCGCGTTCACCGTCGCGCAGTGCCTCGGAGAACCGGCCGGTCATCCGGTGGACCACGGCGAGCTGCCGCAGCACTCGTCCGGTCCCGTGAGCGTCTTCGGTCGCCTCGAAGATCCGCAGCGCTTGGCGGAGGGCGTCGAGTGCGCGGTCGTAATCGCGGCGCGCGGAGCAGAGCTCGGCGAGCCGCTCGAGCACGGCCGCCTCTCCGCGCCGGTTCCCCGACGTCCGCGTGGCCGGCAGGGCGACGTCGACGACTTGTTGCCAGGCGTCCACATAGTGTGCGGGCTGGAACAGGATGGAGGAACGGACGGCGAGTTCCCAGCACAGCTCGCCCTCACCGAGGCGTGCGGCATGGCCGACTGCGGCGGTCAGCCCGATCCGCTCGCGTTCCAGCCACTCTGCGGGCCGCTCGACGACCCGGTCGGCGATCTCATCGACGGGGAATCGCGTCGCGTCGCCGACCGTGGTCGTGTTGCCACCGCCGTTCACGGTGTGCACGCCACGGTCGGTCAGCGCGAGCCAGCCGCCCAGGGCCCTGAGCACGGCGGCCTCCCCCTCGGAGACGGGGTCCTCGGCGAGGCAGCGCTCGCGCGCGTGGTCGCGGACGAGATCGTGGAAGTGGTACCGGACATCGTCCCCAGGGCTGTGGACGGTCACGTCGAGAAGTCGCGCGTCGATCAGCTGCTCGAGGACCTCGGTGCCCTCGGAGAGGGAGGTGTCCAGGACGGCGGCCGCCACCCAGCCGGCGAAGTCGGGCGCCTCGAGCAGGCCGAGCAGCCGGTACAGCCGCCTGCCGGCGGGATCGAGGCCGTCGTAACTGAGGTCGAGGGCGGCCCGCACGCTCAGCCCACGATGGGTCAGTTCGTCCAACCGCCGACGATCCGCCAGCCGGGCGACGAAGTCGGCGATCCGCCAGTGCGGCTTGGCGGCCAACCGGGCGCCCGCCACCCGCAGTGCCAGCGGGAGCCCCCCACATATCGAGGCGAGGCGTTCGACCGCATCGGGCTCGGTGGTGACGCGAGGTGCGCCGATGATCCGGCTGAGCAGGTCGACGGCCTGCCCGTGGTCAAGGACGTCGAGCTCGATGAGCCGCACGCCCGGCAGCGCGGTCAGCCGCGACCGGCTCGTCACGATCACCCGGCACCCCTCGCCGCCTGGCAGCAACGGAGCCACCTGCTGCTCTTCGGAGGCGTTGTCCAGCACGATCAGCATGCGCCGGTCCGCCACCATGCTGCGGTACAAGGCGGCACGCTCGCCGAGCCCCTCGGGAATCGCCGCCGGGCCGACGCCGAGCGCACGCAGGAAGCGGCCCAGCACCTCACCGGGATCGGCCGGCTCCTGCTCCGCACCGCGCAGATCGACGTACAGCCGCCCGTCGGGGAACCCCTCCCGCAGGTGATGCGCGACGTAGGTGGCGAGCGTGGTCTTGCCGACCCCGCCCATTCCGGCGACCGCCGAAACAACGACGGCGCGGTGATCCGCCGACAGCAGGTCGAGCATCCGTTTCACATGGTCGGCGCGGCCGGTGAAATCTCCGATCGCGGCCGGGACCTGGTCGGGACGTACGGCCTCCGGGGCAGGCGCCGACGGCATCTCCTGACGCAGCACCCGGACGTGGGCGTCTCGCAGCTCGGGTCCGGGATCGACACCGAGTTGGTCCCGCAGACGGCCACGCGCCTCCTCGTACGCCTCCAGGGCCTCGGCCTGCCGTCCACAGCAGGCCAGTGCCTCGATCCAGACGGCGAGAAGACGCTCGTCCAGCCGATGTCGCTCGATCAGCGGGCCGATCCGGTCGAGAGCCCGGCGCGGCGCTCCGGCCTCGAGCGCCACCCGCGCGTACTCCACTGTCGCGGCGGCCCGCTCCCTCAGCAGCCGGGCCACGGCGGCGTGGTCGACGCTGTCCGGTGAGACGTCCTCCAGCGCGTCGCCGCGCCACAGGTCGAGGCCCCGCTCCAGAGCGTCGAGTCGGCCCGGCGCGTCCACGGTCGCGGCCTCGGCCGTCAGCCTGCGGAACACCGCCACGTCCACGTCCCCGCGCACGACCTCCAGCGCGTACCCCATGGTCGTCCGCCGTACCGTTACGGCCGTTCCGGCCACGTCGGCGAGCCATCGGCGCAACCGGTACACCGCGACTCCCAGCAGCGATCCGGAGGTCCCACGCTCACCCCAGACCGTCTCGGACAGCGCCGAGGCCGACAGGCCCGACGTCCCGCTGAGCGCGAGCGCTCCGAGCAGTGCCCGCGATACTCCCGACGACGGCCGTACCAGTGTTCCGGCACGCTCGATGCCCACCGGGCCGAGCACCACGACATCGGCCGGCTCCTCGTCCCCGCCCCCGAACTCCCCGCGCACGTTCGTCACTCCCATCGTGATCGACACGTACGACATGACCGCCGATCGCTCCACTCTATTCAGAGTTCTGGAATCCGCGACCGATTCCCGCACGATGTCAAATGCGATCCCGATCGTGACGAAGACGGAAGTCGTCATCGAAGCCCTTCGTGCCGGATGACGCCACGATGGGCTCGCGTGGCGATTCGACTCTGTGAGCGTCCCGCCGTGCCTGGCGATGTGCCGGAAGCTGGAAGCCCGCGGCTTGGAACCGTGGCCGTCGTATGCGGACGGCCACGGTGCGGTTCCGCGATCAGGCGAGGGTCTTGCAGAGGTTCTCGACGTCGGCGTGGAGGTGGGGGAAGTCCCGCGTGTTGTCGGGTGCGATCGTGAGCCGGAACCTGCCGTGCACGATGTACCAGCCGGCGGGGTAGGCCTTGTTGCCGACGTACACGCGGACGCTGGCTCCGCCGTCGAAGAACCACGCGGATCCGCCGTCCGCGAACTTGTGGAGGCGGCCGTAGCCGGACACGTTGCGTACGACCGACCGGCCGGTCGCGGTGTTGGTGAAGCGGATCACAAGGGGCCCGCGGAACTCCTGGATCCGCGGCGTGCCGTCCGGGAAGGTCGCGTCGGTACGGACCTCCTCCTCGTCCTGGACGATGTCGCCGTGGACGGTGAACGGGCAGACTCCGGAGGTGGTGAACGGCTGGGCCCGGTACGGCTGCCAGTCGCTCGCCCGGGCGGCCGTGGCGCCCAGGACAACGGTCGTACCCGCGATCGCGGCGATGATGGATACCTTCTTCATAACCGGCCTTTCGGTAGGGCTTTCGCGCATCGTCCGCGCGGCCCGCACCGGGGCTCCATGGTTTCGGCCGACGCTGAAAGGTGGAGGCATTGTTGCGCTTGCGGTTCACCGCCGACGATCTGCTGCGGGTGCGCTACGCCACCGGACCGGCCCCGCTCCTGGAGCTCGGCATGGCGCTCGCCACGCTCCAACGCCACGACGCCGTCTTCGCGCGCTGGGCCCGCCGTACGCAACTGCCCCGCACGGCGTTCCCGCTGTTCGAGCTGATCCCGCCGAGCGCCACCGGCCCGCTCTTCGTCGACCCGGTCAGTGAGGGTTTCGAGGACGGCCTCGACATGGTGCTGTCGACGCCGCACGATCACGCGCGGGCCGAACTCGTCCGCACCTGCCGCCCGACGCCGCTGCCACGGCGTCTGGCCGACCGCGACCGCGACGCCTGGCGGACGCTGGAGCACGCGCTGCGCGACGCGTACGGAGCCGTCATCGGCCGGGATGAGACGCGGATCCGGGCGAGCTACGACGCCGACCTCGCGTGGCGGCGGGCGGTCACCGCCGAGCAGGGGATCGGCGCCGCGCTCGCCGGGCTGTACCCGGGGTCGCGCTGGGAGGGCACCGACCTCGTGGTCGACGTCCCGGAGGACAGCGAACACGCGCCGCGGGGACGCGGCCTAACGCTGATGCCGTCGGTGTTCTGGACCGGCCGGCCGCTGATCGGCACCCACACGGACGGCTCGATGCTGCTCGTCTACCCCGCGCTCACGCCGGTGCCCCTCGTCGACACCGAACCGCCGGACGCACTGGCCGCGCTCCTGGGCCGGACGCGCGCGGCGGTCCTGTCGATGCTCGTCGAGTATCGGACCACCAGCGAACTCGCCCTCACACTGGGCATCAGCGTCGCCTCGGCCTCGACGCACGCCAAGACCCTGCGGGGAGCGGGCCTCGTCGCCACCCGGCGGGCGGGCAAGGCGGTCCGCCACGTCGCCACCCCGCTGGGGCTGCGGCTGCTCCGGAGGGGCTTCACCCTCTGACGGTGAAACGCGGAATGAAAATCCGTGAACCTCGTGACGGGCCTTCCCTCGCTGTGGCCAGCACCGCCGTGAACGCCCAGGGCCGCGAGCTTGACATCACCATCCCGCCTCTCAGACTCCTGCCTGAGTTCGCATCCGCGATTTCGCGTGGCGTTCGAGATGCCGGACGGGGCTCACCATTGAGAGGTAGGAAGTCATGAATCGTCGCATCCGACCCCGTCGGCTCCGCAGCGCGGTGCCGGTGCTGGCCGCCGTCCTGGCGGCCATGGTCGTCACGCTCGCACCCGGCTCCGCGCGGGCCGCCGGGAAGCCGTCCGCCACCGTGCCGCGCTCGGCCGCGGCGCTGCCGACGAGCTTCCGATGGAGCTCCAGCGGCGTGCTGATCGCCCCGAAGTCGGACGCGTCCCACAACATCGCCGGGATCAAGGACCCGTCGGTGGTCTACTACAACGGCAAGTGGCACGTGTTCGCCAGCGTCGCGAACTCCTCCGGCTACAGCCTGGTGTACCTGAGCTTCAGCGACTGGTCCCAGGCGGGTTCGGCCACGCACTACTACCTGGACCGAACCGGGATCGGCACCGGCTACCGGGCGCCACCGTCGCGCAGTTCCCGAACGGGTTCACCAACACGGTCATCGCGGCCCAGGATTCCAACAAGTACGCCCTGTTCGAGGCGAGCAACGTGTACAAGGTGCAGGGGAGTGACCAGTACCTGCTGATCGTCGAGGCGATCGGATCGGACGGCCGCCGCTACTTCCGGTCCTGGACCTCGAACAGCATCGCCGGCTCGTGGACGTCGCTGGCCGCCTCCGAGTCCAACCCGTTCGCCCGCGCGAGCAACGTCACCTTCCCTGCGGCCTGACCCAGACCAACTCCACCTGCTGACCGACCTGGAAGGACGCCCCGCCCGCGTCGATTCGGCCGGGCGGGGCGTGACATTCCGGCGCCGCAGTTCGGCGGCGCCCGGTCAGCGAGACTGTGTGGGCTGTTCGAGGGTGTCATGGACGGTGGTGAGCAGGCGGATGAGCTGCTGGGCCTCGGTGTCGGTGAGCCCGGCGGTGGCCTGGGCCTCTGTCTCCGCCCATGCGGCGGTCACGGCGGCCACGACGGCCTCGCCGCTTTCGGTCAGTCGCAGGCGTGTCACGCGGCGGTCGCCGGGATCGGCGGTGCGCCGGATGAACCCGGTCCGTTCCATCCGGGTGAGCGCCTTGGCGATGGTGGGCTGTTCGAGGCCGATCCGCTGGACGAGTTCGGCCTGGGTGGTGTCGGGGTTGTGGTGGATGTCGACGATGAGGAGCTCCTGGCCCAGGTGCAGGCCGAGTTGCGCCATCCGGCGTTGCAGCACCGAACGGTGCGCCCGGGTGGCGTGGGCGAGCGCGTAACCGACCGGTCCGTTGTCGGCGGCGATCTGACGCCCGGTGGTCATGCCGGCACGACCTGCCGATCGCCTTGGACTCGGGCGAGCACGCGCTGCCACAGTGCGGAGATGTCGCGTCGCGGGTCCTCGCCCACCAGGACACCGTGGTCGTCGACGTGACGGTGGGCGTAGCCGACCGCGACGTCGAGGTCGGACAGGATCTCGGCGCCGGACCGCCGGAGCAGGTCGGCGAGCTGCAACTGGGCGAACGCGCCGCCGAAGCGGTTCGGTGAGGCGCTCATCAGCACGACGGGCTTGCCGGCCAGCGGGCGAGGCGGTGCGAGAATCCCCAGCCAGTCGACGACGTCCTTCATGTTGCCGGGAATGCCGCGGTTCAGTTCCGGCGTCACCAGCAGCAGCACATCGGCCGCCGCGACCCGGTCTCGCAAGGTCGCGACGACCGGCGGGAACGGACGCCCCATGGTCGCGTCGACGCGGGGAACCTCCGCGTTGCCGTCCCATACCTCCACCTGAAGCGGGGCGTCCGCCAGTTCTTGTGCGGCCAGCAGCAGCGCCCGGTTCAAGGACCCCGCTCGCGCACTCCCACAGATGCCGAACACGTCGATGGTTTCCATAGCCGGGAATCATATAGCCGGGTATGTAGTTTGGCGAATGGCGTCGGCGCCGGCGGCGTGCGATTCACGGTTGGTCCTCCGTGACGGCGTGGACGCGCCGGCGCCGGTCGACGGCGTCAGGGCCGCTCTTCGTACGTGATGCCGTACTTGGCGGCGATGGGGTTCAGGCTGCGCGCATCGAGCTCCCCGCCGGTGGTGATGTGCCGCCTGGCCTCGATCAGGTCCTCGATGAAGCACTCCCAGCCGCCGGGCGAGGAGATCTGGAGCACCCGCGGCGGCCGACCGGAACCGGGACGCAGGGCGTGCGGAACGCCGTGCGGCAGCAGCACGAACTGCCCCGGCGTGGCCCGGTACGTCCGGTCGACGAACTCGACGACCAGTTCGCCGTCGAGGACGTAGATGCTCTCGTCCGCCAGGTGGTGGACATGGCGTGGGATCTGCTGGGCGACCACCATCTCCAGCAGCGACAGCCGGTCATCGGTGTCGGTCGAGCGGACCTTGGAAGCGAACGCGGGCGGCACCCGCAGCCGGCCGGGCCGTACGTCGCCCTTGCCCAGGAGGTAGAAGCGGCTCTTGCCGTCCTCGGCCGACAGGGCATGCAGGGCCTCGGCGTCCTCCGGATCCCGCCCCCAGGTGCCCGGCGAGGACAGGTGTAGCGCGTGCACGGGTGTGTCGGACAGGCTGCGCATGGCGTGAGTGACGCCGCTGGGCAGGAACGCGCACATGCCCTCGGTGAGCCGGTGCGTCTCGCCGTCGAAGTCGACGCCCAGTTCGCCGTCGAGCACGTAGACGAACGTGTCGGAGATGTCATCCGGGAGGCCGTCGTGGCCGCGGTACTCCACCAGGGTGAAGCGGCCCTCGGCGTCGTCGACGCCCGCCTTGACGGTCGTCCCCGGCGGAAGCGAGACGCGGGTGGGCCGGGACGCGCCGGCGTCGAGCAGGATGAAGCGGTCTTCGGACATGAGCTATCCTCCGATATACGGATTCGGAATCCGATTCCGCTTAGTCTAGGTAAGGGAACCTCCCGGATGTCAAACGCCGCGCCCCGCAGGCCCCGCACCGACGCCGAACGCAACCGTGGCCGTGTGCTGCACGCCGCCACCGAACTGTTCGCCCAGCACGGCGATCAGGTGCAGATGGCGGACGTGGCCAAAGCCGCGGGCGTGGGCGTCGGCACCGTCTACCGGCACTTCCCGACACGCCAGGTGCTCATCGAGGCGGTGGCCGAGCAGCGCTTCACCGAGATCCTGCGGTACGCACGCGAGGAATGCCTGGCGCGCCCCGACACGCGCCAGGCCCTGGCCTGCTTCTTCGCCCGCATCGGCCGGGTACACGAAGAGGGCCGCGGGGTGTCCGGCGCCATCGAGGCCGCCCTCGGCGACACCGAACCGCGTGGCCAGGTCGGCGCCGACCTCCTCGCCATCGGCGAGGAGATACTCGAACGCGGCCGGTCGGACGGAACGCTGCGCGCCGACGTCAAGGTCGCCGACCTCTACATGATCGCCGGTGCGGTCGCCGCGATCAGCCGCAACGTCGTCGGCGACTGGCACCGCTTCATCGACATCGCCCTCGACGGCCTCCAGCCTCGCCCGTGACCCTCCGGGTGTCGTCCTGGGTGGTCTTACGAGCGGTCGCCAGTAATGAGACGAGAAAATGGCCCTTCACCAGCGGTGACACTGGTGAAGGGCCGTTTCGCTACCGTCCGGCTGCATCCGGCTCGCGGCGGCCGTCGACGGCTGGCTGGGTCCAA
>NZ_JBFAJC010000115.1:0-10543 GCF_040655075.1 Actinoallomurus sp. NPDC050550 | reverse complement strand
TTTTTTTCTTTATATCTCTTTCCACCCCCGTCGTCTTCCCTCTTTTCTCCCCCCCCCGCGGCGCCGGGGGGGTTGGGGGGGGGGGGGGGGGGCCCCCCCCCCCCCCCGCCGCCGTACGGTCCCGGGTCTCAGAGCGTGACGAGACGCTGCAGGAGATCTCCGTAGGCCCGCAGGGTGATGCGCAGGCGCTCGGTGTCGGCGTCGTCGCCCTGCCATCGCTGTTCGAGGCTCCGGCGCTGTTCGTCGAGGGCGGCGGTCAGCGCGCGTACGGCCTCTTCGCACAGGGAACCGGCCTGCCGCACCGAGTCGCGGGGATCGTCGACGAATCCGGCCTTGACCTCGTGCCAGCGGGTTTCGAACCGGTCCGCGTCGCCTCGACCGAGCAGTCGCTCCGATCCCGCCGATCCGGCCGCGCCCGTGTCCGTCGTCCCGGGCGCGTCCGGCCGTACGCCGCGCGAGCCCTCCGGCCGGGTGCGCTCGTCGCGGTCGCGGTCGGTTTCGCGGGTGCGGCGGGGAAGCGGAGCGCGTCCGCCGGTGTCCGTCACCGGGCCGGGCTGTGGCGGGACGATGGCCCCCGCCGCCGGTCCTGCCGTGGCGTCGCCGGGGTGGCCGGTCCGTTCTCCGGAGGAGCCGACGACGCGGCCCTCGACGGCGTCGTCGGAGGGCATCCCGGCCACGGGGCGGTCGCCGGGGAGGGCGTGGCGCCCCTCGGGCCGATCCTGGCGTTCGCTCATCGTGTCCGTCCCTCCGCGTCCTCGGAGTCACGCCGGGACGCCGCGTGGCCGCCGGCCGGCGTCGATATGCGCCGGTCCTTGGCCGCCGTACGGGCGGCGTCCTCGCGGCCCTTACGATCTTCGAGGTCCTCGCGGTCGTCGACGTCCTCGCGATGCTCGTGGTCTTCGAGGTTCTTGCGGTCCTGCCGCCCGTCGCCGGACGCGGGCACCCGGCCGTCCTCGGCGGACGCGCGGCCCACGTGACCCTCGCCGTCGCCGAGCAGATCCGCGAACAGGGCGCGGTAGTGGACCATGGCCTGGCGCAGATCCTCGGTGGTCGTCTGACCGGCGTCGGCTCGGCCCCGGATGTCATGTGCCGTCCGGTACCGGCCGATCGTGCCGCCATGCTCGACGGACAGGTCCGCGACCTGCTGCTCGTAGTCCTCGGTCGGGTAGCCGCGGTCCTCCATGGCGCGGATGAGAAGGTCGTCGGCTTCGGCGACGGCACTCCGGGGGGAGTCCACGAAGCGCTCCTGCACCCGCTGCCAGTCGGCGCGGTACCGGTCGCGTACGGCCGGGTCGAGGGGGTGGATCTGGAGCTCGCGGTGACGCTGCTCGCGGGCGCGGAGCTCCTGCTCGGCCTCGCGGACGCTGCCATGACGCTCGACGGCACGGTCGTATTCCGGCCCGAATCTCTCGCGCAGGTGGCGTCGCTGCTGCTGCCGCGAGCCGAGGAAACCCAAGGCCGCGATGACCAGGACCGCGACGATCACGATGACGGCCACTGTGGCGGTCGACATGATTGCCTCCGGTGGTGGGGCTTTGATAGACGCCACGTGCCCGTATAAAACAGGTCAAAACTCCTTGGGATTAACGGCGAAAGCCCGGACCCGGCCGCCGAGAGAGGCGGCCATGGCCCAGGCTTTCGACCGTCTTCGCCTCGGCGTCACCGGGCGAGAGGTCAGCGAGAGAGCGCCCGGACGGTCAGACGGCCGGCGCGGGCTGCGACTCCGTGTCCTGGATCTCCGCGAGGGCGCGGGTGAAGTCCCGGGAGGACAGCCAGAGCTTGTACATGATCGCGAACTCGAAGACGAGCAGGAGGGCGGCCGCGCCGATGGTGACCGGGACGATCTGGTTCACCAGCGGCCCGACGATGAAGACCGCCATTTGGAACTCGATGCCGCTGATCAGGTGCGTACGGACGCGGTGGTCGCGCAGCCAGTCGCGGACGCGGATGTACCACGCGAAACGGGAGCGGAACTCCTGCTGCAGGTCGATGACCTCGACGGTGCGCGCCTTGATCTCGTCCGGGTCGAGTTCGGGGTCCTCGCGCAGGAGGTCCTCGGCGAAGACCGGCGTGTGGGAGGCGGTGTCCTCGATCGCCTTGGTGAGCTCGCTCCGCATCTGGCGCCGGACCTTCGCCACCTGGAGGGCGTCGACGTAGCGGAGCATGTCGAGGAAGACGACCGCGACGCCGAGGAGAAGGTAGAGCTCCTTGTCGGTCGCGCGGTACTGCCCCCACATCAGGGCGAGCGTGCAGGTCAGCACGCGGACGCGGTCGAAGACGTAGTCGAGCCAGCCGCCGAGGACGGTGCCGTTGCCCTTGAGCCGGGCGATCTTGCCGTCCATGCAGTCCAGCACGAAGCTCAGGTGGTAGAGGAGGGCGCCCAGCACCAGCCACTTCCAGTCCGCCATCAGGAAGCAGCCCGCCGAGCCGAGGCCGAGGAAGAGCGCGCCCCAGGTGATCTGGTTCGGTGTGATCGAGGTCCTGTTCGCGGTTCCGACGACGAGCCGGCCGGCCAGGGGGTCCACGAGGAACACGGTCCACCAGGCATCCCGGGCCTTGAAAGTCCGGGACTTCACCTCTTCCAGCGTGAACTTCATACGATTTGGTCCCCTTGGTCACAGTAAGGAGCGGCCCGAAATCCCCGGGCCGTCGCGTTCTGATCGGTATTGGGTGAGACGCTCCCTGTGGTTGCAAGGTTTACCTCTGATTTACGGAAACTTGGTGTTTTGGTCACCTTTGAAACCCGTAACGGGACGAGCCTCGCCGGACCGACCTGCGAGAGGTCGCGCGTGACGCGGCGGGTAACGTGCGCAGTGGGAGGCGATCAGCATGGAGAACAGGCTGTACATCGGCGGAGTGTGGGAGACGGCGAAGGCGACCTTCGACGTGACCGACCCGTCCACCGGCGAGGTCTTCGCCTCGGTGGCGGACGCCGACGCGGACGCCGCCGTACGCGCGCTCGACGCCGCGGCGGCCGCTCAGGCGTCCTGGGCCGCGACGGCTCCCCGGGAGCGGTCGGACATCCTCCGCCGGGCGTACGAGCTGATGCACGAGCGTGCGGACGAGCTCGCGCGGATCACGACGCTGGAGATGGGGCGGCCCCTCGCCGAGTCCAAGGGTGAGGTCGTCTACGCGGCGGAGTTCCTGCGGTGGTTCTCCGAGGAGGCGGTGCGCGTCGGCGGCGAGTACCGGGTCGCGCCGGGCGGCGACTATCGCATCGTCACCACGCGGCAGCCGATCGGACCGGCGTACCTCGTCACTCCCTGGAACTTCCCGCTGTCCATGGTCACTCGGAAGGTCGGCCCGGCGATCGCCGCGGGCTGCACGATGATCATCAAGCCGGCGGAGGCGACGCCCCTGTCCGCGCTGGCCCTCGGCCGGCTGCTGACCGACGCCGGCGTGCCCGACGGCGTCCTGAGCGTGCTGCCGACGAACCACGCCCCCGAGGTGACCGACGCGCTCATCGCCGACGGTCGGCTGCGCGTGCTCTCGTTCACCGGCTCGACGCCGGTCGGCAGGAAGCTGATGGAGCAGGCGGCGAGCAAGGTGATCAAGACGACGATGGAGCTGGGCGGCAACGCGCCCTTCCTCGTCTTCGACGACGCCGACCTGGACGCCGCCCTCGACGGCGCGGTGCTGGCCAAGATGCGCAACACCGGCGAATCGTGCGTGGCCGCCAACCGGTTCATCGTCCACGATGCGGTGGCCGAGGAGTTCGCGGCCGGACTCGCCGAGCGTCTCAGCGCGCTACGGCTCGGCCCCGGAATCGACCCCGGGACCCAGGTCGGCCCGCTGGTCGACGAGCGGGCCCGGGACCGCGTCGCCGGCCTCGTGTCCGACGCCATCGAGCGCGGGGCGACCCTCCGTACGGGCGGGAAGGTGCCGGAGGGGCCGGGGTGGTTCTACCCGCCGACCGTGCTGAGCGACGTGCCGCCGGACGCCCGCGTGATGCGGGAGGAGATCTTCGCCCCGGTCGCGGCGATCGCCGCCTTCCCCGACGAGGAGTCCATGATCGCCGCGGCCAACGACACCGAGGCGGGCCTGGTCGCCTACGCCTACACGCGGGATCTGAAGCGGGCGCTGCGGGTCGGGGAGGCCCTGGAGAGCGGCATGGTCGGGATCAACCGCGGGCTCGTGTCCAACCCGGCGGCGCCGTTCGGCGGGGTGAAGGAGTCCGGCATCGGCCGCGAGGGCGGTTTCGAGGGCATCGACGACTACGTCGAGCTGAAGTACCTCGCCGTCGACCTGTGACGAAAAGCCGTACGGCCCCGGAAGGCCTCCGGGGCCGTACGGGCGGTCGTCACTGCTTGGGCGCCTTGGACACGTACTCGGTCGTGTAGGTCTTGGACAGGTCGATGTCGCCCTTCTTGCCCTTGACGTTCGGCGAGAACTGCGCGAGGACGTTCAGCACGTTCTTCGCGCCGTCGGCGGGCATGACCCCATCCCCGTTGAACATCCCGATGCTGTCGGTGATCGCCTTCTCGTACAGCTTCGGGTCGCCGCCGGCGTAGTCCGCCGGCATCTTCGCGGCGATCTCCGCCGGCTTGTGGGCCTTGATCCAGCCGAGCGTCTTCACGAACGCGTTGGCCAGCTTCTGCACGGTCGCCGCGTTGTTCTTGACGTAGTCGCAGTTCATGTAGAGCGAGCTGGACGGGTACAGGCCGCCGAGAGCCGCCTTGGTGCCCGCCTCGTTCCGCATGTCGAGCAGGACCTTGCCCTGGCCGCTGCTGGTGAGCTTGGCGACGGTCGGGTCGGTGGTCATGCCGGCGTCGATACCGCCGTTCTTCAGCGTGGCGATGAAGGTCTGGCCCGCGCCCGCCTTCACGGTGGTGTACCCAGAGGTCGGCACGCCGTTCTTGGTGGCCAGGTACTGCGTGAGGAAGTCGGTGGAGGAGCCGGGGCTGGTGACGCCGAGCTTCTTGCCCTTGAAGTCCGCCGGGGACTTGATCTGGCCGGCCTTGCCGGAGTTGACGACCTCGACCTCGCCGGGGACGTCGGCGAGCTGGACGACGCTCTCGACGCACTTGCCCTTGGTCTGCAGGTCGATCGTGTGATCGTAGAAGCCGACGACGCCCTGGACGTCGCCCGAGATCATGACGTTCTCGGCCTGGGCGCCCGCGGGCTCGGTCAGCAGCTGGACGTTCAGGCCCTCCTGCTTGAAGTAACCGAGCTGCTCGGTGAGCTTGGCGGGCAGGTAGATCACCTTGTCGATGCCGCCGACCATGATCTTGACGGTGCCGCCCTCCTTGCCCCCGCCGCCTCCGGAGGAGGTGCGTGAGTCGCGGCAGGCGGCCAGGGACAGGGCGGTCGTGGCGGCGAGCGCCGCCGCGGCGATACGGGTGGTCGTGCGCATGTGAGCTCTCCTAGGGGTACGTGAAGACGCCGATCGGGGGCAGGTCAGATCTGCGCGTCGTGGCCGACGGCGGGCGGGCGCCAGCGCAGCAGGCGGCGTTCGAGGAGGGTGAGGAGCCACTCGGCGAGCAGCGCGATCACCGTGATGATGATCATTCCGGCGTAGATGCCGGCCGAGTCGAACGTGCCCTGGGCGTGGTTGATGAGCAGACCGAGGCCCTTGTCCGCGCCGCTGTACTCGCCGACGATCGCGCCGATGATGGCGAACCCGAACGCCGAGTGGAGCGAGGCGAGGATCCAGGAGGTGGCGCTCGGCACGACGATCGTCCGCAGGACGGCGGTACGGCTCGCGCCCAGGATCCGCGCGTTGTTCACCAGGTTGCGGTCGACCTCGCGGGCGCCCTGGAAGGCGTTGAAGAAGACCGCGAAGAAGACCAGGATGAACGCGGTGGCGACCTTCGAGGACATGCCCAGGCCGAACCAGATGACGAACAGCGACGCCAGGATGATCCGGGGGATCGCGTTGGCGGCCTTGATGAACGGCGCGCACACGTCGGACAGGAACCGGCTGCGGCCCAGGATGATGCCGAGGATCACGCCGCCGACGCTGCCCAGCGCGAACCCGATCACGGCCTCTTCCAGGGTGTAGGCGATCTGCGTCCAGATCGAGCCCTGCGAGGTGCCGGTGGTGAACCAGTCGACGAGGCGGTTCCAGATCGCGCTCGGCTTCGAGTAGTAGAACGGGTCGATCCAGTACGTCGCGGCCAGCTCCCAAGAGCCGAGCACGGCGACGACGAGCAGGACCCGTACGGCGTTGACGGTGTAGGACCGGCGGCGGCCCGCGGCGCGGGCCTGAGCGACGGCCGTCGTCTGGTCGTCCAGCTCAAGCAGCATTGCCGGCACCCCTCTCGCGGGTGATCTGAACCTCTTCGCGGAGCGACTCCCACACCTCGCGGTAGATCTCGAGGAACTCGGGGGTGAGCCGGATCTCCTCGGCGTCGCGTGGGCGCTTCAGCGGCACCTCGAAGGAGGCCTTGACGGTGGCGGGGCTCGCGGTCATGACGGCGACCCGGTCCGCGAGCACGATCGCCTCTTCCAGGTCGTGCGTGACGAAGACGACGGCGGCGCCGCCGCCCTGTCCGCCGGCCTCGTCGCCGGTCCACAGGCGCAGCAGCTCGTCCTGCATCAGGCCGCGGGTCTGGACGTCGAGCGCGGAGAACGGTTCGTCCATCAGCAGGATCGAGGGCTCGTTGACGAGCGTCTGGGCGAGGGCGACGCGCTTGCGCATGCCGCCGGACAGCTGGTGCGGGTAGTAGGACTCGAACCCGCCCAGGCCGACCCGGCGTACCCAGTCGCGGGCCTGCTCCCGGGCGCGCTGCTTGCCGACGCCGCGGTACCGGGGGCCGGTGGCGACGTTGTCGAGCACGGTGCGCCAAGGCAGCACGGCGTCGGTCTGGAACATGTACCCGACCCCGTCGGGGATGCCGGCGACCGGGCTGCCGTACACCAGGACCTCGCCCGCCGAGGGGGGCTCGAGACCGGAGACGAGGGACAGGGTGGTGGACTTGCCGCATCCGGTGGGGCCGACCACGGCGACGAACTCACCGGCGCGGACGGTCAGGTCGAGGTTGCGGACGGCGGTGTGCACGCCACCAGACGATGAGCGGAAACGCTTGGTCACGTCGCGGAGCTCGATCGCGGGGCCGTCAGGCTCGGCTTGCGTTGGCATGCACGGAGGTTACGAGCGCGTTTCCGCGCCGTTAAGCCTTGCTCGCGATGTAATCGCAAGCCGTGTTTCCGGCGCTTATTGTCCTTAGCGGCGTTTTCCGCGTTCTGCTCACGCGGGATGGGAGCAGCCGGAGCGGTTTCGGCTACCGTGCACGTCATGTCGCCCCGGATCCGGATCCGCTTCGCGCACCAGGTGCTGATCTTGCAGATCAGCGTGGTCGTGCTCGTCGCGCTGGTCGGGTACGGGCTGGCCGCGTGGATGCAGCGGGACGAACTGCGCAACCAATACGCCTCGCGGGCGCTCACGCTCGCCCGGTCGGTGGCCGCCGATCCGGTGATCGGCGACACCGCCGCGACCGGAAGCGACCCGAACGGCGTCGTCGAGGACCGCGCCGAACGCGTGCGGCTCGCCACCGGCGCGCTGTTCGTCGTGGTGACCGACCGGAACGGCATCCGCCTCGCCCACCCCACCCGCTCACAGATCGGCAAACGGGTCAGCACGGACCCCTCGGCTGCGCTGTCCGGCCGGGAGGTGAAGGTCATCGAGCGCGGCACCCTCGGCCTGTCCGCACGCGGGAAGGTCCCGCTGCGCGACCACACCGGAGCCCTGGTCGGCGAGGTCAGCGTCGGATTCGACGCGGACGAGATCGACCGGCGGGTGCACCGCACGATGGAGGTCGCCGCCCTGGTCGCCGCGGCCGCCGTCGTGCTCGGCGTGGCCGGGTCGGTCGCGATCGGGCGGCGGCTCAAACGCCAGACGCTCGGCCTCGAACCGTACGAGCTGGCCGAGATGGTCCAGGAGCGCGCGGCCGTGCTGCACGGCATCAACGAGGGCGTGCTCGCGGTCGACGCCGCCAACCGGGTGACGGCCTGCAACGCCGAGGCCGCCCGCCTGCTCGGCGTCACCCCCGACCGCGGCGAACCCGCCGCCGAACTGCCCGTACGCGGACGGCTCAGGTCGGTGCTCGACGGCGAGGAGGACGCGCACAACCTCTTCGTCCTCGCCGGTGAGCGCGTCCTCGTCGTCAACCGGCGGGAGGTCCGGCACGACGGGCGCCTGCTCGGCACGGTGATCACGCTACGGGACCGTACGGACGTCGAGTCCCTGGCCCGGGAGCTCGACGCGGTGCGCGCCCTGTTCGACGCGCTGCGCGCGCAACGGCACGAGTACGCCAACCGCATGCACACCCTGTCCGGTCTCCTCCAGCTCGGCCACTACGAGGAGGCGGCCGGCTACATACAGACGCTCGCCGAGGTTCCGGACACGCGAGAGGCGCCTCCGGACTCCGTCCCCGATCCGTACCTCCGGGCGTTCCTCGCCGCCAAGGCCGCCGTCGCGGCCGAGAAGGGCGTCTCCCTGGAGATCGCCGAGACGAGCTGGGTGCCGGGGCGGGTCGTCGACCCGCTCGACGTGACCACCGTCCTCGGCAATCTGGTCGAGAACGCCATCGAGGCGGCGCGACTCGCCGGCCGACCGGGGCGCGTGGAGGTCGAGCTGCTCGGCGACGGGGCCGACCTGCACGTCACCGTCGCGGACTCGGGAGAGGGCGTGCCGAAGGAGCTCAGAGAGGCCGTCTTCCGCGACGGCGTGTCCACCCGCGAGCCCGAGCCCGGCCGGCCGCGCGGCATGGGCCTGGCCCTCGCCCGCCAGGCCGCGCGGGGCCGCGGCGGCGACGTCACCATCGCCGACGCCGGCCCCGACGGCGCCGTGTTCGTCGCGAGCCTCCCGGAGGTGTTGCAGTGATCGATGTGCTGGTCGTCGACGACGACTTTCGGGTGGCGCAGATCCACGCCGGATTCGTCGAGCTGGTCCCCGGGTTCCGCGTGGCCGGGCGGGCGCACACCGCCGCCGACGCCCGGGCCGGCGCGGCAGGGGTCGACCTGGTGCTGCTCGACGTCTACCTGCCGGACGAGTCCGGGCTCGCGCTGCTGCCCGAATTGGACGCCGACGTCATCATGGCCACCGCCGCGACCGACCCCGAGTCGGTCCGCACCGCGTTCTCCCGGGGAGCGCTGCACTACTTGATCAAGCCGTTCACCGCCCAGGAGCTGCGTCATCGGTTGCAGGCCTACGCCCGCTATCGCGAACACCTAACGACGACCGGGGAGCTCACCCAGACCGACGTGGACCGCGCGATCCGCGCCCTGCACGCCGTACCGCGCGGCGAGCCGCGGCCCGCCAAGGGGCAGTCGTCGGTCACCGCCCGGCTGGTCGCCGAGGCCCTGCAGCGGGCCGGGGAGCCGAGGTCGGCCGCCGAGATCTCCGACGAGGTCGGCATCTCCCGGGCGACCGCCCAGCGGTACCTCGCCTCGCTCGCCCAGGCGGGGCGGGTGCACGTCACCCTGCGGTACGGCACCACGGGCCGCCCCGAGCACCAGTACGACTGGCGCGCCCGCTGACCGCGCGCCTAGCTCGATTCTTCGACCACGTCGACCCAGTAGTTGGTGGACTGGTTGGTCGCTGTGGGGAAGGTGTTCGTGGCGCCGTAGGCGTACACGCCGTTCCCACCGGAATCGGCGCTCGCCGGCGCGGTCAAAGGACCGTTGGTGTACGCATTGGTGAAATACGGCCGCGTCACAGAATAAAAACCCGACGATGTGAAATAAGACGCAATATACGTAGTATTCGCCGTCACCACGACCGGGGTGGAGAAGTTCACCTGCTGCCAGCCCGATGCCGACTCGCCGGTGAAGGTCGCATTCGCCAGCAACGTCCCGCTCGCGTTCCACAAACTTCCCACGTGAGTCCCCGTGTTCGACGAACCCTTGTAGAACCGGATACCACTGATGAAACCGTTCGCGGACGCCGTGAACTTCACCCCGAGGGTGATCGGCTGAGTATCGGGATTCGACGGGACGGCGGGAACAGCCGTGTTGTCCCACAGGTTGGACGCCGGCGTGAACACCACGTCGACCCAGTAGTTGGTGGACTGGTAGGTCCCTGTGGGGAAGGTGTTCGTGGCGCCGTAGGCGTACACGCCGTTCCCGCCAGAATCGGCGCTCGCCGGCGCGGTCAAAGGACCGTTGGTGTACGCATTGGTGAAATACGGCCGCGTCACAGAATAAAAACCCGACGATGTGAAATAAGACGCAATATACGTAGTATTCGCCGTCACCACCACCGGGGTGGAGAAATTCACCTGCTGCCAGCCCGACGCCGACTCGCCGGTGAAGGTCGCATTCGCCAGCAGTGTCCCGCTCGCACTCCACAGACTTCCCACGTGAGTTCCGGTGTTAAGTGAACCTTTGTAGAACCGGATACCTGTAACGGTCCCGCTCGTCGATGCCGTGAACTTCACGCCCAGTGTGACCGCCGACGCATCGTTGTGAGACGGGACATCCGGAACGTCGGTACTTCTCCACAAACTAGTAGATACGGTTTGATTGATTGTGGGTGAGGTGCTTGGGGCCCAGTGGATGGGTTGTTCCCCGTCGAAAGTGGTTCCGCCGAGGTAGACGGCGG
>NZ_JBFAJC010000114.1:0-10995 GCF_040655075.1 Actinoallomurus sp. NPDC050550 | reverse complement strand
TTGTTGGCCCCCACCGCCACCGCGGCCCCCGCCCCGGCGGGGCCCAACAAGCCCCCCAACCCCCGCCGGGGCGGCCGTTCCCCGCGCGCAAAGCCCCCAAACCGGCCGGGGCCCGGGGCGCGGCCCCGCCCCCCCACGGGACCTTCTCTTTTGGTCCGTCAGCCGGCGAGCTGGCGCTTGACCTCTCCCGACACCCGCTTGCCGTCGGCGCGGCCGGCGACCTTCGGCGTCACGGCCTTCATCACCTGGCCCATGGCGCGGGGCCCCTCCGCGCCCGTCTCGGCGATCGCCGTACGGACGAGCTCGGCGAGTTCCTCATCGGACAGCTGGGTCGGGAGGTAGTCGTCCAGGACGACACCCTCGGCCCGCTCCGCCTCCGCCTGCTCCGTACGGCCCGCGTCGGCGAACGCCTCCGCCGCCTCACGGCGCTTCTTGGACTCCCGCTGCAGCACCTTGACGACCTCGTCGTCGGAGAGCTCGCGCGCCTGCTTGCCCGCGACCTCCTCGTTGGTGACGGCCGTCAGCGCCATGCGGAGCGTACGGGTGCGCACCTCATCGCGTGCCTTCATCGCGGCCGAAAGGTCGGCCCGCAGCTTCTCCTTCAACATGAGAACAATCTTGCCCTGCTCACGGGCTTCGGCGCCCGGCAATAATCGGGGCGCGGTTCTGGCACGATGGAAGCGTGCGAAAGAGATACGGGGTCCCCCTGGGCGTCGTCGGCACCGGCATCGCCGGAGTCGGTTACGCCTCACTGATCGAGCGCAACTGGTTCCGGCTACGCCGCTACGACGTGCCGGTGCTCGCCCCCGGCCGGCGGCCGATCAAGATCCTGCACATCTCCGACACGCACCTGACCCCGGGTCGCCGCCGGATGATCAAATGGGTCAGCGCGCTCGACGCCCTCGAGCCCGACCTCGTCGTCAACACCGGCGACTCGATCTCGCACCCCGACGCCATCGGCCCGTTCCTCGACCTGCTCGGGCCGCTGCTGGACCGCCCCGGCGTGTTCGTGTACGGCTCGAACGACATGTACTCCCCGGTCCCGAAGAACCCCGCGCGCTACCTCTGGCGCACCAGCCGGACCGACTACAACAAGCGCACCGTGCCCGACCTGCCGTACCGCGAGCTCGGCGCCGCGATGACCGCCGCGGGCTGGCTCGACCTCAACAACGCCACCGGCACGCTCAAGGCCGGCGGCACCGAGATCTGGTTCGGCGGCATCAACGACTCTCACATCGGCAAGGACCGCTACGACGAGATCGCCGGCCCGGCCCAGGGCCCGCTCCGCATCGGCGTCATGCACTCGCCCGAGCCGCGCAACCTCGACCGGTTCGCCAGTGACGGCTACCAGCTCCTGCTGGCCGGCCACACGCACGGCGGCCAGCTCTGCGTGCCGATGTTCGGCGCCCTGGTCACCAACTGCGGCATCGACCGCGCCCGCGTCAAGGGCCTCCACCGGCACGGCCCCGCCTGGCTGCACGTCTCCGCGGGCCTCGGCACCTCCCCGTGGGCTCCGGTGCGCTTCTGCTGCCCGCCAGAGGCCTCCCTGCTGACGCTGGTCCCGTCCACCTGACGCGGGCGGGTGCGTCAGCCCGCCGGAGACGTCGTTGCCGACGCTGGTCCCGTCCGCCTAACGCGGGCGGGTGCGTCAGCCCTCCAGAGGCGTAGTTGCCGACGCTGTTCGCGTCCGTTCGACCCTGGCGCGGGTCAGCCCTCCGGCCTCGTCGCCCACGCCGTACGGTCGGGGCCGAGGAGCGTCAGCCCGCGCACGGCCGGCGGATGCGCCGGGTCGGGCTCAGCCTGCACCCGGACAAGACCAAAGTGCTCACCTGTCGGCGGCTACCGACGAGGAGTCGGCCGGATGGCAACTCCCAGAACTGATTAGGAAACACCATCATCATGGAGATTAACCGAAATCCCGGCGACGCCATTAAGGGGCCGGAGGACAGGTTCTCCGGAGACGTCTGGCTGTGGCCGCGAATCGGCGCGACACGAAACACGGAAGTGCGCAACGTGCTGTTCACACCCGGCGCCCGCAGCGCCTGGCACCGTCACCCCGCCGGTCAGGTGTTGCACATCACCGAGGGCGTGGGGCTGGTCCAAACCCGCGGTGGGGAACGACAGGAGATCAAGGCCGGCGACACGGTCATCTGCCAGCCTGGGGAGGAGCACTGGCACGGCGCGGCCCCAGGCACGTTCATGACCCACATCGCCGTCACTGACGGCCTAACCGAGTGGCATGAGCAGGTGACCGACGACGAGTACGCGGGGTGAACACGTGACGCGCTGCCGTGCTCGATCTGTTGGGCACGGCAGGCGCGTCATTCGCCGTTAGGGAAAGTAACGGCTGAACAAAGAGATCCGACGGCGCACCGACCGCCTCGTGAACGGCGAAGCACCGGAAGAGAACCCGATCACCCAGATGTCTTCTTGCGCTCACCAGAGGCATCGGCGGCCAGGCAGAGCGCGCGCAGATGACCGACCATGATGTGGTCCAGTCTGTCTTCGTGCTCGGTGTTGGTGAGGGCGGCAATCCCGGCGTGGCCCTGTCGGATCGCGATGAACGCTCCGAAGCCACCGGTCCCTCCGTTATGCCAGGCGACGCCGTCATCAGCGAGTATCCAGCCAAGCCCGGAGCCCCGAGCATGTGGTCTTCTCGACAGGCGGATCGCCTCGCCCAATGGCGTCGTGTCAGGGGCCAGTTGCGCGCTCAGGAAGCGCGCCAGGTCCTCTGCGTTGGAGTAGAGGGCTCCAGCCCCCGGCAGGCCGGTCATGTTCCAGTACGACGTGGGCAGGTCAATGTGGTCGTGACCGCGAGCGGTGTGCTCGTCACGGACCATTGAGGTAGAGGTCATGCCGAGCACGGCACAGATCCGCTGCTCTACCAGCTCTGGCCAGGTCCCGTCTGCCGCCTCGGCCAGGGCCTCACCAAGCAGCATGTAGCCGAGGTTGGAGTACAGGCGGACACCGGGCTCGCCGAGAGCGACCCGGTGGGTTGCTTTGGCCAACCAGGCGCGGTCCAGGCCACGATACGGGTCGACCGAGCCATACAGCAGCCACCGCGGCGACCGGGGCAGACGTGGCAGCCCCGAGGTGTGCGTGGCCAGCGAGGAGAGCGTGACCTGGCCACCGGGATCGTTGACATACCCGGGCAGATAGCGGCTGACGGGGGCGTCCAACTCGACTTCCCCTCGTACGACCAGATCCGCCAGCAACAGGCCAGTGAAGAGTTTCGTCAGCGACGCGATCTCGAACCTGGTCGAACCACTGACAGGCAGGTCCGGTCGGCCGCTCCTGCCGGCAGCCCCCAGCTGCGTCCTGCCTTCACCGACCGCGCGGGCAACGACCACCGATGCTCCCCAGACCCCGGCGTTAGTGACCAGCGTTTGTGCAAGTCCGTCAGCCTCGCCACCGGTCGCAACGAAGCGCCGACTTTGAATGCGCCTTCGAGACGACTTCCGGATCCGGGCCCCGACGAAAAAGACACTGACAACGGCCAGAATCGAGCCGCCGACCGCCCCTGGCAGCTCCCACCGCAACACGCCCGACCCAAGCCACGACACCGCGGCAACCACGATCGCCGCACGCCAGACACGATCGCCCATCAATTCCCCTCGGTCCAAAACGATTGATCATTCCCGCAGTCATGGGAACACCGCTGACCGATCCCCGCGGTCACCTGAAGGCGGATCTGTTCCTGTCAGATCTGGTGGGCGCGTCCCTGTTCGGTGAGGTGGGCTAGCGCGGCCAGGTGGCTGTCGAAGGCGGATCGGCCTTTGGCGGTCAGCGATAGCCACGTGCGGGGGCGGCGGCCGACGTGTCCTTTGCGGATGCGCAGGTAGCCAGCCTCTTGCAGAGCGGTGGCGGCCTTGGACAGGGTCGATGGGCTGATGTCGCAGGCGTCGGCGACGGCACCGAATTCGGCTTCGGCGCATCCGGCAAGGAACGCGGCCAGTTTGAGTTTGGGCATGGTGGTGAATGCCTCGTCGAGGCCAGCCGATCCTGGCGCGGAATGGTCTGGCGCGGCGTTCATCGAAACCGCCGACGGGCGAACTGGTAGCCGCTCGTGAGGCCGATCACCGCGCCGAAGTAGATGATCGCCCAGCCGACACGACCGGTGACGGCCCAGATCGCGGCGTAGACGATGACGCCCGCCACCGTCAGCAACAACAACCTCCGGCGCTGTGCCGCGCTGGCATTCCCTGCCGGGTGGGGGATGACGCCGACGCGTCGCCAGCGCACCATGAGCAGGCCCCACAGCGCGAGGTAGACCATCAGCAGCACCAGGCCGCACGCCCCGAACACGACTCTGCTGACGCTGTTGCCGGATAGAGCCGAGGTCCCGAGCAAGAGGAATCCGGCCGGGCAGGTGGTGACGAAGGCGACCACAAACCAGGCAGGGATCTGGTGGGCCGCGCTGGCGTGGCGAGTGGCGACGGCGGTGTCGAGCGCGATCCGTGCTGTCGTGTCATCGTCCATCGTTGAACGATAGCAACTACTGTCGAGATGGCAAGTACATGCGATCCGGCCATTACTTGGCGCTCGGGCGAGGCCCTACGTTCAGGACTGTCCTAAGGGTGATTCCCGCGGCCCGGTGAGGGTGTCACTACCTCCACCCCCGATCGGCGTGTTACGCCGATCGTCCCGGCCTTCGGCCGCCCATAGCGTCTTCCACGTACGGCGCACGGGGCGCCCACCGGGAGGTAGACGATGGCAGGAACGCGGCGCGGAGGCACCGCACAGCACCGGACGGCCGAGGCCCTGCGGCTCTTCGCGGTCAGCAAGACGTACGGTGAGGCGAGCACCCAGGTCACCGCGCTCGACAACGTGTCGCTGACGCTGCCGTCCGGAACGTTCACGGCGGTGATGGGGCCGTCGGGCTCGGGCAAGAGCACGCTGTTGCAGTGCGCCGCGGGCCTCGACCGGCCGACGCGAGGACAGGTCCTCGTGGCCGGGGCCGAGATGACCGGAGACGATGAGACGGCCCTGACGAAGTTCCGCAGGCAGCACGTCGGGTTCATCTTCCAGCACTTCAACCTGCTGCCGACGCTGACCGTCCTACAAAACGTCATGCTCCCGATGCGGTTGGCCCGGCGGAAGGTGGACCGCTCGTACTGCGAGACGATCCTCCAGCGGGTCGGACTGAGCGGCCGGCTCGACCACCTGCCGGCGGAGTTGTCAGGCGGTCAGCAGCAGCGCGTCGCGATCGCCCGGACCCTGGTCTCCCGGCCGAGTGTGATCTTCGCCGACGAGCCGACCGGGGCCCTGGACACCCGAAGCGCGCGCGAGGTCCTCGCCCTCCTCCAGGAGGCCGTACGCGCGTTCGGGCAGACGGTGGTAATGGTGACCCACGACCCGGTCGCGGCCTCCTATGCCGACGCGGTGCTGTTCCTGGCCGACGGCCGGATCGTCGGACGGATGACGCACCCCACGGCCGAGGCGGTGGCCGAGCGCATGACACATCTCGGTGACTCCGTTGCCGAGCGGCACGCGATGGCGGCGGTGTGACCATGTTCGCTCTCGCTCTCCGATCGTTGCGGCGACGCACCGGCGCGTTCACGGCGACCTTCCTGGCGATCTTCCTCGGCGCGACGATCCTCATGGCCTTCGCCTCCCTCCTCGACACCTCCCTGGGCAAGGGAGTGCCGTCGGCGAACCGGGAGACCTTGGTCACAATGGCGAACGTCGTCGGCGGCTGGGGCCTCCTCATCGTGATCTTCGCCGTCGCCTCCACCCTGACCCTGTCGGTGCGCCAGCGCGGCACCGAACTCGCATTGCTGAAGAGCATCGGCGCGACACCCGCCCAGATCCGCCGGATGATCGTCGGTGAGGCGGCCGTCATCGCCGTCATCGCGGCCGCATCGGCCATACCTCTCGCGCTCCTGGCCGGCCACGGGCTGTTCGCCATGCTCGTCCACACCCACCAGATCGCACCGAACGTCGAGTACGTCTTCGGGCCGATCGCCCTCAGCATGGGGCTCGGCATCACGTTCGTCGCCGCGACCGCCGCCGCGATGCTGGCCGCCCGGCGTGCCACCCGTGTACGGGCGGCGGAGGCCATGACCGAGGCCACGACCGAACCCGGCCGGATGACCAAGAAGCGGCTCGTCGCGGCATGCGTCTTCCTCGCCCTCGGCGTGTACCTCGCCGTACTGACCGTCACCGTGATGCGCGGCAAGGCCACGGACGCGATGTCGACGGCCGGCTCGGCCGACGGCTTCGCCGCCATCGGATTCGCGCTGCTCGGACCGGCACTGATCCGGAAGGTCATCGCGATCGCGGCCGTACCGCTGGAACGCCTGGGCGGAGCGAGCGGCCACCTGGCCGTACAGAACCTCCGCCGGCGCAGTAACCAAATGGCGACCGCACTGATGCCGATCATCCTGTTCACCGGCATCAGCGTCGGCACCCTCTGCATGCAGAGCACCGAGAACGCCGTGACCGCCACCGCGGGCGTCGCCAAGACCGCCGATCAGAAGAACATCGAGACCCTCAACCTCGTCGTCATCGCGATGATCGCGCTGTTCGCGGCCATCATGCTGATCAACACCCTCGTCGCCGCGACGACCCACCGCCGCCGCGAATTCGCGCAACAGCGGCTGGCCGGCGCGACGCCCGTGCAGGTCCTGCGCATGGTCGCGCTCGAGAGCACCGTGCTGACCGCGACAGGCGTCCTGTTCGGCGCGATCGCCTCCCTCTTCACCAGCATCGCGTACAGCAGCGCCCGCGCCGACGCCCTCCTCCCGAACTCCGGCATCGGCATCTTCCTGGGAATGGTCACCCTCGCCGTGGTCCTGACCTTCACCGCGAGCATCGGCACCGCCCGGCGGACCATCCGCACCCCCGCGATCGACGCCGTCACCGCCTGACCTCCATCGATCCCGTACGAGCCGATTCGAGGGCCGGCTCGTACGGGCGTCTTCGAGACGGTCGCCGGGGATACTTTGGCGCGAGCACGGTCGAATGTCCGCTAGACTCGTCGAGGCGCAGGCGTTGAAGACGACCTGTGACCACCGGGGTGTAGCGCAGCTTGGCAGCGCGCTTCGTTCGGGACGAAGAGGTCGTGGGTTCAAATCCCGCCACCCCGACTGTAAAAGAGCAGGTCAGGCCCGGTCTTCCTAATCGGAAGATCGGGTCTGAGTCGTTTCCGGTCCGTCTCTGGAGAAATTCTGGAGAAGATCTTGGGGATCCGGGCGGTGGCGCGCCCTACTGAGGTGCCCCCAGCAACGCGTCCAGCACAGCCACAGGCGATCGCGGGCTCAGCGCCCGACGCGCATCCAGGGCCTCTTCCCAGCGCGCGGTCAGCCCGTCCATGAGTCGCCGGCGCGGGCAGGCCGTACTCGGCCGCCGGATGTACGTGGACCGGGCCGTATGACCGAACCACGGAGGGCCTTTTCGCATCTCGCGCGGGGAGTGCGCCTCGTGAGCGGTGCTCACCGTCGTGCGACCACTTCGGTTTGAAGTTGCGCTGGTGTCTCGCGCGCGGACGGTGTTACTAGCTGGGCGGTCAAAGGACCCGCCAGCCAGTCCCCAGACCAGACGGGAGAACCCGATGACCACCATGAACGAGTTGACTCGAGCGGAACTTGACGAGGCCGACACCAAGGGCATCTACGTGGAAGTCTACGGCTCCGCGCGGGAGTTCGCGTCGCGCGAGGAAGTGTTCGAGGCCCACGCCAAGGGCATCAACGTGTTCGACTACGGCCGCCTGCGGGTGCGCTACTCGCACGCGGAATTGATCGAGGCCCACGCCAACGGCATCAACGTGGTCCGCTACAGCCGCATGCGGCGCTTCCGCGGGTCGCGGATGTTGGATCGGTCGCACAAGGAAGTGCTCGCGGCCCATGCCAAGCGGGTTCACGTGAAGGACGTCGCCATGAAGGTCGCCGTTCCTGTCGCGGGCTTCGCCGCGGCGGCCGTGGCCTCCGCCGCCCACGCCAACGCGGTCATCGCCGTGGCCATCGGCCTCGCCGTCGGCAGCGCGGCCGTCGTCACGTACGTCGCGCGCTACCGGGGCTGACGACCAGCTCGCTGCCGTGGTGAGCGCAGCTAAACCAGCGGCCCCTTTTCCGCAAGGGGGCCGCTTTTGCGTCACTCGATGCGGCACCCGGCGAACCGCCCGATCTCGTGATCAACCGGACCGCCTCACGTCCAATGGGACGGGCCCAGGGGTACTGACCATGGACGTTGGCGGCGCGACACGGCCGGATGGGCTTGAAATACATCTACATCGAGACTCGCTCTGCCGACAGGGCTGATCGCATTCTCAGGAGGTGAGACGGAGTGCGGTGGTGGCGTTGGTGAAGGCGTCGCGGGCCCAGCGGGTTCCTTCGGCGATGTTGGAAGCCGACATCCGCAGGTGGATCAACGAGTGGAACAAGAACCCCAGGCCCTTCATCTGGGCCAAGACCGCCGACGACATCCTGGAGGCCCTCGCCGAGTACTGCCAGCGGATCACCGGCTAGCAATCTGGGTACTGTGTGCATGGTGGTCCTCCTCAACAGGGGATTCCAGACCCGCTGGGACGCCTCGGCACCACGCAGGATGCCGCGCACTTGGTGGAGTTCCTCTGCTCTCCCACAGGCGGATGGATCAACGGGCAGCTCCTGATGAGCAACGGTGGCTTCAGCTAGACGCAGAGATAGCAGTACAGCCTCTCGTTCCTGGCCGTGGCCCTGCGGGCAAGGTCGGCGAGATCGACGAGGAACCCGAGAAGGCCCGACGTGTTCGTGCCCTGGAAGTCCTCAAAGCCGGACCATGACTCGGCCGCGGCGGCAAGCCGCTCGCTGCTCGCGGACGCGAGGCTGGCGGTGAGCTCGTCCGACAGCGTGACGACCACGACCTGATGGTCTTCGACCTGGGCCAGCAGGTGGCCGTTCCGCAGGTTCTCCTTCACGGCCTCGGCGCTGCGGCCGGTGAGGAATGCCTCCACCGGCACCAGGTGGTAGTCCGGGATGAGGTTCTTCATCTGAAGCACGTCATACGGCGGCTCGCGCAGGTCGACGTCGATCCCGACCGCGCGGGCCGCCGCCTCATCGGACGGGGCCGAGAAATAGTCGCTCAGGAAGCCCATGCCCGCATTGTTCCACCAGTCAGCACGCGCCTACGGAGGCCGCCCGCTGGGACAGCAGTGCTTCCCCTGACGAGCCGATGACGTCCGCGAGGCCACAATCGACACTCAGCGACCACCATCAGGGGGGCCATGCCGGGCGGTCAGCGCGACTCCGAGGAGTTCGACATGTCTCTGGAGAGAACCTGGAGAAGATCTTGAAATAGTCAGTGCCCCACGCTTCCACAGAACAACGGATCCCGACGCTCTGACCTGCGGACCTTTCGTGACGACCATGTCAGCGATCTTGTCGTACCTTATTCGGGACGAAGAGGTCGTGGGTTCAAATCCCGCCACCCCGACCAGCTCAGAGGCCCTGTACCGCGACGGTACAGGGCCTCTGTCCATGCTCGGCCACCTAAAAGGCCGCCTATCGCCTCTGGCTAGGCTGTCTTCGGCCCGAACGCCTTGCCGATGATCTCGGCTCCCTCGGTGATGACCAGGCGTAGCTCGTGGCGGTAGACCGTCGCCGTGGTCGGGTGGCCGGCAAGGCGTGAGATCAGGGTCCGCGCTCCGGCGTGTTTCGTGGGTTCTGCCTGCTGGATGTTCCGTCCTATGCTGTCTCGCAGATAATTGTGTCTTTTTGGAGCTGGTGTGGTGGCTCCGGGTTTCGAGGAGGGCCAATGCGGGCTGGTCTGGAGCTGGGGGGCCGGTACCGATTGGAGGCGCTGCTGGGCCGTGGTGGCATGGGTGAGGTTTGGCGGGGCGTTGATCTGCGGTTGGGCCGGTCGGTCGCGGTGAAGATGCTGCCGCTGACGGCTGCGGCCGACGCGTCTGCGGTGGCGCGGTTCCGGCGGGAGGCCGAGGTCGCCGCGACGTTGAATCATCCGGGGATCACTACGGTGTTCGACATCGACGAGCACCACGACCAAGACAGCGGTCAACACGCGGGGCAGCGGTTGTTGTTCCTGGTGATGGAACTGATGCAGGGCCGTGACTTGGCCACCGTTTTGGCCACGCAGCCCAGCGGCGGGCTGCCGGTCGCGCAGGTGACCGATTGGGCGGTGCAGATCCTTGACGCGTTGTCCGTGGCGCACGGGCGGGGGGTGGTGCACCGGGACATCAAGCCGGCCAACCTGTTCGTGGTCGAGGGTGGGCGGATCAAGATCTGTGATTTCGGGATCGCTCGGCTGGCCGGCGCCACCAAGATCACCGCGACTGGGTCGGTGGCGGGGACGCCGCTGTACATGGCACCCGAGCAGATCCAGGCCCGACCCCTCGATCAGCGCACCGACCTGTACGCCTTCGGGTGTGTGTTGTACGAGATGCTGGCCGGGACTGTCTGGGTGGACACCAGCTCGGGTGTCGGCTCGGTCTTGTTCCAGCACCTGAATCAGCCCCCATCCCCGCCGCGATCGGTGCGCCCGCACATCCCCGACCTGCTCGACACCTTGGTTCTGGCTCTGCTGGCCAAACACCCCGACGGGCGGCCCAGCGATGCCGCCACCGCCGCCGAAGCTCTGCGTGCCCTCTCCGCCCAGCAGCATCCGGCGTTGGGCAGGCAACCGGCACCGGCATTCCACGCCCGTGGACTCGGCCCGGCCATGTACCCGGCACCGAACCAGGCGCTGTCGCCGCCCGCGTATCCGGCTGTGCCCGGGCCCGCGCCCGAGGCCACCGGTCGCGCGAGCGTAGCGGGACTGCATTGGTGGGCTCTTAGAGCCGCATTGGTGTTTCTCTTCGCTGTCGTACTCGTGGCGGCTGTGTTCTCCCAATGACCCTGTGCGGCTGCGATCGCCCTTGCATGGCCGGGTTCATCACGGGTTAGAGGCGATCGCTGCGGTCAGTACAGCTAGTGCCGCGTCCAAGATCGTTGTTCGCGTAATTGATCTTTAGGCGGGTGCGGGCCAGGCTGCTTTCGAGTGCGATCTCGGAGGTGGTTGATG
>NZ_JBFAJC010000113.1:0-11409 GCF_040655075.1 Actinoallomurus sp. NPDC050550 | reverse complement strand
AGTCCTCGGCGGCTTGATCAACGAGTATAGACGCGCGGCGTAGACAGACAGAAAAGGCCAGGTCGCAACTGAAATCGAGTATCCGCACCCGACAGGCCCTGGCGTTGGCGTAGACCGCCTGCTGCTTGCTCCGCTTGCCGACGATCTGCTGGGTGCGGGCCGCAGCCCGCACCCAGTCGGCGGTCCGCGCCTGGTGATCTTCCCTTCCGGCGGACATGCCGGTCACCAACGCACCGAGCCGATGTGGGGAACGGACGCCACGCCACCGAGAGCACGCTGCGATGGCGACGTTCGACAAGATCACGACCAAAGAGCACCCAGGGAGCACCCACGCCCCCGAAACGATCAATCCAAGATCCGTCAACATCGAGAAACCGCAGCGGCCAGGTGAGTGGTAGGGCGCCTGGGACTCGAACCCAGAACCTATGGATTAAAATAAAAGTCCACGGCCCTGGTGCCAGATCGGTATGTTCAGTGTCAGGCTAGGCCGATTCATCCGCGACTTCGCCGGTTTCGATGTCGGGTAATGCCAGGGGATGACGGGCGGTATCGCGACGTTCGAGCAAACGGCGAGCAAACATGGCGCTGGTGCGCTGGCCATGGGATGGTCACGCAGCGAGACAATCGTGAAGGAAATCGGTGGCGATACTGGCGGACGCTGGGTGGCGATGGCGGCTGCATATGTTCGAGCGTCTTGCTCCTTTGGCGGAGGCTCGCGCCCTGCCGACCTTGCGTTTACCGGGAGACGTACAGCGATCAGGTCAAGTCGCAGTTCCTCAGCTGCCGCCTACTGCTTTTCGAGCTTGGCCCATATCCGGGTGATGGCGGCGATGTCATCGTCATCGAGGGGATCGATGAAATATTTCTTCACTGATCCTTCGAACGTTCGCCTGATTGTCTCGGCGAAGTGCCGTCCGCTCTTGGTGAAGCTGATGAGCGATACCCGTCCGTCGCCTTGGTCGGCGTTGCGCTGGAGGTGTCCGGCGTCGATGAGGTCCTGGACCAGCCGTGATGCTCTGGTAGGGCTGACGCTGACAAGTTTGCCGGCCAGGGCTCGGACCGACTGAGGCTCGGTTTCCAGGAGCCAGCACAGGATCTCGACGGAGCTGAAGGAGATCTTGTGCTGTTCCGTCAGCACAGCGTCGATCCGCCCGGTGACCGTGGCGTGAGTAAGCAGTAGGGCAAACCAGCCCTTGACCTGGTCCGGGGAAATGATCTGCGGCTGTGACACGGGTGCCTTCACACCAAGCAGCATACCTCAAGACTGGATGCCCTGCCATCTAGATGCGCGCGCACGCATCTGCTACGATGGGTACGTAATTGCGGAAGGGGAGATCAGCCTCGTTCGCAGAGTTCTGCCAGGACCGGCGTCAACCCGCCGGCGTTACGTACCTCCGAGGTCCGCTTTGTCTCACGAAGGTCATCCGCCCTCAACGCGGATGCCTCGAAGACGGTGGCCTCGCACACCGATCGGCCGTGCGGCCGACAGAAAGGCAACGGTCACCATGCCCAAACTGGATGGCAAGGTCGCAGTGATCACTGGAGCGACGTCCGGGATGGCGTTGGCGACGGCCAAGTTGTTCGTCGCCGAAGGCGCCCACGTGTTCATCACCGGACGAGACAAGGCCAGACTGGACGAGGCGGTCGCCGCCATCGGCCACAACGTCACGGGCGTGCAGGCGGACTCGGGAAGTCTGCACGACCTGGCCCGCTTGGCCGAGACCGTGCGGGAGCAGCAAGGGCGAGTCGACGTCCTGTTCGCCAGCGCTGGCCTCGCCTCGGTGTCCGACCCGCTGGGCAGCATCACCCCGGATACGTTCGACGCGCTCGTGGGTGTCAACTTCCGAGGCACTGTGTTCACCGTTCAGTACCTGCTGCCGTTGATGAGCGACGGCGCGTCGATCATCCTGAACGGCACGACCAGCGCGACCAAGGGCATCCCCGGTGCCGGGGTGTACTCGGCGAGCAAGGCGGCCGTTCGCTCACTCGCGCGCACCTGGGCCGCCGAGCTGAAGGACCGCGGCATCCGGGTCAACGTCGTCAGTCCCGGCTCGATCGACACCGCGCTCTTCAGCACCGTCGGCCCCGAATTTCGGGAGCAGATCACCTCCGCCATACCGCTAGGACGGCTCGGGGCCAGCGAGGAGATTGCGTCCGCTGCGCTGTTTTTCGCCTCGGCGGACGCCAGCTTCGTCACCGGCGCGAACCTGGTCGTCGACGGCGGGTTCAGCCAGATCTAACGCCCGAGTTCGCCGCTGCGCTCGGCATCGAGGTCCTCCGCGAGCCACGGCTGTGGTCAGAGTATGGGCCGGACTATTACGCGGTCTTCATCCGCGACCCAGCCGGGAACAACCTCGAGTTCAAATGCCGTGCCTCACCCGGCACCGTCACCCCGGGCACGCCGAACCCAGGTCGGCGACGACGTTTGGTCGTGGCTGGCCGCACACGAATGACTGAAGGAGACACCGATGCCTGACTACGGTCATCCTCTGCGTTTCGCCACGTTCATCTCGCCCGCCAACTCCCCAGCGCACCGTCCAGTCGAATTGGCGCAGCTCAGTGAGCGGCTCGGTTTCGACTTCGTCACCTTCCAGGATCAGCCCTACGAGGCCGACTTCCTCGACACCTGGACTCTGCTGAGCTGGGTGGCCGCGCGGACCGAGCGCATCGGTCTGTCCGGCAACGTGCTGAACCTGCCGCTGCGCCAGCCCCCCGCCGTGCTCGCCCGCGCGACAGCCAGCCTCGACCTGCTCTCCGGTGGACGAACGAGCCTCGGGCTCGGCGCTGGCTTCTTCTGGGACGCCGTGCAAGCAATCGGCGGACGGCGGCTCACCCCAATGCAGGGCGTGACGGCCCTGGGCGGGGCAATCGACGTGATCCGCGGGATCTGGGACGCCGACGGGCCCGGGACCCTCAATGTCGAGGGCGAGTTCTACAAGGTCCGCGGCGCCGAGCGCGGCCCCGCCCCCGCACACAGCACCCCGATCTGGCTCGGCGCCCACAAGCCGAAGATGCAGGACTTGGTCGGACGCAAGGCCGACGGCTGGCTGCCGTCGCTGCCCGGCATGGAACCTGGCGGCCTGCCCAAAGGAAACGCCATCATCGACGACGCCGCACGAGCCGCAGGCCGCGACCCCCGCGACATCACCCGTCTGCTCAACATCTTCCCGGGCCAGCAGACCGCGGAAGCACTAGCCCAGATGACCCTCGAGGACGGCGTCAGCATCTTCATCCTGGCCAGCGACGACCCGGACTACTTCAACGCTTCGCCGCCGAAACGATCCCTGCCGTACGCGATCACGTCGCCCGCGGGCGTAAATAACGCGCGGGGTAGTCGCACCTGCGGCCAACGCTCTTGGTGCAACCCATCACGGCGACCAAACCATCTCAGCCGACCGACCCAGACACGACGGAGGAACACGCACCATGACCACCATCAGCATCATCGGCTCGGGCAACATGGCCACCGCCATCGGCACCCGAGCGGCCCAGCACGGTCACACCATCGAGGTAATTAGCCGCAACACCGCCAAGGCTCAGGCACTCGCTGACCAGATCGGCAACGGAGCCACCGGCGCAACATTCGGCGCAACACCGCTCGGTGACATCGTCATCGTGGCTATCCCATACACCGACACGGTTTCCGCGGTCGCGAACTACGGTGAGTCACTCGCCGGCAAGATACTCGTTGACATCTCCAACCCGTTCAACGCCGACGCCAGCGGACTCGTGACTACCCCAGGCAACTCGGCGGCCCAGGAGATCGCCGCTGCCGCTCCCGAGGACACATCCGTCGTGAAAGCGCTGAATACGATCTTCGGCCACGTCCTCGCTCAAGGCAAACCGCTCGACGCGTTCCTCGCAGGCGATAGCACCGAGGCGAAGGCACAAGTCGCCGCGTTTCTGCAGAGCATCGACTTGCGGCCCCTCGACGCGGGCGGACTCCAGATGGCCTCGGTCCTTGAATGGACCGGCATCCTGCTGATGGGGCTGGCGCGAAACGGCGCCGGCTTCGACCTCGCCCTAGGCGCCGAAGTCCACTGAAGATCTCCTCTGGGTCTGGGCCGGCGACTTGTCCTGCCACCCAGACCCAGAGAGGCCACATAACAAGCCGTGTGCCTGGAACGGCATGTCATCCGGGCAGGTCAGGGTCGTGTACGGGTGCCCCGGGGGGAGTTGTCGTGCTGCTACCGCAGGGGATAGGTCACGGCGAAGCGGTCGCCACGGCATGATGACCGGCTGTGCTGTTGCGACTGGCCTACCTGACGGTGGCGAACACGTTCGCCGTCCTGCGGCTTCTTCCGGCGAGCGATCATGAGAAGGACGCCGAGATCTTGGTCCTGCGGCATCAGATCGTGGTCCTGGAACGCCAACTGGGCGAGAGGAAGGTCCGGTTCACTGCGCCGGACCGGGCCTTGTTAGCGGCGCTGCTGCACCGGCTGAGACCGAAGACGCTACGCCGGATGCGACTGCTGGTACGCCCGGAAACGGTGGTGCGCTGGCACCGTGATCTGATCAACAAGCGGCACGCCGCCTGGTCCAGGCCCAAGCGGCCGGGCCGGCCGCCGACGGTGCGTTCCATCCGCATCCTGGTGCTGCGTCTGGTCCGGGAGAACCCCGGGTGGGGATATCGCCGCGTGCACGGTGAACTGCTCACCCTCGGGGTGAAGGTCGCCGCCTCGACCGTGTGGGAGATCCTCAAGGACGCCGGCATCGACCCCGCGCCCGAACGCGCTTCCAGCACGTGGGCCGCCTTCCTTCGCTCCCAAGCAGACGCCCTGCTGGCGTGTGATTTCTTCGAAACGGTCACGGTTCGTGGAACGCGCATGTACGTCCTGGCGGTGATCGAACACTACTCGCGGCGGATCCACGTCCTGGGCGCCACCGCGCATCCGACCGCCTCGTGGGCGACCCAAGCCGCCCGGAACCTGGTCATGGACCTACAGGACGCCCAGTGCCGGGCGCGGTACCTGATCCGGGACCGGGACGGGAAATTCCCCGACCTGTTCGATGCCATCTTCGCCGACGCCGGAATCAACGTTGTGCTCACCGGTGTGCGGATGCCGCGGATGAACGCGCTTATGGAGCGGTGGGTACAGACCTGCCGGCGCGAGCTCCTCGACCGCACCTTGATCTGGAACCAGCAGCACCTGCTCCACGCACTGCGGGAGTTCGAAGACTTCTACAACACCCACCGCCCCCACCGCAGGTTGAGCGGCGCGCCACTACGGCCAGCACCCGAGCCGCTCACCGAATCAAACCAACTCCAACAGCTCGCCATCTTCCGACGAGACCGACTCGGCGGCATCCTCCATGAGTACCAACATGCCGCATGACCTGTACGGACGTAATAATCGGCACTCGCAAGGTCGAACAGCACCCGGTCCACGCCCGCATCCGCCAGCCGGGCGACGATGTCACGATCGCCGGGCACGGCGTAGACGGTCACAGGGATCGATCCGCGCCCTGCGTCGGACGCGCGGCGCCGCAATTCGGCGATCTTGCGGATGATCTCCTCGGCTGATACCAGGAACGGGGCGCGGATGCCGAGGACCGCTTCGACGCCCAGTTCGGCCGCCTGATCAAGACAGCCCAGAGCGACTTCGACAGCGTCACGGAAGCCACGTCGTACCAGGCGGACATGGCGGCCAACATGGATCGGTGAAGCTCTCGGCCAACTGATCAAGTGGTGCACACTAATC
The DNA here is from genome assembly GCF_040655075.1 of Actinoallomurus sp. NPDC050550. Taxonomy (NCBI): domain Bacteria; kingdom Bacillati; phylum Actinomycetota; class Actinomycetes; order Streptosporangiales; family Thermomonosporaceae; genus Actinoallomurus; species Actinoallomurus sp. NPDC050550. Next base: position 5,707 of record NZ_JBFAJC010000113.1, on the reverse strand, counting down.
TGAGCCCGGACGAAAGGCGGCACACATGCTGGACCACATCTCGCTTATCACCGGAAACCAGGGCAAAGCACGCGAATACGAGGGCCTCCTCGGCATCAAGGTCACGGCGGTAAAACAGGACCTGATCGAGATCCAGGAACTCGACGTAGTGAAGGTCGTAGAGCAAAAAGCGCAGGACGCCTACTCCACGCTGCGGGCCCCGGTGCTGGTGGACGACACCGGCCTAACGCTTCAGGAGTGGAACGGCCTACCTGGCGCACTGGTGGCCTGGTTCATTGCCTCCGTAGGCCCGCAGGGAATCCTCAAGATGGCCGCAGGCGTGACCAACCGCCGCGCCACCGCAACGACAGCGATCGGATACGCGGACGAGACGGGCGTTCAGGTCGTCACCGGCACCCTGAATGGAACCCTGACCACCGAGCTACGCGGCACCAACGGCTTCGGCTACGACCCCATCTTCATCCCCGATGGCCACCATAGAACCTACGCCGAGATGTCAAGTGAGGAGAAGAACGCGGTCTCGCATCGCCGACTAGCTGTCGACGAGCTACGAAAAGCCCTGAACGTCTTCAACTGATCGGTCCGTAGCCCGAACAGCCCTGCCCGAAGGACGCCGTATCGGCAGCTTTGAGCACCGGGCCAGGTGCGGCCATGTACGACAGGTAGCGGGGCACGCCCGTCGCCCGAGCCTGGGCGGCGATCGGCAGCGTGTAGGCGGCGGCGTGGTGCAAGCGGCGGGTCGCTTCGGGGAGGGGGAAGAATGCGAAGTCTTCCAACTCATCGGCGTCGATATGGATGCTCGCCGGGTCGTTGATGTGGCCGCCGTCGAAGATGAATCCGATCATCGGGTGAGGGATGGGATCGTGTGCGGCGAGCCAGGACATCACGAGCGGCCGTTCACTGGGCAACGCCAAGCTGAGTTCCTCGCGGGCCTCCCAGGCACGGTCAGGTGGCTCGTTGTGCCCGACCACTCCTCCGGGGATGGTCCAGTGATCCCGATACGGTTTTACCAGCAGCACCCGGTCGGCTGCGTCGGTGATGAACAGACCCCGCCGCGCTCAGGACGGGCATTCGCTGGAAGTAGACGACCGGATCGACCTAGTTGTCCGCCACGGCCGCCGACTCTATGCCGGGCCTTGTCCCACAGTCCTGGGAACCGACCACCTACCCACCGGATCACCAGAGCTGGCCAGTCGATGCGTTTGTGGGGACAACGCGATCTGCTTCATAGGAAGGTGTTACCATGGATATTGTTACGACTCGCGACGGCCAATCCTTCGAATTGCGGCCCTGCCCATCCTGGTGCACCGGGGACCATTTCGCGCCCGGAGGCGTGATCGACGCAGACGACGGATTCCACCACGCCAGCAGGACGATCCGAATCGAGACCGCGGACATCGCCGACCTATTTAAGGGCATGTCCATCGTCGTCGAGATGTGGCTGAAAGCCTGGGTGTGTCCGCTGGACGCCGCACCCGGGCCCACACAGATCAGCTTGAACGTCGATTCCGGTGCTGTTGATCTCACCCCCGACGAGGCCCGCCGCATCAGCGAAGTCTTGATCAGGCTCAGCGCCCAGATCAGCAGCGACGCCGACGGCTGATCGAGCAGAGTCTGGGCGTCTCCGCCCTCGCAGACTCATGCTCGTCGAGGTCGCCAGGCTCGTCGCCATCCCCGACGACATCAGCTTCACGGCAGCGGCTCTACTCAGCTGCTGCGTGACCATCGGCGACGCCCACCATCTTCAACACCGCCGACACCGCCCGGGTGACACTATCCTGATGATCGGATGCGGCGGTTCTGAGCCGCGTCGTCAGCAGGACGGAACGGCCTCGAGAGTTTTGCCTGTGTCGTGATCAGCTCCGCCGTTGCCCTCAACGAGCTGTCGTGACGGATCACCGTGTCGGCGTACGGCTTCCAGTGCACAGGGACGTACGAGTAAACGTTTACTCGTACCTCGCTCTGCACTCCAACGAGTACGCGTCGGCTGTGGTGCCTGCGATCTCGCATGCGCGGTGGATCCGCACTGCTGAATGGCGAGGCCACTGTTGCTGACCGTGTGGAACCCACGTGATGTCCTGACCACGCCCCAGCCCGCGCCGAAGGAGATGAGAATGGCCAGCCGTGGCGGAAGTTCGGCGAGTTCTCCTCAAAGAACGCCGCTCCCTTGCATAATGCGGGCATGGCGAGTTGCTCCTGCGGGGCTCCGGCACCGGTTCTCGACGGACTCGGCGAACCACAAATCGTCACGGATCTGGACGTCTCGGGCATTGTCGAGTTGCTGACGGGTGAACTGGACTATGCGCGGCGCGGCGCGACGCGGGCTGCCGGCTGAACGTTCGGGCCACCATCGTCTTCCAGGACACCGAGAAATCCAGCGAGTATGTTGGAAGTTCCGACGAACTCCGACCTGTTGTCCTGGAGCTGCTGGACCAGAGAATTAGGGTCTTTCTGCCCCTGGTCACCGGCGGCTCGGACGGCACCGGAGACGTGCACTATCTGCACTCGAACTGGCGGAAGTGCACCGCGTGGGTGATGGCGGCGGTCGGGATTTCGCTGTCCGGCCGGATACCCGCGATCGGATTCTTCGGCACTCAGCACGAACACGCCGAATTCGTCTTCGAATCCCGGCAGTCGGCTATCTGGACGTCGACGCTGGTCGACTGGACGAACGGCTGCGGCATCGGCTCGTTCGAGGAGGACCTGCGAGAACATGTGGACCGGACGACATTCCTCGGCGATCCGCTCCGCCATCTCCCGGGCCTGGACGACCTACCGCACCCGGCGAGCTACGAGGCGCGGATGATGGACACGTATCGCCGGGAGGCGCTGCGGGCGAGCATCTATGCCAGGGTCGGCCAGCCGAATCCGCGTGCGAACCGGTGGGCCGTCATCTGGCTGTGGTGGGATCTGCGACTGCGGATCGCGGGTGGCGCCGGTGTCAGCCAGGTGCCCGACCTGGCGGTGTCGGTAGAGCGGCTGCGCAAGACGGTGCCGCCCGGCAGTGCACACGCCGCTGGTACGGCGACGGTGAACGACGCCTTGACGGAGTTCGGGAACGGCAACCTGACAGAGGACAACCTCGTAGTGTTGTCGAAATGCCTCAACGAGGTGTTCGACGAGGTCGGTTTCGGCGACCAACTGGCGTCGATCTACGCGAGCATGTCGGCCCAGTTGCCGATCGACGAGATTGCCGACCGGATTCTCGAGCACCTGCCCATGACACGCGACTTGATCCCTCTCTGCCGAGCGTGGACGCGGCCCTTGGTCGAGGCACGCCGTGTCAACGACCTCGAGCGGGTCGTCGACGCGATGCGCGCGGCGGTTCCGGATGAGGCGACCGACACATCCCTCTGGTATTTGTGGCAACTCTTCGAGATGCGCATGCCGGCACGGGTGATCGCGGCGATCGGCGCTCTGGAGGTGGATCGGCTGACGGCCATCGAGCGAGGCACGCTACTCGAGTTGCGCACCGAGGCGCTGCGGGCACTTGGCCGCCAACCTGAGGCGCTGGCCGTGCTCGACGCCGCGCCGCCGGAGGTTCTGAACGAGCCGAGCAACAAGCAGGTGTTGGGTATCGCGCGGGCACGGCTGGTTCGGGAGATGGGTTCCCCGGCGGCGGCACTCGCACAGTTGGAGACCCTGCTGGCCGAGGTCGACGACCCGCAACCGTCGCTGCACGAATCGCTCCTGGCAACCCTGATGCGGTTCGGCCGGTACAGCGAGGCCGCCGAACACGGGTACGCCGCGTACACCGGGGGTCAGCGGAATCCGGCAGCCTGGCCGGTCGGCCTGTTCGCGGCGCAGACCCTGTGGTGTCAGGCGCTCGCCGGCGAGAAACTGAGCGCTGACCTCGTCGAGTTCGTGCTGAACGACGAGCAGCCGGCCGACGCCAACCGGGACCTGGTCGCTGCCATCGCGTTGCTCACCGCGGGCATGGACCGTTGCGAGTTCCTGGACCGAGTACGGGCCAGCACGGACGCCGTGCTAAGGCAGGCGATCATGGAGCGGGATGTGCGCCTGGCGAACAAGGCGCTCTACGTGGCCGCGCTGTACGACCAGACGTACCTGCCGGTCAAGGCGTTGGGTTCGTGGGCCCGTCTGGTGTCCGTGATGTTCGACCGGTTCGGCGTCCGGACCGAAGGCTTTCTGTATTCGGCGGCGAACCTCATCGCCAGGGACATGCTGGATCTGGCTCGGGACCTGCTCAAGAAGGAACTCGGCTGCCTTGGGCCGCTCGGCTATGACGGTGGGCTCGGCACGGGCGCGCTCGCGGGTGTCAACACGGTTCGTGAGGTCGACCTGGTGACCGAGACGATGTTCCGCGCACCTGACGCCACACCGGCGGATCTGCGGCTTGTGGGTGAACTGCTCCGGGGCAAGGCCAGCCGGGCGACGCCTCCCCGGGACGAGGAGCCTGCGTGGCGGCGGAACGGGCTCGAGGACGACGTGGTGGCCGCGATCGCCCCCGATCATGGCCGGGTCGGGGTACTCGAATGGGTCAGCGACGGCGCCGAGGTCCGGGCGCTCGTCACCGTGGTCGACGCCGCCGGTTCCGTTGCCAGCACCACGGTTCCGCTGCCGGATGTCGACATGTCCAGGGTCGCGAGGCGCATACGGTCACGGCTGTCGACCTGGCGGGCAGGACGGACCGGAGACCCGTTCGGCGTAGACGAGTGGCAGTCCTGCCGGGTGTGGCTGGATTCGGTGCTCGACGAGCATCTCGCACCGGACGATCACCTGGTCGTTGTCCCGTTCGCCGGGTGGCAGGGGCTGCCGTGGCACGTGGCCGCGTTCGACCGTGTCACATGTTCGTACGAACCCAGCTGGGTGGCATTGCTATCCACCGTGGACGGAGAGCCACGGCGAGACGGCTGGTGGGAGGGTGTGGTCGCCGTGCCCCGGATGGGCGACCCTGAGCAGATCACCGGTGCGATGGCTCGATATGTCGCCGAATGTGGCGACGAGGCGTTGGTGCTCGAGGGCGTCGCGGCCGATCGGGCCGCGGTGACGGATCTCCTGACGTGCGTGGACCTCGCCACTCTGCTCACCCACGGGTATACCAGCGCGTCGGAGACCGAGGTGGCGTTGATGCTGGCGGCGGGCGGCGCGCTGCCGCTGGCGCACTCGGTCGCCGCGGCCAGTGAGCGTGGCCGGGGCCACCGGTTCGGGTGGCGTGAGTACGCTGAGTTGCCGAGCGCGCCGCGGGTGATCCTGTCCGCGGCGTGTGGCACGGGTGGGAGCCACATCGTCGGCCTCGGCGAGCACCTCGGTATCTACAACGTGCTGCGCCGGGTCGGACTACGGGCATTCGTTGCGCCGCAGTGGGACATCGTGGCCGCCGACGTGCTCCCCATGCTCGCCGAGATCCGCGCAGGTCTCCTGACCGGACAGGCAGGTCTCGGCCAAGGAGTCCGGCAGGCCGTGTGGGCCGCGCTCGACCGCGGCGTGCCGGCGTGGTCGGCGCACGCACTCATCCTCGAAGGGGACTGGCGATGACCGGACTCTCTTCGCTCAAGAGCGTAAAGCGATCCAAGCTCAGCCGGAACCAGCAGACCAGACATGACCCAAGCCCGAACGGCAGAGGCGGTGCATGATGTGACTCCTGAACCCTAGTACTACAGTGAGCTTTCTGGGTTTATGGTTCTGTTGTGACAGAGGTGGCGGTTAGCGACGTTGAGTCGTGGGTGTCGGGGTTGGACGCATT
>NZ_JBFAJC010000112.1:0-11711 GCF_040655075.1 Actinoallomurus sp. NPDC050550 | reverse complement strand
CTGCGCGCGGCGTCGAGGCGTACGAATCTTTCGAAGATCCGTTCATGCTGGTCTTCTGGTACGCCGTCCCCGTCGTCGGCGACCTGCAGGATGGCAGCACGCCTCCGAAGTGATCGTTTATGACGGCCAGATCGAGATGGCCCGTCACGAGCGGCTGCTGTCCAAGGGCGCCCGTTGGCTGAACCTGGATCACTACCTGGAGGTCCTGGTCCGCAAGCCCGGTGCGCTGCCGGGCGCGACCGCTCTGGAAAAGGCGCGCGCCGCCCGCAAGTTCACCCCGGTGCATAATTCCTGGTGGGCGGCGGCCTGCAAGGGCACGGCGACAACGAGGGCACTCGTGCCCTGATCGAGGTGCTGCTGCTGGGCCGCCACCTCAGTCACGAGCATCTGGTCGCCGGCCTGGCGGTGGCCTTGCGGGTCGGCGCGCTGATCTCTGACGCCGTCGCTTTGGAGGCCCGCAAGGCCGCCGAAGCCGAATAGGGCGAACCCGTCGTCCCCTCCCAGCCCGACGCCGCCACGGTGACGTTCCTGACCGAGCGGCGGCTGGCTCACCTGCCAGCCGGATACCCGGCCGCTGCCTTCGGCCAGCGTCTATGACCAGCTACTGCGACGATCCCGTCCGGCTGCGGATCGTCCCGCCGAAGGAGAGTCCTCATGAGTGAGCAGCGCCACCGTGGCCGGACCGAACAAGCCGCCCAGACCGCCATCGACCAGGCATGCAGGATGCTGCGGCTGCCGACCATCCGCAGCCAGTTCGGTGACCTGGCCGAAGCCGCCGCCCGCGACCAGATGTCCTACCTGGGGTTTTTGGTCGAGCTGCTGATGGCTGAGTGCGATGATCGCGCTCGCCGGCGCTCCGAACGTCGTATCAAGGCCGCCGCGTGCCCACGGGAGAAGTCGCTGCGCGCCTTCGACTTCGAGGCCAACCCCAACATCGACCCGGCCATCATCCACACCCTGGCCACCTGCGAATGGGGCAAGAAGGACCAGCCGCTCTGCCTGATCGGCGATCCCGGGGTGGGCAAAACTGGAGCGCCCCGGGTTGGGTGGAGGCCCTGATACCTGGAAGGGTGAGGGGCTATGGCACCCCCGAGGAAGTACTCGTCTGAGCTGCGTGAGCGCGCGGTCCGGATGGTCTTTGAACTACGTGACCAGACCGGTGAGAAGACCGGGACGATCGCCCGGGTCGCCGACCAGCTTGGGGTGCATCGCGAGGCGCTGCGGACCTGGATCCGGCAGGCCGAGGTCGATGGCGGCAAGCGCCCGGGGACCACGACCAGCGACCTGCAAAGGATCGCTGAGCTCGAACGTGAGAACCGTGAACTGCGGCGGGCGAACGAGATCCTGAAGGCCGCCAGTGCGTTTTTCGCCCGGGAACTCGATCCGAAACTGCCGCGCTAGTCGAGTTCATCGATTCTCACCGCGACCGGTTCGGTGTCGAGCCGATCTGCGCTGTCCTAGATTGTGCGCCGTCGACGTATTGGGCGGCGAAGAAACGCGAGGCCGAACCATCGGCTCGTGCGGTGCGTGACGAACAACTGAAAAAGGAGATCAGACGGGTGTGGTCCGGGACGGGCCGCCAGGTGTATGGCGCCCGGAAAGTTTGGACGCAGCTGAACCGGGAGGGCGTGAAAGTGGCCCGGTGCACGGTGGAGCGGCTGATGCGTGAGCTGGGCCTGTCCGGGGCGTGCGCGGTCCGCTAGCGGCCCCGTACCACGGTGCCGGGCACCGAGCGGCCGGGTGACCTGCTGGAACGGGACTTCACCGCGGACGCGCCGGACAGCCGCTGGGTCGCGGATATCACGTATGTGGCCACCGCTGCCGGATGGGCGTACACCGCGTTTGTGTAGGACTTGTTCTCCCGCCGGATTGTGGGGTGGCAGGTCGCTGATCACCTTGGCGCCGACTTGGCTTTGGACGCGCTGGAAATGGCGATCTGCTCGCGGGGTGGCATCGATGACGGCCTGGTCCACCATTCTGATCGCGGCGTCCAGCCCGGGTTCAAGGAGTCGTCGCAACACTGCTTGTCTGGAGCGATAGTAGGTGATCGTTGAGGGCTTCTGCCGGGGTTCTCCATCCGAGGGTCTTGCGGGGTCGGGAGTTGAGGGTGGCGGCGATGGCGTCGAGGTCACGCCGGCTGTGGCGGCTCAGGTCAGTGCCTTTGGGGAAGTACTGGCGGAGCAGGCCGTTGGTGTTCTCGTTGGTGCCGCGTTGCCAGGGGCTGCGAGGGTCGGCGAAGTAGACGGCCAGGCCGGTGTCGATGCGCAGCTGGGCGTGCTGGGCCATCTCGGCGCCCTGGTCCCAGGTCAGCGACTTGCGGAGTCGCTCGGGCAGCGTGGTGATCGTGGTGGCGATGGCGTCGCGGACGGCTTCGGCGCCGTGCCCGGCCAGCGCCGGTCCGTTCTTGGCCCGGGGGCCGCCGTGGCCGTCCATTGGCGGCAGGTGCAGCAGCATCGTGAACCGGGTGGTGCGCTCGACCAGGGTGCCGATCGCCGAACTGTCCAGCCCGAGGATCAGGTCGCCTTCCCAGTGCCCGGGCACCGCGCGGTCACCGGCCTCGGCGGGGCGTTGGCTGATCATCACTTCTTCGGTGACGAACTTCTTGCCGCGCTGGCGAGTACGGGCGCGGGGGACGCGCAACGCCCGCCCAGTGCGCAGACAGGCGGTCAGCTCGCGCTGCAGCGCGCCGCGCCCCTGGATATACAGCGCCTGGTAGATGGCCTCGTGTGAGATGCGCATCGTCTCATCCTCGGGAAAGTCGGCCCGGAGCCTGCCCGCGATCTGCTCCGGGCTCCAGCAGGTCGCCCACCGCCGGTCCTGGCGGCGACCGTGACGCCGCCCGATCCAGCGCGTCTGCGGCCCCTCGATCGTGCTGCCGTCCGAGGCGGTGACCACGCCGGCGAGCCTGTCTTGAACGTAATCCCGGAGCCGGTCGTTGCAGGCGAGTTTGGCGGTCTTGGGCCGCCGGGTACGCTGGTCAGCGTGCCATTGGGCGGTCGAGGCCCGGTACTCCAGACGACCGCCCCGGGTTGCGGCGTTACGCCGCAGCTCCCGCGAGATCGTTGACGGCGACCGCCCCAGGCTGCGGGCGATCTCCCGAACACCGGCGCCCTGGGCCTTCAAGATCGCGATCTCCTCCCGTTCGGCGAACGACAGATACCGCCCCGAGGGTGGGGCCAGACTGATCGGCGGCATCCCGCCACCCTCGCGGAACCACCGCGGCCCCAGCGGCGCCGACACGCCGCACGCCAAAGCGGCATCCTCACTGGACATGCCTTCAGCGATCTTCCGCCAGAAACGCTGCCGTTCCTCCCGACGGTTGACCGGAGGCCGTCCAGGTGACCGCATCGGCGCACGACCAGCCCGAAAAGCGGCTTCCAACCTCCTGCTCTTCGCCACAACACGCTCCTACTCATCACGTGTTGCGACGACCGGTTGAGTCCGCCCAGTACACATCGATCCGGTACGCCGAGCGGCTGGATCAGATCGGCGCCGCCCGCTCGGTCGGGAGTAAGGGAGATTCCTACGACAATGCTGCCGCGGAGTCGCTGAACAGCCTGTACAAGAAAGAACTCATCGATTTCCGAGGTGGCTGGAAGAATGTCATGGATGTGACGCTTGCCACGATGGAATGGGTTGCATGGTATAACTCGGAAAGGATACATTCTTACTGCGGGAACGTGCCTCCGCGTGAGTATGAGGAAGCGTTCCACCGGTCACGCGCGGCTAGATCCCTGGCCGGCTGAGAACCAAGCGATCCGGCCTCCAACTTCGCCGGGGCGGTCCACTCCACCGCATCTTTCAGCCTGGTGGTGACAGGGGTGACCTGTTCTGTCACCAGCCCATTCCCGCACCCGAATCGAGAATGGCGACCGACACGCACGCCTTCACAGCATTCTCATCGCTCGGGTGTGGCGGCAGGCTGTGGCTGCTCTCCTGCCAGTCGATCGCTGCCAGAGTATCGGCCACAGACCCGGACATTGGCTCGCTGACTGCAGAGGAGTTACCGTCGTGCTGGTTCGAGTGGTCCGGGGGCAGAGTCCCTTCCAGCACCGGCGCAGCTGCCTCGTTTTGCTGGAAGCCGCCCATACCGACGGCCTCTTCAGAGGCGGTGACCGCAGGCCCTCCGCCGCCGGTCGCCATCGGCCGCACGGCGTCAGGAAAGGTCACCGGCAAAACCCCGGGCTCCTGCTCACCGGCGTGCTGGTCCGAGCGATGGCCCGACGGCACGCCAGAGCGCACCCGGCCTGGAGCCGAGCCCGCTGAGCCGAGCCGGCCGGTGTCGTGTTCGGTGGGAGCGTTCGTGTCGCCCCACACGCCGAGGTGTCCGGTCATTTCCTGAGGGGTGATGGGGCCGATGAGGGTTGCCAGGAGTGCCAGGTGGCGGCGGCGGAGCCCGGCTGGGGAGAGTCCTTGTTCGGGTGTGGCGTCGAAATCGCCCAGAAGACTGCCCGAGACGTGGGCGGTTCGGGTGATGTTATGGACGCTTCCCTTGGTCAGGTGGGTTCTGGTGCTGTGGCCGTGTTCGTCGCGTAGCCCGAGTTGGTGGGCTATCTCGTGGGCGTAGAACACAGGAGGCTGGCCGACAATCCAGGTGTGCTGGGTCATGAGTTGGCCGGGAGCATACGGTGCCAGCGCCACGCTCATGTGCGCGGGCTGTCCGGGACCAGCTGGAACAACGTTGACACGAAGCAGATCACCGGACAGATCACCGCCTTCGAACCGGTGCCGTGGCGCGTTGAAGAACTCCTCAATTCCCGCGGCCAGCCGTTGCCAAGTGTCGATGACCTGTTCATCACTGATACCGGCCCGCGGCTGCGCGTTAACGGCGACGGTGAGCTCGGTGATCCGCTCATTACTGTCTTCGACCCGCCGGACATCGAATGCGGAGCGGACGGGCCGTTCGGAGGCCGGGTCGAACCAGGTGTGCTCGCGCCGCACGGCTGGCATACCGGCCGACAGAGCGCTGACGGCCGGCCAGGACTCCACCTGCTTCCAGGCGCTGCTTCCCGTAGACGGCGTTGTCACAGCCGACGCCCACGGCAAAACAGGTGACTGTGGGGAGGTGTCCGGTTCGTTGTGTAGGCGCGGTCCGCGCGTTCGGCCGGGCACTCCCTCGTCCGCAAGCGAGGCGGCCGTCAGCCGTTCGCGGTTCGGATGCTCACTGTGTTCCGCTTCTCGTCGGAGTGCGGCGTTGAGTTCTCGCTGGATGCTCGCGCGAAGACGGTCGACGACCACGAGCCTTCGGCTGGCGGTCTTTTCCTTTCCCACCGTCCATCGCTGGATCTCGTCCTGGACGTCCGCGAGTTGCTGTTTGTTCAGTTCGAACCTGTGAGGAGCGAGACGCCCGCCTTTCTGCCAGCGGCGGAGCGCGCCGTCGACCTTTTCCAGGGCCGCGGAGCGTGGTTGCAACACCCCCAGACTCGATTCCGTTTCCCAGTCCTCGATAATGTCCCGGAGGAAATCTATGGCATGTGGTTCAGAGTACAGCCATAGTTTGTCCCAGTAGCCGGTTAGGACATCTTGAACGGAGTCGCCTTCGACCAGATACCCGAACTCCGCGAGCTTGTGCGGATAAAGATTGTCTGATCCAACATAATAGACGGTGTCGTCGGCGATATAAACCTTGGCATGGTTGGCCGGCTCCGGCTCGGACTTGTCGGCTGTCTCGACCCAGGAGCCTGGCTTGTAGCGCCTCTTGATGGTCTCTTCGGGAGCGTCCGACCAAGCGTATTCTCCCTCGACCACCACATCAAAGTTGGTGAAGACGAACGGTGCTACCTTGAGACGTTGCAGTGCGCCGGTGACGATGTCGTCGTTGGCTCCGATGCCTTCAGGATCGACCACCTTCCTGATGAACCGCTTGATCATGGCGTAGGTGCCGGGCGCGCCAAAGCCCCAAGAGTATGCCCCTTGCGCCGCGCCCGCCTTTGACGAGGAAACGACGATACTGACCTTAAGTTCGGGGTTGTCTATCAGCGCTTCGGCGATCCAGCGGACGACGTCATGGCTCTCTTCAGAAGTGAAGCCAGTAAAAGCGATATCCTGTTGGCTGATCTTCAGGCTGTGCCGGGCACCCTTGATGACCATTTCCTTGGCGACATCGCTGGCGTCATCGCCAAGGCGTCCGGTCTGGCCGAGCGACAGGGCCCTACTACGGTGCCATTGATCGGCATTGTCGGTCGGCATCGGGCGGCCGGGCAGATCGTCGCGCAGTTCCACGACGGCGGTCCTGTCACGCTGCGGCCCGGGAGAAAGTGTCTGCGTTCCGTAGTCGGCCATGATCCGCCGGACGGTAAGGCTGCTTCCGCCGGTCGTCCACATATAGTCCGCGAAGTCTTGTGCGTGCTTGGCGCCCTCGCCGATCACCTCGATGGAGATGTCATGGACCGGAGGGTAGCCGCCATAGGTGTCCGACCAGAGGTTGTGCCCACCGACCATGGCCACCTTGCCGTCAGCGGCGACGATCTTCGCGTGGTTCCAGAAACCGCTCAGCACGTTGGATAGCTGCCCGACCAGGATGGTCATCCGGTCCAGCGAGACGTTCTTTCGCTTGAGGAAGCCTCTCAGGTCCCTCGTGAACTCGGAAAAGGTGTCTTTGAGCGGCACATAACCAAACAAGAAACGTACGAGAATGCGTTCGTCGCTTTTCCTGGAGGCCGCCTTCAGGAGGCCGTTATAAACCGCTTCACGAAGACGTCCCGTTGGCGCCAGGAGACTGGCGATATCTATCAGCTGCGTGCCGTCACCGATAATCTCCTCCACCGTAGCGGCTAGTTCGTCGGCGGCCCGGCTGGCAGACTCCGAGATGTCACCTCTCACCATCTGCATGCCCCACACGGCGGGCGTTTGGACAACGCGGATGAGGTTGTCCTCGCTCAGCGCGTGCACCCGCGGATCGACGCCCGTCTCGCTGAGCCGCCGTTCGAGCCGCTCAGGCATGTTCCGCATCGAGTCGCCCGCGTCGTCGGGGGCCGTCAGGGCCTGTTGGGAAATCGGAGCATCCATATAGGCCAGCGGCGCGTTCGCACTCCGCGTCCGGCTCGTGCGCTGGCTTGCGGGGTTGATGATCCGGTTCACGAGGTTGCCGCGTGCTTCCTCCAGCGCGCTGTCCGGGATCTCGGATGCGTCTCCGGCGCCCCAGGAGCTGCGGAAGTAGCCAAGGCCCACCTCGAGATCACGAAGGCGAGCGTCCGTGAACGCGGTCTCGGGCATGCGCAGGTGTTCACGCCACAGCTGCACGCGCAGGTCGGCGACGAGCGAGTTCGGTCCGCCCGGGTGGACCATCGCCGCTGTTACTTCGGTCTCGTCGCCGGTCATCGAGCGATCCCAGAAGTTGGCCGAGCCGATGGAGGCGAACTCGTCATCGACCAGGACGACCTTGGTGTGGACCTTGGTGTCCTTCAGGGTGAACAGCGCGAAGTTCTGTCGCTGCGCCCGTGTCAGTTTCTCGAGGATCAGTGTGTTGATCTCTCGGGAAACGCCTGGAGTGGCGTCCGCGGAGGACTTCGCGCCCCGGCCGGGGGACCCTTGGGACACGAACAGCACCTTGACGCCCCGCGTGAGCGCCCGGAAGATCGCCGGAAACAGAACCTTGTGGTGGTTGTACGGAGTCGCGATAAGAGACGGGTTGAGCGTCTGATCCTCGACATAGATGTATCTCGTGGCGGCATCGATCGCGGTGATCAGCCCCGTGGGAACCTCGGCGACGCCCTCAGCCGGTAGAGAATGCCACGGGATTTGGAGCGAATCACCCAGAGGCGTCACCCGATAGGGAGGATAGCTACGCCATATCCGGACCCCGGCATCGACGTGTGATCCGTTGGAAGGATGGGCCGGCGCCGGAGAGTAGGCCGGTATCGGCTCTGCCGGCTCGGGTTCGATGGCGGGATTGAACGGCTCTTCCTGTTGGTTGAGCCAGAGGTTCCGTGGGGGCAGCGTCGCGGTCTCGCGCCAGCGGGACCAGAAGTTTCGCAGCACCTCCTCCGCGGCACCACTCTGCAGTTGCACGCCCGCCTCATGCCAGTAGTTGTGCCGTGGGGCGCCCTGGTGCCCTTCGTCCGTGAACCGGTTCGGCGCGTAGTCCATCCCTCCGACGAACGCGTGCAGCGTGCCGGTGGCCGCGCTGTAGGCGATCGTGGTCTTCTCATGGCGTGAGTCGAATCCGCCGCCCCAATCGATGAGAACCCGATCGGTGAGTATCGGCCGGTCATCACTCCGGGCGCCGCGCAGAGTCTGGACCGACGTGAGGTTCGTCTTCGCGAACTTCCCGATCATGGTCTTGAACGGCAGCCGCCAGACATCCCGCTGGAGAAGCGGTTTCTCGGACGGGCCGAGGGAGTGCCGCGGGATGGCGACGATCACCCGTACGTCGACCCCGGCCGCCGCCAGAGATACCAGCCTCTGCCCTAGGTTCGGCTCGCCGGGCCCGTTGCGCAGCCGTGTGGCCAGGTGGAAGTACCACGATGTGATGTAGAGACGATCGCCCGGTCCGTGCAACGTGTCGAGCACGTCGGAGATCGCACCGAAGTACGCGTTGCCGTCCACATGCGTGGTGACCGTCGTGTCGGCCCGATGCTGGACGCCCAGCTGCAGGTGGGGCGGGAAGTACTTGTCTTCCAGATCGCCCAGGACCGCGCTCGGCTCCTCCTGGCCGGGGCGGTGGATCGGACGTCGTGATCGGTGCGGATCGCGGCGCGCCGTCCCCTCCAGCTGACGGGCGAGACCGGCTTCGACGACGGCCTGCAGCCGGCCGACCGCCTCGTCGCGGTTGCTGGGCCCGGTCTTGGTCATCCTCCACTCGTCGATCGCGTAGAGCGTGGCCCGCAGCGACCTGACATTGTCACGGTCGTTCCGCAGCGTCTCCACCGCGACGTCGAGATCACGCAACGCATCGGAACGAGTGTCTCCGGCGACCGCGGACTCTTGAAGCCAGTCATCGATGATGTCTGGACCAATGTCGGGTCGACGGGGAAGGGCTGGTGCGAGTGGTGAGCTGTCCTGTGGGATATGAGTTGCTGCTGCCGTTTCTGGAAACGAACCAGGTGATCCATTCGGTACGGCATCGGCCGAGGACCGGCTAGGGGTATCGGCTGCCGCCTGGGCGGTATGCGGGGTGATGGGGCCGATGAGGGTTGCCAGGAGTGCCAGGTGGCGGCGGCGGAGCCCGGCTGGGGAGAGTCCTTGTTCGGGTGTGGCGTCGAAATCGCCCAGAAGACTGCCCGAGACGTGGGCGGTTCGGGTGATGTTATGGACGCTTCCCTTGGTCAGGTGGGTTCTGGTGCTGTGGCCGTGTTCGTCGCGTAGCCCGAGTTGGTGGGCTATCTCGTGGGCGTAGAACACAGGAGGCTGGCCGACAATCCAGGTGTGCTGGGTCATGAGTTGGCCGGGAGCATACGGTGCCAGCGCCACGCTCATGTGCGCGGGCTGTCCGGGACCAGCTGGAACAACGTTGACACGAAGCAGATCACCGGACAGATCACCGCCTTCGAACCGGTGCCGTGGCGCGTTGAAGAACTCCTCAATTCCCGCGGCCAGCCGTTGCCAAGTGTCGATGACCTGTTCATCACTGATACCGGCCCGCGGCTGCGCGTTAACGGCGACGGTGAGCTCGGTGATCCGCTCATTACTGTCTTCGACCCGCCGGACATCGAATGCGGAGCGGACGGGCCGTTCGGAGGCCGGGTCGAACCAGGTGTGCTCGCGCCGCACGGCTGGCATACCGGCCGACAGAGCGCTGACGGCCGGCCAGGACTCCACCTGCTTCCAGGCGCTGCTTCCCGTAGACGGCGTTGTCACAGCCGACGCCCCGTGGCCGGCCGAGGACCTCCTTTGTGACCGCGCCTGGGGAGACTCAAGGTGTGGGGCAGGCGGTGAGGCGTTCCTGTCCAGCATCACCTGCGCCATCCGTGATGGCGGGACCGCATCTCCCGGGCTCGGCTCAGTCGATCGGCTCATCGAATCGATGATGAACTCGCCGTCGATCAAATGGCCGGAGGTCACTTCGACGCAGGCGGAAAGACGCGCCATGGTGCTGCGTGTCGAGGTCCTCCACACAGCTGCCGAGCCAACCCTGCGATCGGTCGTCGATGTGACCATGGCCGAGCCCTTCCCTGTGCCCCCGCGCGACCTCCCTTCACGAAGCGTCACCCTTTAGGGGGCTGCGCTGATGTGACAGGGAATGTGTCGTCTTCGGCTGTGGGTACGTTTGCTGTCGTTGCTGGTGGAAAACATGATTAGCCTAACCACGTCGATGGTCGATGTGACAGGGAATGGTCTAGGTGACACACCGTCCGTGATCACTCCGTGGACTGCACGCCTCGCACTGAGGATGAAATGCATTCAGTGACGATGTCGGATGACCTGGGCGAGGGCGGGCAGCAGCTGGCGGACGTTTCTCCTGGTTCCGTTGCCTGATACGACGTCTTCACCGAGAGCGTTGTTTTTGGCGGTGTTTCGGCGATTCATCCATCGGTTTCTGGGCTTTGATGGGTGATGGTTCGTTGGCACGACGACCCGCGCCCGAGCAGTTGTTCGGCGGCCGCTTCGACAGCGTCGGCGGAGGTGATGGGTTTGTCGCCGAGCCAGAACCACCAGGTGTGGTGATGCTCGGAGTTGGTCCGGCAGGTGATGCTGATGTCCAGGCCGGTGACGTGTAGGACGGCTCGGCTGGTGCCGGTCGACGTCACGTGTGAGGTTACGTCGTGGCGTTGAAGTTCCTTCTTCAACGCGTTCAATGCGCGGACCATGACGCGGACCGGGGGCGTGTCGTCGGTCACCGCGGGCGTTTCCCATCTCTCGTGAGCACTTAAAGTGTTCGATTGATCTCGGATAGTGAATGGCGTTGAGCGTGGCCGTTCACGGCACGCTGCTGATTGCCGTCTGCGGCCGGTTACGGGCGCCGGGGGTGTCGGCCGGTTCAGCTCGTCGGTGCGATCCAGACGGGCAGGGTCTTTGCGGAGTGGGAGAACAGGGAGGGGAACGGTTCAGTGTTCGTGAGCCGGTTACTGTTCGGGCCGGTGCGGCTGTCAGTGGAAGTTGACCAGAGAGTGCGCCTGGGGGGTTCCTTTGGCAGCACCAGTCCACCCGCGGACGGGGTCGAATCCCACTGATGCCACAACGAACGGCTTGCTGGCAAGCCCGTAAACGCGGGCCCACGTGATGCCGGCGCCCACGAAGGCCTTCTCGCAGTGCCCCGGGTTGGCCACAGGGGTCTTGTAGTAGTAGTTCAGCTGGGGGAAATCGGCATACGCCGGGTAGTTGCCGTAGGCGCAAATCTTGAACCAGTTGCGCCGCCGCCGGCGTGGCCGGGACCGCGATCCCGGCCCCAGCCACGGCCAGAACCGCGGCGACCACTCGCGCGTGCCTGAAGGCCCTGTTCGCCTTCATTGGATATCTTCCTTTCGTCACGGGACATGACCACGCCAAGGCTGAACTTTCAGACCTGCGCGCGGAACCAACGCACGTAACACGTCTTTCGTGACGCACAGGGATCTACTTCCGGGTGTGGTGTGACCCGGATCACGGGTGACCATGTGGGAGTGACGTTCGTGCCCGATCGTGTGCGGAGTGCGGTATTCGCTGGCTGGTGGGTGGGGTGTGTTCGTGTTTGTGGGGGTCAGGCCAGGGGCAGTGTGGCTTCGAACAGTGCGCCGCCGCCCGGCCGGGCGCGTACGACGAGTGATCCGCCGTGTCGCGCCGTCACGTCGCGT
>NZ_JBFAJC010000111.1:0-12217 GCF_040655075.1 Actinoallomurus sp. NPDC050550 | reverse complement strand
CCGTCATCACCATCGACAGACACGGCCACCACACCTTCGACCTCTACTTCACCCCACCCGGCCAGCACGAACGCCTCGTCGACCGCGTCATCTACACCCGAAAAATCAAATAAGGCGGTCCGGGCATCCGGGGCGGTGCCGCTGACGCGGCCACGCCCCGGTGTGCCGTCTCACGCGGTCACCAGGTCAGCAGTGGTCCCGCCTGCCCGGTCAGCCGTCCGCGGGAGAGTACGACGTCCAGATGGTGGGCGGTGGCCCGCTGGTCGGGGTCGGCGGTCTCGCTCAGCTCGGCGCCGAACCCGATGTGCACTCCGTAGTTGCGTTCGTGCCAGGTGAACGCCGCCTTGTGTGATCTGGCCGCTTCGGTGACGGCCTTCGACTGGCCGATCCCGAGCTCGCCGATCGAACGCACGCCCGGCAGCCGGTCGAACGCCATCTCCAGGTCCCGGCAGAGCTCGGTGTTACGCCCGGTGACGCCGGTCGCCTGGCCGTTCTCGATGCGGACGGAGAGGTCACCAGGGCCGATCCGGCCGTACTTCCGGCCGAACGGGATGGTCCCGATGATCCACCCCTCGACCGGCAGGGTGCCGCTCGCACTCTCCGGGACGCACGCGACCTCCCCGCTGGGTAGGAGGTAGTCGTAGTCCTCCAGTCCGCTGTAGGCGACCCAGTCGTCCGGAGCGCAGTCGAAGGAGAGGAACTCGGTCGCGTCGTCGGCGGCCCGATAGGTGAGCGTCCGCTCGCCGGTCAACTGCCGGCGGAGCCCGTCGCACCGACGGGCCACCTCCTGCGGATCCTCGGCGAAGAGTTGGGCGAAGTTGTCGTCCCAGACCTCGAGGCACAGCGCCACACGGCGGCTCGGCCAGTCGGCGAAGCGCACCAGCGCCTCCTGGTACTCCGGATAGTTCCGGGCATGGAAGCCGATGAGGCCGACGTGGTCCTGGTCGACGTACTCGAGTGCCGCCGCCCGTACGTCGTCGATGGAGACCTCGCCGAGACGGAGGACCCGCACATCGTCGCCGAGCCGGGGCAGCAGGGACGCCGCCAGGCGTGCGTGGGCGGCGGCATCGATGATCACCAGCCAGGTCGACACGGATTTCGGCAAGTACGCCGTGAAGCGCTCGACCGACTCTTCCCAGACGTCATTCACTCGTCAGCCTCCGAAGCAGGTGTCGTGTCCGGGTGCCGGACCTCGGGGAACGCGCGCACCGCCGGCCGAAGCCCGCGGTGCACGCGCCGACCTGGTCAGACCCAGAAGTACTGCGGGGTGTTGAAGTTGCTCAGGGTCCCCGCCCTGCTGCTTCTGGTCGTGCCCTCGATCATGAATTCACCGAGGTCGAGCGATGGATCCAGGACATCGAGTTGGGGGTGGTCTGCGGTCACGGTCGACATCGCTGCGGACTCCTCTCCGTGATGCGGAACTCCGTCGGACCCGCTGCTCAAGATCGTCAGCGG
The DNA here is from genome assembly GCF_040655075.1 of Actinoallomurus sp. NPDC050550. Classification (NCBI taxonomy): domain Bacteria; kingdom Bacillati; phylum Actinomycetota; class Actinomycetes; order Streptosporangiales; family Thermomonosporaceae; genus Actinoallomurus; species Actinoallomurus sp. NPDC050550. The sequence goes on along the minus strand of NZ_JBFAJC010000111.1, from coordinate 10,762 downwards.
ATCTTCGCCATGGTGCACCGAAACGATCAAGGAATGCAATACCGGTTTTGTGAAAGCCCAAAAGGCGCGATTTACCGACCAATAACCGAAAGGTGCGCCGCGTTAGCCGCGCCGACGGATCCTGGTGTCCGGGGCACCGCGAAGCACGGACGCGATGGCGGCCAGTACGGCCAGGGCGGCGGCCGAGGTGAACACCACCACCAGGCCGTGGTGGAACGGGGCTGCGATCAGGTTCGGGAAGAACTCCCGCCCGGTGAGGGCGTGCCGGCTTCCCGCCGGAAGCGAGGAGAGCGTCCCGCTGGGCGCGAGCAACTGCTCGACCGGGTTGACGCCGAGAATCGCCGCGAACAGCGAGGCCACCGGCGGCAGCGCGCCGACCTGCTCGGCGACCTGGGACGGCACGCCCTGCTGCCGCAGTCCGCTGGTCAGCGCGTGCGGGAGGCTGGCGGCCAACCCGGCGATCATGAGGGAGAAGAACACGCCGATCGACAGCGCGATACCGGTGTTCTGGAACGTCGCGCGCATGCCGGAGGCCACGCCGCGCCGTGACGCGGGGACACTGCTCATGATCGATGAGGAGTTGGGCGAACTGAAGGCGCCGATGCCGATGCCGTTCGCCGCGATGAGCAGGGCGAACGCCCAGTACGGGAAGTCGATGGGCAGCAGCGTCAGCCCGATGAAGGTGCAGGCGTACAGCGCCATGCCCGAGGTGGCCAGGCCGCGGGAGCCGAGCCGGTCGGACATCCAGCCGGCGACGGGACCCGCGATCAGGAAGCCGAAGGTCATCGGCAGCATGTAGACGCCGGCCCACAACGGAGTGTCGGCGTAGTCGTAGCCGTGCAGCGGAAGCCAGATGCCCTGCAGCCAGATGATGAGCATGAACTGCAGGCCGCCCTGGGCCAGGCGGCTGGCGAAGCCGGCCAGGTTGCCGGCGGTGAAGGCGCGGATGCGGAACAGGCCGAGCTGGAACATCGGCTCGGCGGCCCTCCTCTCGGCCACGACGAACGCCGCCAGAAGGGCGGCGCCCACCGAGAGCAGGGCAATGACCTCGGGATTCGTCCAGCCCATGGTGTGGTGGTGATAGGGGTGGAGGCCCTCGGTGATGGCGATGAGGATCGCGCTGAGGCCGATCGTGAAGGTGACGTTGCCCCACCAGTCGATTCGGGCGGGTGTACGGGGGCTCGGCGTGCGGGGTTCGCGGAGCTTCGCGTAGGCCCACAGCGTTCCGAAGATCCCTACCGGGAGGTTGACCCAGAACACCGCCCGCCAGTCCCAGAGCACGAGCAGGCCGCCGGCGACCAGGCCGACGAACTGGCCGGCCAGTCCGGCGACCTGGTTGATACCGAGAGCGAAGCCACGCCGGTCGGCGGGGAACACGTCGGTGAGGATCGCGGCCGAGTTGGCGGTGAGCATGGACCCGCCGACCGCCTGCAGCATCCGCCAGCCGATCAGCCACAGCGCGCCGCCACCGCCGTGGAACGGGTCGAAGGACAGCAGGATGGAGGCGGCGGTGAACACGGTGAACCCCGCGTTGTAGATCCTGACCCGGCCGAACATGTCGCCCAGGCGGCCCAGAGGGACCACGAGAACGGCCTGCACGAGCCGGTAGCCCATGATCATCCACAGGAGATAGCCGAGGTTTCCCGTCGCCAGCGGATCCAGGCGGATCCCCCTGAAGATCGCGGGCAGGGAGATCAAGACGATGGAACCGTCCAGGGCCGCCATGAAGATCGCGGCCGTCGTGTTCGTCAGTGCCGCCCAGCGGTAACGGTCGTCCGCCGACCGCCGGCGTGCTCCCGGCGTGGCCGTGTGCTCCGACGGATCGCCCTTCTGCTCGGTCGAGCTCACAGTCCCTCCGCGAGTCGCTCGATCAGCCGTGCGGCCGCCATGAGCTGCTCTTGTTCCGGCCCTGTGAAGTCGCTGGAGAGTGCCGCGGCGATCGTCTCGATCCGCGTGTTACGCCTGGTGAGCAACGCCTGCCGCCCGGCTTCGGTCAGCGACAGGACCACGCGTCGGCCGTCCTGCGCGTCCGGGCGCCGTTCGATCAGACCGCGCGCCTCCAGCCCGGCCACGGTCCTCCCCATCGACTGCGGGGTGATCTGTTCGAGCCGGGCCAGTGCGCTGGGTGTGGCCGGGCCGGCGCGGTTCAGCCGCTTCAGGGCCGAGTTCTCGTGCAGCGAGAGCTCGTCGTCGACCTGCACCTGCCGTACCCGGCGGACCAGCATCGTGATCCCGGCCAGTAGAGCCTCGGAAATCTGATGAGCGTCCGGTTTGTCGGTCATATACTAAGCCTAACTTATAACCTTTGCTTAGTTTCTGGTTCGGATGCATCAGGCTTCACGGTCGGTGTCGAGCCTTGTTCGATCGCCGGTACGTTGGCGACATGCCGCGTGACACGTTGACCCGGGAGCAGATCGTCCAGGCGGCCGTGGCGGTGCTGGACAGCGAAGGAGTGAACGGTCTGAACGTGCGGCGGCTGGGAGCTCAGCTGGGCGTGTCGGCCACGGCGATGTATTACCACGTCAAGAGCAAGGACGAACTGGTGGTGCTGGCGGCCGACCACGTGTGGGGCCAGATCGAGTTGCCCGATATCGCCGGACGCGGATGGCGGGCAGCCGCGGCGGCGTTGGCGGAGGGTGCCCACACCATGATCATCCGGCATTTCTGGATGGTGCCTGCGATGAGCACCCACCTGATCTACGGTCCAGGCAAGGCGCGGTACGACGATTACTGCCTGGCCGTCTATGAGGGTGCGGGATTCAGCGAACGAGAGGCCGACCAGGTCGCCGCGTCGGTGCTGATGTTCGTGATCGGTGCCGCGCAAGGGGGGGTCGCCGAGGCGGCGTGGCGGGCCCGCTTGCGCCGGGCCGGTGCCGATGAGGAGCGGCAGATGCGCGATGCTCTCGCGCGTATCGGTCGGATCGCGCAGGAGTTTCCCCGCCTGCGGGCGCGCACCATGCCCTCGGCCGACGCGGGCACCGCGTTGCCGGACGAGGCCACCTTCGAGTTCGGTCTGCAGGCGCTCCTGGATGGCCTGGAAGCGCGCCTGGCCGCTCGGTCCGCGGGTGGATGAGCACGCCGCCGCCGAGTGTCAGGGCCGTGAATTCCGGCGGCATTCGAGCCCGGTCAGTGGAAGTAGGCGTTCGCCGACGGCGTCAACAGGAGCAGTATTACCAGGAGTGAACCCAGCGTCGCGAGCCCGAAGCGGACGACGACCACGGCCCGGATCCATGAGGGCATGGCCGCACTGGCGGCGCCGATGACCGCCGCGGCGTCGATTTCTCGCACCCTCGGGTCGCCGGACTTGGCGAAGGCCGCCTGGGTGTAGCGGACGGCGAGCACCTGACTGGCGCAGACGAAGCCCACGGCGACCAGGACGACCGGTTCGGCGATCCACGACAGGACCAGACCAGTCCTGATCCTGGAGAGGTTGAGGCCGGCCAGCGTCGCCAGGGCCGCGGCGATTCCGATCGCCAGCAGGAACTCCCATGCCTTCTCCTCGAACCTGATCCGATGCTCGGCCAGGACCTCGACCGGGACACCCTGTCGGATCGTCTCTGCTTCGGCCGCCCGCTGGGCGGAACCTCCGTAGAAGTAGACGACGACGGGCAGGACGACGAACGTCGCCGTCAGCGCCAACTGCAGGGTCGCGGCGAGAGCGACGGAAATCGGCATCATGCCTCCCGGCGTTTTGAACTAAGTTAAAAACAATCTAGAGAGGTTTTGAGCTTTGTTCAAATCATGGTGAGGCGTGCTGCGATGGCCAGGGATCAGCGCACGCGGCGCTCTTGCCCGAACCTGCTGCCGTTGATCAGTGGTCGGGTGAGAAGACCATGTGTTCGGTGCCGACGAGGCCGTTGATGTGGCTCACGCGGTGGAGATCGAAGGTGTCTCCGCGGCAGCTCAGCACCGTGAAGTCGACGGTGCCGCCGCTCGACCTGGTCGTGAAGGATCCGTCCGGCTCGTCGAGCCGCGCGGTGGCGCCCCTACGGAGCATCGGCCGTCACGGCCGTCGACCACGACGAATCTCCGGCGTGTGCTGTGCGTAGAGCACAGTGATCGCCAGGGATCACCGCATGATCGGAGCCGTGACCTCCGGGATTACTCGGGGCGGCGGGCGCCGAACATGATCTCGTCCCAGGACGGGACCGAGGCGCGCTTGCTGCGGGCACGCTTCCGGGCGGGCGGTCGCTTCTCCGGGGCGGCCGGCGGGGTCGCGGGCTTCGTGGCGGCCGCGGCCGGACGCTCCGGAGCCTTCTCGGCCGGTTTGTCCGCGGGCTTCTGCGGTGCCGGTTTCTGCGCCGCGGGCCTGGCCTGGCTCGGCTTCTGGGCGGCGGGCCTGGCCTGGGCCGGCTTCTGCGCGGCGGCGGGCTTCGTGGCGGCCGCGGCGGCCTGCTTCGGCGGCGCCGGCTTGGGTGCCTGCGGCTTGGCCTCGACGACCTCCCGCTGCGACTGCGGCTGCTCGACCTCGACCGGCTTGTCCTCCACCGGCGCCGTCTCCACCCGTGCCGTCTCCAGCGGGGCGGCCTCCAGCGGGGCGGCCTCCAGCGGGGCGGCCTCCACCGGGGTGTGTTCGGCGGCGGGCGGGGCGACGGGCTCCGGCCTGGCCGGTTGCGGTGCGGGAGCCGGGGGCTCGGCGGCGGCCGGGGGAGCGGGCCGTGTGGGCACGGTCAGCTCCTGTGGCCTGGCCGCGATCTCCGGGCGGGCCTCGCGCGGACGCGGGGCGCGCGCGACGGGCTCCTCGGCGGGGGCCGGCCGCGGCACCTCGCGGACGAACATCGGCTCCTCGGCCGGAAACTCCTCGCGGCGGGCCGGCCCGGGGACCGGGACGACGGGGCCGGGCGGCGGAGCCTGCTCGCGGACGGGGTCGCCGACGATCTTCATGGCGCGGCGCGGGACGAACGGGGTGACGGTGTCGTCGGCGGACTCGTCGACGTCGAGAGAGGACAGGCGCGAGGCCTCGTCGTTCACGGCCGAGATGTGGCGCCGGCGGGGGTCGTACGCCCACTCCGCCGAGTAGGGGCGGCCGTCGTAGTAGAAGGAGAGGCTGACCCGCCAGGTCGAGTCCTCGCACTTACGGGAGTCCCACTCGACCTCTTCCAGGTCGATGCCACGCCGGCCGAGGCGCTCCTCGACGAGCTCTCCGAGGGCAGGGGCGGGCGAGGACTCACCCGGACGTCGGATCGGCACGCGCTGGGCCTGCTGGGCCATGTACTCGCGCTCCTGAAGAACCGGTCCCTCGAACCAGCGGACACGCTCCACCGGGATGCCTGCCGTTTCGGCGATCTCTTCCGCTGTCTCTCCAGCGCGAATACGAGCCTGGATCTCCTTGGGACGCAAAGGACTCTCCACTTCGATCTCGTACTGGCCGAGGCGGGAGAAATGCCCACGGACCACGGCGCGCAGCCGATCATCGATAGGCAGCGTGAACCGGGTGCCCCGGCCCGCGGTGGCAAGGACGAGGTACGACCCGTCCTCGCTGACCGCGACGAGGCGCAGCTCCTGCATGCGTGTCCTTTCGTGCCCTGTCCGACGCGGCTCGGGGCGCATGCGTGCCCTTCCCCCGGTGCTACCAGTGTCGCGTCAGGACACACCTGCCCGCCAGCACCGTACCCGGCATGTCCGAACATCGCCGCCCTCACGACGTGATCCTTGTCAAGTTCCCGCAGTGTCGACCCAGCTTGCCCGCTCGGGGACGGCGGCGACGGGGGGCTTAACCATTCTTGTGGATCCTTTGCCGCGTGATGCCGTCGGACTGGCGTGGCTCACGCGGCCGCTGGGACGGGACGCGGTCGGGAGATCGGTGGATGCTGACGGTTCGGGGTCGTACGCGGTTACCGGTCGGAGCGCGAGGGATCTGCACGCCGCGCGAGCGGGATGCGATTCATAGCGAGTCTACGGGTTTCAGGTGCCGAATATCTGAGTCAGGTAGCGGTTGGCGAAGCGGCGTTCGGGATCGATCCGGTCGCGTAGTGCCAGGAAGTCGCCGAATCGCGGGTAGACGCCCTCTAGGTACGACGCGTCCCGCGTGTGCAGCTTGCCCCAGTGCGGCCGTCCGCCGAGTGGCGTCAGGACCTCCTCGACGCCTTGGAAGTACTCCTCGTGCGGAGACGCGTGGTAGACGTGGATCGCGATGAAGGCGCTGTCCCGCCCGTGCGCCATCGACAGCCAGGCGTCCTCCGGCGGCAGCAGGCGCACCTCGATGGGGAAGGAGATCCGCCAGCCCCGGCGCTCGATGAGCGCACGGACCTCGCGGAGCGCGCCGGCCAGTTCCTCGCGCGGGACGGCGTACTCCTGCTCCTTGAAGCGGACCCGCCGCGGGCTGGTGAACACCCTGTACGACACGTCGGTGTACGTCCGGGCGCCCAGGGCCCGCGCGGACACGCCGTTGATCGTCGGAATGGCGCGGGGGACGTGGTGGGCGACGCGGTTCGCGACCTCGAACACCGAGTTGGACAGGAACTCGTCGTCCAGCCAGTGCCGGAACGTCCCGAGCGGTTCGGCCGGGCCGGGCACCCGGTTGTTGCGCTTGGTCAGGCAGCCGTCGGTGTGCGGGAACCAGTAGAACTCGAAGTGCTCGTTCTCGGCCGCGAGCTCGTCGAGGCGCGCCAGGACCTCGTCCCACCGCATTGGTTCCTCGCGCGCCTGCAGCAGGAACGCCGGGACGGCCTGCCAGGTGATCGCGGTGACGACGCCGAGCGCGCCCAGGCCGGCGCGGGCGGCGTCGAACAGCTCGGGCCGGTCCTCGCGGGAGCAGGTGACGACGCTGCCGTCGGCGAGCACGAGTTCGAGTCCGGCGATCTGCGACACGAGGCCCGCGGCGTCGCGCCCGGTCCCGTGGGTCGCGGTCTGCGTCGCGCCGGCGAGGGTCTGCTCCTGGATGTCCCCCATGTTGGCCAGGGCGAGGCCGTGCTGTTCCAGGTGCGCGTTGAACACCTTCAGCGGCATGCCCGCCTCGGCGGTGACGAGGCCGGTGGCGGTGTCGACCGACCGCAGCTCCGTGAGGCCGTCCGGCCGGAGCAGGAGGCCCTCGGTGGCGGCGGCGTCGGTGAAGGAGTGCCCGGCGCCGGCCATGCGGACCGTCAGGCCGGAGGCGGCCGCGGCCTTGACGGCGGAGACGACGTCGGCGGTGGACCGGGGCGTCAGGACGCGCCGGGGGGTGGCGCGCTGGTTACCGGCCCAATTCCGCCAGGTCTGAGGTGTCACAGGGGGCATAAGGCGAAATCTACTCATCTTTCACCTGGTCTCGGCAACCCCATGAGCGTGATCATGGAGCCTCGTGACCAGGCCGATTCTGGGCGGATCTTTTCTTTGTCCGAACCGTACCTGTCGAAGTGCCGCCGAGTGTTGGGTAACTACCGCCCGGGCCCGATCGTTGGGAGTACCGATGAGACGCTTCGTTCGCAGAGGACTCCCGACCGCCGTGGCGGCCATCGCGCTGGCGGCCACCGCGACCGCGGCGAGCGGCGCGGTGTACATCGTGACCGCCGAACCCGAGAGGGCGCCCAAGGGCGGGCACGCGGCGGCCTCAGGGCCGGAGAACGGCACCGGGCCCGTCACCACCGTCGTGCCGAACACCGAGCAGCCCGCCGCCCTGAAGCGCGTCGTGGACCCCGACTTCCTCGTCGTCGCCGACCGCCCGGTGACCACCGAGAAGCTGCAGGGGGTCTCCCACCTCAAGCGCGTCCGCGACGTCATCACCGTGGACGCCGGGGCCGTGCAGCTCCAGGGCGGCCGGGTGAACATGTTCGCCGTCGACCCGTCGGCCTTCCGGTCCTGGACCCCGCCCGGCACGGCCAAGAACGACGGGCTGTGGAACGCCCTCGCCCAGGACCGGTTCGTCGTCTCCGACGAGGTCCAGCAGCAGCTCGGGCTGCGCGAGTCGATGCAGTACCCGGTCCTCGGCAGGGCGCAGATGTTCGTCACCATGGGCGGCTCCGGCTCGCTGGGCCTGCCGGGCATCAACGTGCTCGTCGGACGCGACACCGGGCGGAAGATCGGTCTGGTCCACGACATCGCCTTCCTCGTGAACGCGCCCGGGGCCGACCGGGGCCTCGGGACACGGCTGCGCAAGGTCGTCGGCGGGAACAGCCAGGTGATCGACCTGCACCAGTCCGCGACGCAGCCGAAGGGGCAGCCGGCGCAGAAGCAGCCGTCCTCCGGCCGCCCCGGCACATACCTCGCCCTCTACCAGCAGTCCGCCGGCCTCTGCCCGGGACTCTCGTGGACCGTGCTGGCCGCCATCGGGCAGATCGAGAGCGACCACGGGCGCAACGCCGGGCCCTCGAGCGCGGGCGCGCTCGGCCCGATGCAGTTCATGCCGGCGACCTGGCGGATCTACGGCGTGGACGGAGACGGCGACGGCAAGGCCGACATCATGGACCCGTACGACGCGGTGCCGGCCGCCGCCAAGTACCTGTGCGCGAGCGGCGCCGGGCGCGGCGGCAGCGGCCTGTACCACGCCGTCTTCGCCTACAACCACTCGGACGCGTACGTGAACAACGTGCTGTCCCTGGCCCGCGCGTACGCCCGCCGCTACTCCTGACCGGTCCCGCCCGGAACGCCGAGCGCCCCGCGTACGGCGAGGTCAGTCCCGCGGATCCCACGCCAGGCCCGGGCCGGGTGGGGTGCCGGGCATCGGCGGGCGGCTGGTTGGATGGGGGCATGCCGTACGACGCGCTGCTGTTGCTGTCCTTCGGCGGGCCCGAGAAGCCCGAGGACGTCATGCCGTTCCTGGAGAACGTCACGCGGGGCAAGGGCGTCCCGCGCGCACGCCTCGAGGCCGTGGCCGAGCACTACCATCACTTCGGCGGTGCCAGCCCGATCAACCAGCAGTGCCGCGACCTGAAGGCCGCCATCGAGGCCGACTTCGCCGCGAACGGCCTCGACCTGCCGGTCTACTGGGGCAACCGCAACTGGCATCCCTTCCTCGCCGACACGCTGCGGCAGATGAAGGCCGACGGCGTACGCCGGGCGGCGGCGTTCGCGACGTCCGCCTACAGCGGCTACTCCTGCTGCCGGCAGTACCTCGAGGACATCGATCGTGCCCGGGACGAGGTCGAGGACGCCCCCGAGGTGGACAAGCTCCGGATCTACTACAACCACCCCGGCTTCGTCGAGCCGATGATCGAGAACACCCGGGCCGCCCTCGACCGGCTGCCCGTCGAGCTGCGCGACGACGCCCGGGTCGTCTTCACCGCCCACAGCGTGCCGCTCGCCCAGCCGGGCCGCGAGGACTACGTCGCGGAGCTGACCGACATCTCCGCGGTCGTGGCGGAAGGCCGTCCCTGGGACCTGGTGTACCAGAGCCGCAGCGGCCCGCCGAGCGTGCCGTGGCTGGAGCCGGACATCCTCGACCACCTGGCGAAGCTCCACGCCGAGGGCGCCCGCGCGGCGGTCATCGTGCCCGTCGGATTCGTCTCCGACCACATGGAGGTCAAGTACGACCTCGACATCGAGGCGGCGGAGCTCGCCGGCCGCCTCGGGCTGCGGATCGAACGGGCGGCCACGCCCGGTGTCCATCCCCGGTTCGTCGCGATGGTCCGCGAGCTGCTCCTCGAACGCGACGGGACCGACCGCCCGGCGCTGGGGAGCCTGGGACCGCGCCCCGACCACTGCGCCGCGGGGCACTGCCGCCGCGCCGGCGTGCCGACCGGCCGATGACGGACATGCAGCCCGGATCCCGAGGGGGGAACGTGCAGGACCTGTTGTACGAACTGGCGATCAGCACCGCTGAGGTCGCCTCTGTCATGCTCGTCGACAAGCGGCCGGCCGACCTCGGCGTCGCGTACACCAAGTCGAGCTCGACCGATGTCGTCACCGAGATGGACAAGGCCTCCGAGCGGCTCATCGTCGACCGCATCCGGGCCGCCCGGCCCGGCGACGCCTTCCTGGGCGAGGAGGGCGGCGAGAGCGGCGGGTCCAGTGGCGTCCGCTGGATCGTCGACCCGATCGACGGCACGGTCAACTACCTGTACGGCCTGCCCGACTGGTCCGTGAGCATCGCCGCCGAGGTCGACGGCGAGGTCGTGGTCGGCGTCGTCGCCGTCCCGATGCGCGGTGAGCTGTACACCGCCGCCCGGGGACAGGGCGCGCACCTGATGCGCGAGGACGGGTCGAGCGAACGGCTCCGCTGCAACACCGGCGTCTCCCTGGACAAGGCGCTGGTCGCGACGGGGTTCGGCTACTCCGCCGAACGCCGCGCCCACCAGGCGGAGTCTCTAATGGGCGTGCTGCCGCGCGTCCGCGACATCCGGCGCGGCGGCTCGGCCGCCGTGGATCTGTGCTCCGTGGCCGCCGGCCGCATCGACGCCTACTACGAACGCGGCCCCCAGGAGTGGGACTTCGCCGCGGGGACGCTCATCGTCCAGGAGGCCGGCGGGACCGTCGGAGGCCTGCACGGCACCCCGCCGAGCGCGGAGCTCACGATCGCCGCGGGCCCGGATCTCTTCCCTCCGCTGCACGATCTCCTCGACGAGGTCGGCGCCGCACGCGGGTGAGCCGACGACTTCACCGCGGTCGTCCGCGACACCCTGGACGTCGCCGCGCTGCGCTCGACTGACGCGCACGAAGTCCTGGAGTCCTGACCCCACTGTGAGCGGCGCGCGTCGTCTGGACTGAGGAGCGCCGGGAGCGAAGGGACCAGAGCGACGAGGGAAGACGGCGCGTGGGGCGCCGCGAACCGCGCTCGCGGAGCGAGCGCCATCGGGCAGAGCGCGCGGGGGGCGCGCCCCGGGCAGGTGGGGGGCCCCCCCCCCGGGCT
>NZ_JBFAJC010000110.1:0-12283 GCF_040655075.1 Actinoallomurus sp. NPDC050550 | reverse complement strand
TACCCGTGACGATTAACACTCTTCCCCCCCCCGACGCTCTTCCGATCCGCCCTTTCGGGGTGGCTTCGCCGTTGGCCGCTATGCCTTCCGGGGGGCGACCCCCGGACCCCCGGTGCGCGGCTGCGCCCCGCTTGGTGGTGCCCCGCACGGGCTCGATGGCGGCCGCGTTCCGGCGGTCGCTCGTCGGCGGTTCGTGGCCGAGCGGGCCGGGACGTCGACGACCGCCCTCGACGACGCGCGCCGCCAACTCTTGGTGCCCGCGGCCGGCGGGCCGTACCTGTCCCGGTCGAGTCCGCGCGGTGCGAAGCGCAGTGTGAAGCACGCGGTCCTTCGGTGCACGCCCGGGCTTCGAATCCAGGATTGAACGGCGGCGCGCCCTGCTCGAACGGGCGTTCGATGTTCCGCTAGTCTCCCGGCATGCGACTCGACGCTCCCATCGACATCGAGACGGCTCCGGACGGTAAGCCGGCCGCGATCACGTGGAAGGGGACGCGGTATCCCGTCCGTGTCCTTCGGACCTGGGAGGGCCGAGTCCACCGGATCTCCACCACCCTGCAGGGCCGCCCGGCGATCGGGGAGATCGAACAGGACGGCGCCCGCGGGACGTTGCGTCGCTGGTGGACGTCCTAGCCATCGGCGACCACCGCCGTGGCCGTCACGTCACCGTTTCCTAGGACGTGCGGCTGATGCTGTTCGAGGTGATGATCACGCTGGAGTGCCCCCCCGGGGGGACGGGGACACCAGGGCGACAAAGTCCGCGTGCGCCTGCTCAACGGCTTCGGGGGTACGCCGCGCGCTTGGCGTGCTCCGAGGGCGGCCGGCTCGATGACGGCGTTCGGCTGCACGTACTCGTTGAAGACCAGGGCACCGCGGCGGTCGACGGCGGCGATCTGTACTGCGTACGCGTTCTCCAGTCCCGTCGTCTCCACATCGACGACCAGAACCAAGTCGTCGGTGAGCAAGCGGCGGGCCCAGCGGGCGACCGGCTCGCGCTCGCGCGACCGGGAGGCCGGGCAGCGCAGGGCGCGGACTGCGCCGGCGAGGGCGAGCCGGTCGCCCATGGTGGTCGCGTGGTTCACTCGTCGGTCTTGCCGCCATACTCGGAGGCGACGGTCACCGCCGTGACCGTGAAACCGGTGTCCAACCCCACACCCGCGACGAACAGCGCCTCTACCGCCTCATCGGCGTCGTCCGGGTACCAGACGAGGGACTCGTCGTTTTGCCCACCGCGTGCGTAGTCCTCGCAGTGGGCGCGGGCGGCCTCCCGGTTCGTGTACAGACCGAGAATAGCCCTCCCGTGCCCGGCGTCGGCCCGGTAAACCGTCAGTTCGGAAGGAGCCTCGGTGGCCGCCGTGTCGCCCTCAAGCTTCTTTTCCACGAGTTGCCTCTTCTTCTGATGTCGCGGGGCTTTGGTGATTCGGGGGCGGCCCGCCTCGCGGGCATTGACCCCGTACAGCGCCTGGGGCAGGAAGAGTTCACCGTCGCGGAGTTCCTTCTCCCATACGGCGTCGCGGTAGTCGTCGAGGAGGTCGTCACCTCGTCCTCGGTGAGGCGGGGTTCGTGCGTCTCGTCTGATGCCGACCCGGCCAGACGGGCGGCGTCGTCGTCCGCGCGATGCGGCCCGGGCAGGGTGAGACCGAGCCGGTTGTTCATGTCCAGCTCGAACCGGCCGTAGGGGTTCACGTGGGTCCAGAACAGCGGAGACAGGGCGCGCCGGTCGGCGTCGCCAGCCTCGCCCTGCACGCCAAGGCCCGCTTTCGGGCCATCGGCACCCGCGAACGCATCGGCCGCGAGTTCCTAGCACCCGCGGCCAGCGTGACGTTGCCTGGACCCGGGGCCGATGACACCCAACTGACCGGTCGACCTCGGCGCGAGGCTGGGCGCCTCACCCCGTTGACGCTGCTGTGCAGGGCGGCAGCCGCAGCCCTGCGGGCGGTGCCGCCAGGACGGCTTCGTCCAACGACGGCGGAATCTCCCACGAGGCGCTGTCGCGGAGATCGACCGTGCCGCCGGTGAACTTCGCGTAGTTGAAGGTGATCAGACCACCGGTGAGGTCCGCTCCGTCGAAGTAGACCTGGCCGCCGGCAGATCTCGCGTCGTAGAAGATGACCGCGCCGCCGGTGAACTTTGCGTCGCTGAAAAGCACTCTGCCGTCGGCGAAGGTCATTTGGCTGAAGTCGCCGCCGTCGACCTTCTTGAACCGGCCGGTGCTTCCGCGGGGCGGTGGCACCGGCCGGTCAGGGAGGAGCGTCAGGTGGCGAAGGTGGCCACCGGCTCCAGGTCGTAGGCGCGGGCGTAGCCGTTCTCGGTGCCCACGAGCAGGTCCACAACCTCGAAGTAGCGGTCCCAGAAGGGGGTTTCGCGCAGCGCGTCGATCAGCAGCCGGTAGGCGTCGTGGTCGTCCGCCTCCCAGACCCAGATGTCGGTGACCCGCGCCGAGTAGAACTCCGTGTCGTAGAAGCGGGAGCGGACGCCGCGGGTGCGGGCCTCGATCACCGGGACTACTTGGGTGGTGAAGGCCTGGACGCGTTCGGCCACGGTCATCGCCAGCCACTCGGGCGTGGTTTTGACCAGCATGAACGCGGTGACCGGCGGCTCGGTTCGGTCAGTGGGCATCGACTGCCTCCGGTGTGGCGAGGACGGCGGGCTTGAGAGTCTGCGCGCACCACTGCGCGAATCCGGTGGCCGGGCTCGCCTGTGGCGAGCGGTCGACGCCCGAGTCCAGGCCCTGGTCCTTGGCGCGCTTCATGTCGACGATGCCCTCGACGAACGCCTCGTTGAGGCCGTAGCCGAGCAGGGTGGACCGCAGCTCGTCGAGCGGCTGGCGCTGGTAGCGGACCGGACGGCCCAGCTCCTCGGTCATGATGCGGGCCAGGTCGTTGGGCGACAGGTCCTGCGGGCCGAGCACCGGAACACTGCCGACGCCGGTCCAGGAGCGGTCCAGCAGCAGCCCGGCCGCCGTCGATGCGATGTCGGCGACGGCCACCAGCGGGGCCGTACGGTCTGCGGCGACGGTGTCGGTGAAGACGCCGTTCTCGCGGATCGAGTCGGCCTCCTCCAGCAGGTTCTCGAAGAAGGACGGGCAGGCCAGGGCGCGGTAGGCGACGCCGGAGTCGGCGATCAGGTCGTCCATGGCCAGGGAGGCGGTGACCAGCCCGGCCTGGGCGGCCTGCGGGGTGCCGCGGCCGAGCGCCGAGACGCCGACGACATGGCCGACGCCGTGGGCGGCGAACGCCCGCGCGGCCGGGCGGGTGAAGCCGCTCCACACCTCGTCGGGCGGGGCCGAGGCGTCCGGCGGCACCAGCCAGAAAACGGCGTCGGCCCCGGCGAAGGCGCGCTCGACGGTCGCGGCGTCGCCGTGCGAGCCGGTGACCACCTCGACCCGTCCGCGCACGGCCTTGGGGAGCCGGGCCGGATCGCGGACCACGACGCGCAACTCCTCTCCGCGTGCGGGCGAGGCCTCGACCAGCAGCGACAGCAGTCGCCGGCCGATGTTCCCGGTGGGGGCGGTAATGACGATCATGAAAACCTCACGGTCTTTCTCGGATCGGTACGGCCCCTTCAGGGTGTAGACCCGAACCGCATTGCCACAATGGGAACTTCAGCATCCAATCATTGCCTGAAACGGAATAATGCCGGTGAGCAGCCCAGACCCGAACCTCGACGCCAACCTCGCCGTCGCCCTCGACGCCCTGCTGACCGAGCAGAGTGTCACCCGTGCCGCCGCGCGGCTGCACACCTCACCTGCGGCGATGAGCCGCACCCTGGCTCGGCTGCGCCGGGTGCTCCGGGATCCGCTACTGGTGCGGGCAGGACAGGCGATGGTGCCCACACCCCGCGCCGAGGCGTTGCGGGACGAGGCCGCCGCGGTGGTGCGCCGGCTGGAGGCATTGCTCACCCCGAGCGGCGTGATCGACCCCGCCGCGCTGCGACGTACCTTCACCGTCCAGGCCTCGGACCTGGTCGGCGCGGCGCTGGCGCCGGGTCTGCTCGGGCTGGCCCGGAGCCGGGCGCCGGGCGTCTCGCTGAGAGTGCTGGCCGAGGAGTGGGAGGCGGGCCCCACACTGCGCGAGGGCCGGACCGATCTGGAGATCGGGGCCATCGACCACGTCGACCCGGAGACCCGGGTCGAAGAGCTGGTCACGCTGCGGATGGCGGCCGGCGTCAGGGCCGGGCACCCGCTCGCCGAAGGAACCCTGACACCCACCAGGCTGGCCACGGCCGAGCATGTGGCGGTCAGCCGCCGGGGACGCTTCACCGGCCCGCTGGACGAGGCCTTGGCCGAGCAAGGGCTCAGCCGGCGGGTCAGCGCCGTCCTGCCCGGACATCTGGCGGCGATGGCGCTGGCCGCAGTCGGCGACGTGGTCTGCCTGGTACCGACCGCGCTGCCGGGCGAGCCCCCTTCACCACTCAGCGACGCGGCGCACGCGCTGGGACTGCGCCTGCTGGAAATCCCACTGCTGCTGCCACCACTGACGATCGGCATGGCCTGGCACCCGCGCCACACCGCCGACGGGGCCCACCAGTGGCTACGTGGCGCCGTGCGCCGGGTACTCCATCCGGCCCGGGAGGACTAGCCCACGGCGCGGGTCCGCGCATACCCGGCGTCCCGGTCCGCCACGTGCGGCAGAGCGGCCTTCGCCGGCAACCCATCCGTGTCGTCGTCGTCCGCCGCACCCGGGTCCCGCAGGCCCCCGCCAACCGGGGTGGAGGCGCCCAAGCCGTAGCGGCCCAGCGCGTCGAGGTCGGCGTGCTTGAGCGGGGAGAGCCGGGCGACGTCCTCGTCCAGGACCGTGCAAATCTGCAGCGCGAAGCCCAGACGGTTGTGATCACCGGATGGCTCGACCGACACCCGGGCTGACCGCGACCCGACGATCAGCCGCTACGCGTGCCCGCGCGATGGTAGGTCTTGGCCGCGATGCGTACGAACGAGCGGACCAGCGGGGAGGGGTGGTTCGCCGGCCATGCGACCACCAGTCTGCTCGGGGGCCGGTCGGTGACGGGGACGGTGACCAGTCCGGCGGGTGTCACCTGGTCGAGTGGGGCGAGCGCGGACATGCCGTTCCACAGCACCGCCTGCAGGCACTCCTGGATGGTACGCATCGGGGCGCCGCGGTCGGCGGCGGCCGTCGCGCCGGTCCAGTACGCGCGCCACACCTGGTCGGTGTCAGCCGGTAGCCGCACCCATCGCCGGTCGGGCAAGTCGGACAGCCGTACCGACGGCCGGGCGGCGAGCGGGTCGTCGTCGCGTACGACGAGTCCGACCGGTTCGACGTGCAGGACGTGGCTGCGCAGGCCGGCGTCCTGGAACGGCAACCGGGTCAGTGCGACGTCGACCAGCCCGGCGCGCAGCCCAGCGCTCGGGTCGGCCAGGTCGGCCTCGTGGATGCGTATCGACACCTCCGGCCGGCGTTGTCGGAAGGCCGTGGCGATCCGACCGGCCACCAGCTCGGCGGTGTCGGCCAGCGATCCGACCGCCAGCGTGGCGGGGCCGACGGTGGCGCGGACGCGTGCCTCGACTCGGTCGGCCTGGTCCAGTAGCGACCCGGCGTCGTCGTAGAGGGTCCGGCCGGCCTCGGTCAACTCCACTCCGGTGGGGATCCGGTGGAACAGGGCCGCGCCGAGGTCGGCCTCCAGTTGGCGGATGGCCCGGCTCAGTGGCGGCTGTGTCATGTGCAGCCGAGCGGCGGCCCTGCCGATGTGCCGTTCTTCGGCGACCGCGACGAAGTACCGCAGCTTCCGCAAGTCCATCGCGTCACGATACCGATCCGGTATCGAGCGAACCGCAACGGTGTTGGCTGCTCAGGCTCGTGGTCGTGAGGATCGACATGTGAACACCGAGCACCGGAGGCGACGCATGAGTGATCTGGACCTGCGTATCGGGACCTTCCGGTACGACACGACCGAGGCCCTGTTCGACGGATCAGTGACGGTGGACGGGGCCCGCGGCACCACGATGTCGACCGCCGCGACCCTGCCCGAGATCTTTGAGCGGATGGCGCGCGGTGACGGCGTGGACGTGTCCGAGTTCGGGCTGACCTTCCTGCTCCGCGCGCTCGACCAGGGTGTGCCGTTCGTGGCCATCCCGGCCTTCCCTGTCCGGGTGTTCCGGCACTCGTGCGTGTTCGTCAACACCGACAGCGGTATCGCTGAGCCTGCCGATCTCGTCGGCAAGACGATCGGCGAGTTCGGTGTCTACGGCCAGGACTCCGGCGTCTGGGCCAAAGGCATCCTCGCCGATGAGTACGGTTTCCGTCCCGAGCGCAACCGTTGGGTGATCGGCGGGCTGGAGCATCCCGCGCCACCGTTCACCTTCACCAGCCACCCGCATCCCGACGACCTCGACATCACCGCCGCGCCGGATGGCAGGACGTTGTCGGCGATGCTCGACGCCGGTGAGATCGACGCGCTGTTCACCGCCAACGTCCCGCAGCCGTTCCTGGAAGGCTCGCCTCACGTCACCAGGCTGTTCGGCGACTACGAGCCCGTCGAGCGGGACTACTACCGGCGAACCGGAAACTTCCCGATCATGCACACCGTCGTGGCCAGAAGGGAACTGCTGGAGACCCACCCCGGGCTCGCGCGCGCGATCTACACCGCCTTCTGCGACGCCAGGGAAGCCGGCGCCAGGCGCTACCGGCAGTTCCGCCACCTTTACCAGACACCCGTCATGCTGCCCTGGGTCAACGCGCTGATAGAGAAGAACGACCGGTTGTTCGGTGAGGATTGGTGGCCCTACGGGGTGTCGGCGAACTGGACGGCGCTGGACACCTTCCTGCGCTACCACCACGAGCAGGGCCTGTCGGCACGCCGCTGGACGGTCGAGGAGATCATCGCCCCCGACCTGCTCGACACATGAGCGCCCACCGACGCAGTAACGTCGACGTGTCGGCGGCCGCGGCGAGACCTCGCGTCGACGTCGCTCGATACGGTGCGCTCGCCCGAGCGCCCTTGAAGGCCCGCACCGACGCCGAACGCGATGCGATCCTTGTCGGTCACACCCGCGCCGATGCCCACAGTGCGTGAGGGTCTTGAGGCTGCGTTCGGGTGTGTGCGCGTCGTGTGGAACAAGACCCTCGCCGAACGTCACGCGGCGTAACACCAGCAATCGATCGGCCCATGTATGACGGCCGCTGCCCAATGGAGATGGGAGGACTTGGCGTAAATCGGTCCCACCTTCGTGAATCCGGCACCGACCCGCCGCTGCTGGCACGCAGCCGCCGAGCGCGTCGACACCACTCAAGGGCGGGCGTTGGTCGGCGTGTCGGCCGGTCGCGGCTGACGGGCCTGAAAACCTGCCCGGGATCGGTGCTTGGCCGGTCAGCATCCCGCCCGCGTGGTGGGCAGCGGCGATCGAGGGTAGGGGGCACACATGTGCCGATGGCTCGCCTACAGCGGCTCGCCGATCCTTCTCGACGAACTCCTCTTCAAACCGGAGCATTCGCTGATCGAGCAGAGCCGTTCTGCCCGGTTGGGAGCCGAGACCACCAACGGCGACGGGCACGGTCTGGGCCTGTATGAAGACGGCAGCGACGTCCCCCCGACGGTGGTCCGGAGCATCACTCCAGCGTGGAGCGACCTGAACCTGCGTGAGCTCGCCGGTCACTTCCGATCGCGATTGTTCTTCGCGCACATTCGCGCCTCCACCGGATCAGCCGTGCAGCAGACCAACTGCCACCCCTTCCGCTACGGCCGGTGGCTGTGGATGCACAACGGGGAGATCGTCGACTTCGACCGCCTCAAACGCGATCTTGTATTCGCCGTCGACCCGGAGCTCTACCCGGCGATTCAGGGTTCGACGGATTCGGAGGTCATGTTCTTCCTCGCGCTCACCTTCGGGCTACGCGAGGACCCGCCGGCGGCGGTGGAGCGGATGGTCGGTTTCGTTGAGCGGACCGGGCGAAGGAACGGCGTCGAGCACCCGATCCAGATGACCATCGCGACCTCTGACGGTGAGCGGGTGTGGTCCTTCCGGTACTCCAGCGAGAAACGGTCGCGGTCCCTGTTCTACAGCACCGAAGTACGCAGTCTCCGGCAACTGCATCCGGAGATCTTCGCCCGGGAGCGGCTGTCCGACGACGCGCGGCTCATCGTTTCCGAGCCGCTGCGAGACATGCCTGGCGCGTGGAACGAGGTGCCCGAATCGACGTACATCGTGATCGAACACGGGATGCACGAGGTAAATCCGTTCCGTCCCACGCCGCCCGCATAGCGGGTAAACCGCTGATCAGCCGATCGTCGGCCCTGGCACGACCATGCCCACCGGCACGTTCAGACCTCCGATCGCTCCTCTACTTCACCGGCCACGGCGCGTCGGCCGTGCGGGCCTGGGCGATGGAGGGATGACCGCCGTCCCGGGTGGCGTCCACCAGAGCCTGGAACAGGCGGGCCGGGTCCTCGGCGATGCGATTCCAGACGTACAGCCACCACTGGGTGCCGAACACGATGTACTCCCTGACCGGATGCGCGCGGTCCCGCATCGTCCTGAGCTGATCGACGCCGAGTCCCAGCAGCATCTCGATCTCGTACGCGCCGGAGTCCTGCCGCATGTGCCGTTGCAACTCGTCGAGGAGGTCAAGGTCGTGGGTGGCGATCGAGCAGAGGTGGCCGCTGTCCAGCAGGAGGGTCGCGTACGCGAGGTAGGCCGCCCGCAGTTCACGGCTGTCGCGGGTGTGGGCGATGGTCTCGGGTTCGAGGTAGGAGCCCTTTACCAGGCGGATGCGGCCAGGTAGCTGAAGCAGGCGGGGCAGGTCCTCGGTCGTCCGGTGCAGACGAGCCTGGATGGTGACACCGATGTGGTCGAAACGCTCGCAGAGGCGTTCGTGGGTCCACAGGATGAGGTCCGTACGACCGGACCCCTCCATCGAGATCATCATCTCCTGGCCCGCGGCCGCGGTGGCCTCTGCCAGCCGGGTGGCGTTGGTCAGCCCCAGCTCCCGGTCCAGCACGGAGCCGAGGTGGGAGAGGTCGAAGGAAATCGAACAGTCCGTCCTGCGGGCTGCGGCCTGCCGTGACAGGTCCAGGAACACCTCGGTCTCGGCCGCGGCCAGGTCGGCGTCCCGGCAGCTCTCACCCATGTAGTCAAGGGAGACGGACTTGCCCTCCGCGTTGAGCAGGGCGGCCCGGGCGAGCGCCTCGGGAACGGTCCGGCCACCGACGTATCGTTCGGCCACCCGCCAGGCCGGCTCGCGCAGTGCGGGATCTGCGGCGACCCGCTCCTTGAGGCCCTCGTCAAGGGCCAGTGTTCGCATCGCCTGGGCAGCCTGCTCCATCACGGTCATCGTCACCCTTTCGTCCGAGGACCGAAATCTATCACCAATGGACACTATTTTTAGAAAACGTCCGTACGGGGAAGGTCCCTTCCCAGGCGGGCGAGCGGGGACAGGGCCATGAATATTGGAGACAGCACCAGCGTGGAGGCGGTCAGGAGCAGGCTCGTGCGCGGCCCCAGCGCGCCGGCCAGGTAGCCGCCGAGAAGGGAGCCGAGCGGGGTCAGGCCCATGCCGACGAAGTTGATCGTCGCGACGACCCGGCCCTGGATCGGGATGGGGGTGATGGCCTGGCGCACGGTCACGACGGTGACGTCGACCAGCTGGCCGAAGACGCCGAAAACGAAGTCGAGCGCCATGAGCGCGGCGACCGTGACGGTGGAGGAGCCGTGTAGCGCCGGGACGCACAGCAGCACGCCGTCGGCGAGTGCCGCGGCGGACACCAGCACGACGCCGTGGCCGTACCGCGCCGGCAGCCTGGCCGACAGCAGAGAGCCCACCAGCGCGCCCGGGCCCATCGCCGCCAGTACGAGCCCGACGGCGGCTCCGGGAAGGTGCAGCGTGCGCGGCAGGAACAGCAGGTAGACGGTCATCACGGCGGCGAAGGAGAACTGGAAGAGCGCCGAGGCGATGGCCACGGCCCGCAATGACGCGTCGCCGGCGACGAGGTGCAGACCTTCGTGGATCTGCCGCCGCACACGCGCCCGCCGTACGGCCGGTGCGGGCATCGGCTCGGGACGGCGGATCCGCCGGATCGAGAGGAAGGACAGGGCGAACAGGAACGAGCCGGCCACGATGGCGATCGGCGCGGTGAGGAGCGAGACGAGCGCGCCGCCGAGCGCGGGGCCGACGATCTGCGCGGCGGACCTGCTGCCTTCGAGCACGCTGTTGCCGTGGGCGAGCCGGCCGCGTTCCACCAGCCGTACGAGCGAGGTCTGGTAGGCCACGTCGAAGTACACGGTGAGGGAACCGACGAGGAAGGCGACCAGGAGAAGCAGCGGAATGTCGAGTACGCCGAGGAGGCGGGCGACGGGGATGACGGCCAACGCCACGGTTCGGCCGACGTCGGCCAGCACCATCACGGTGCGGGAGCGCCGGCCGTCCACCCAGGCGCCGGCGAAGAGCGAGAGCAGCAGGATGGGCGCCTGCTGGACGGCGCGGAGGACGCCGAGCTGACGGCTCTCGGCGCCCAGCGCGACGACGGCGATGAGCGGCAGGATGACCTGGCCGGCCTGAGCCCCCAATTGTGAGGCGGTGTGGCCTGTCCAGAACCGGCGGAAGTCGGCGTCCTGCCACAGGCTCGGCGGCGTCGGGTCGGAGGCCGTCATCGGCGGCCTCGCACGGGCGGGCACGTGAGCACGGCGGGAGATGCGAACGGCACAGAGGGTCCTTGAGTCGCTGAGAGCGGGGCCCGGTCCTCGGGAGCCGGGCAGGGGAAAGTGCGCTGTGCCGCAGTTCGGATGCAGCACGCGGTGACAGGTCAGGAGTGACTGAACGTCAGCGCGTGCTCGGTCGGCCGGGCATCTCAGCTCCTCTGAAGGATCGTCCGCCGGGGAGCCTAACCGTCGGCCGTCGTGGCGGACAAGGCGGTTCACCGCCGAGCTCCGAAGGTCACGGGCCTCTTGGGGCGGGCAGGAGGGGCGGGGCCGTCGGACGGTGATCGGTTGCCTGCCGGGCGGGCGAGCTCGGTCCGGAGACGAGAAGCGCGGAGCCCCCTGGGATCGCCAGGGAGCTCCGCGCGTCGTCGTTCGCCCCGGTGTCAGGGGCGGCCGAAGCGGCAGTCCAGCGGGTGGGCCGGGGTGACGGAGACGGCGTCGATGACGGGGCCGTATCCGCCGCCCGTGGTGCTCGCGAACGTGAGCGTCACCGTCGGAGCGAGGGCGCGGAACCGGAACCGCTGCTGGACGTAACCGAGATCCGTCCGCGTCTTGCCCGTGGTGTCGAAGGCGAAGTTCTTCTGGACGGTCGGGTGGCCGATGGCGTTCTGCGTGACCCGCAAGGACCCGCGTTTGATCGCGGGCCCGCCGTCCGGGTTCCCGGCGAGGGAGAAGTCGACGGTGTAGCAGCCGCCGAAGCGGGTCGCGATCGGCTGCTCGACCGTTCCGGGGGCGTCGCCGTCCAGATCGAGGGACTGGTTTCCCTCGGCGGCCTGCCAGAAGCCGGCGCCGATGAGGTCGACGTTTCCGCCGGTGACCTTCCAGGTGCCGATGGCGCTTCCGGCGCCGAACCTCATGAAGGTGTTCGCGGGGACCATCGGGCTCTCGAATCCGCCATTGGCGAAGAGCGGCACCGGGGTGTGCCGATCCTGCGCGGGGCGTATGGAGGCCATGCACAGGGTGAGTGCGCCGGCCGCGGAAAGGGCGGTGAGCCATCGCGCGACGTGCGGACCTGCGATGAACGGAACGGCCATGGCTCCTCCTGGTTGCTGACGTGGTCTGTACGCGGCGAACCGATTGGCCGGAATGGGCGGTAGTGCGCCCGATCGAATCCACCTGGCAACGGAATGTAATCAAGTGATCTTGTTCTGTATCCGAAGCGTCATGCGGCGGGTGGGGATATGTACCCTGCGTTGGGAGCTGTTTACGCGACGTGTCGATTTCGTCGTCACGCAGGGACTCCCTGCTCACCCGAAGCGGCGAGGTGAGTTCCCATTTTGGCCGGATGTGGCCAAAGCGGAAGGTAATAGCGTACTTTGGGCAATGCGTCAGGTCCGGCGGTGCGTTCCCTGTGGCGGGGATGACTGGATTCGGTTGCCTCGCAGTTCGGCGCGGGGGTCCCGCTGCGCCTCCCCGGTCCCGGCGGTCGCGGCCCGTCCCTCCCGCACCGGGCAGCGCGGATGCCACGCTCGACGTTCTACGCCGGTTCGACGGGGCGACGCTACTTTGAGGCTTGTATCCGTCACGGCCCGTGGGAAACTAAGCGGATTCCAGTGTTCTGAGGGGAGCACATGATCGGTTCTCAGCCTGACGGCGAGACGGCCGTGAGCAGCTTGTTCGGTCATCATCGTGGTGGTC
>NZ_JBFAJC010000109.1:0-12459 GCF_040655075.1 Actinoallomurus sp. NPDC050550 | reverse complement strand
TCGACGCCGGCCCGGTTGTACCAGCTGCGGTCGAACAACACGACCTCGCCGGCCGCCGGCAGGTGTTCGACGTAGCGCTGGAAGTACCACTGCGTACGCTGCCGCTCGGTCGGGGCGGGCAGTGCCACGATCCTGACGACACGCGGGTTCAGATACTCGATGACGGGCTTGATCGTGCTGCCCTTGCCGGCCGCATCACGCCCCCTTGTTGGCCGTATCCACCCCCGCCGGGGGTCTCGATGACCAGGACGTCGCCGGTGTCCAGGTCGGTGCTGTCGCACCCGGCGAGATGCTGGACGCTGCCGTTGGCGCGCTCCACGCGGTTGGTGCCGAGGGCGCCTGGGGATCCGCCGGCCATTCCGTAGGGCGGTATCCGCCGGTGACCGGAGAGGGTGCTGACCGTCACCGGCTCACGGAAGCGAATCCGGCGGACGGCTCCGTCGCCGCCGTGCCAGCGGCCGGCGCCACCGCTGCCCCGCCGGATGGCGAACTCCTCGACGAGCACGGGATGGCGCCATTCGAGGACCTCCGGGTCGGTCAGCCGGGAGTTGGTCATATGGGTCTGTACGACGGACGCCCCGTGGAATCCGTTGCCCGCCCCGGAGCCGGAGGCGACCGTCTCGTAGTACTGGTGCCGCTCGTTGCCGAAGGACACGTTGTTCATCGTCCCCGAGCCCTCGGCCTGGACGCCCATCGCGGCGTACAGGGCACCGGTGATCGCCTGGGAGGTCTCCACGTTCCCGGCGACCACGGCCGCCGGGGGGACGGGGGCGAGCATCGAACCCTCGGGGATGAGGATCCGCAATGGGCGCAGGCAGCCGTCGTTGAGCGGGATGTCGTCGGCCACCAGGGTGCGGAAGACGTAGAGCACGGCAGCTGCCACCACTGACGAGGGTGCGTTGAGGTTGGAATCGAGCTGCGGCGAGGTGCCGGTGAAATCCAGCGTCGCGGAGCGCTGGGCGTGGTCGACGGTGACATGTACCGAGATCACCGCGCCGGAGTCCGTCTCGTACCGGCAGACGCCGTCGCTCAGAGCGTCGATCACCCGGCGTACCGCCTCCTCGGCGTGGTCCTGGACGTGTCGCATGTATGCCTGGACGACATCGAGGCCGAAGTGCTCGATCATTGCGCCGACCTCGTCGACGCCCTTGCGGTTGGCGGCGATCTGGGCGCGCAGGTCGGCCAGATTGGTGGCGGGGTCGCGGGACGGGTACGGGCCGCCGGTGAGCAGCCGCAGCGTCTCGGCCTCGTGGAACCGGCCGTCCTCGACGAGCAGCCAGTTGTCGAACAGGACGCCCTCCTCCTCGATCCGACGGCTGCCCGCCGGCATGGAGCCGGGGGTGAGCCCGCCGAGTTCCGCGTGGTGGCCGCGCGACGCGACGAAGAACAGGATCCGCCCGTCTTCGGTCCCCGTCCCGAAGACCGGGGTGATCACGGTGATGTCGGGCAGGTGGGTGCCACCGTGGTAGGGGTCGTTGATCGCATAGGTGTCGCCCGGTCGCATCGTGCCCGCGCGACGGCGGATGACCTCCTTGACGCTGGTTCCCATCGAGCCGAGGTGCACCGGGATGTGCGGGGCGTTGGCGATGAGGTCGCCGTCCGGGTCGAACAATGCGCAGGAGAAGTCGAGCCGTTCTTTGATGTTCACGGACTGGGCGGTCGACTCCAGCCGGGCACCCATCTGCTCGGCGATCGACATGAAGAGGTTGTTGAAGATCTCCAGGAGAACGGGGTCTGCCTCGGTGCCGACCCGCGCCTCACCGGAGGCGGCCGCTCTCTGGATCAGCAGGTGCCCGGCGGCTGTCGCGGTCGCCTGCCAGCCGTCGTCCACGACGGTGGTCGCGTTGGCCTCGGTGATGACGGCCGGGCCGGTCAGGCGGTCGCCGGGCCGCATCAGTTCCCGGCGACGTAGCGGTACGCGACGCCAGGCGCCGTGTGTGTGCAGCCGTACGGTGCCGTCATCCGGGCTCTCGTGTCCCGGCGTGGATTGTGCGAGATGGCCGAGGTCGGGCTGCTCGGTGAGCCCGGTCGCCTCCGCCGAGAGGGCCTCGACGATCAGCGGACGGTTCATCAGGAACGAATACCGGGCCCTGTGTCCGGTCTCGAAGGCGACGGTCATGGCGTCCGGATCGGCCAGGTCGACCGTGACGGTGGTGTCGGTGCCGTCGTAGCGAAGGTGGGCGCGCCGGGTCACTGTGATCCGCTCGGTCGGCACCCCTTCGTCGAGCAGCTCGGTGCGCGCCGCCGAGTCCAGTGCCTCGGCGACCTCCATGATCTTCGGCATCGCGTCCGCGTCCAGCCGTGTCTCCACGGACTGTTCACGCATGGCGGTGGTGTCGGCGAGGCCCATGCCGAGCGCCGAGAGCACCCCGGCCATCGGCGGCACCAGTACAGTACGGATGCCGAGTGAGTCCGCCACCGCGCAGGCGTGCTGGCCGCCCGCGCCCCCGAAGGTGGTCAGGACGTACTCGGTGACGTCGTGGCCCTTCTGCACGGAGATGCGCTTGACTGCGTTGGCGATGTTGGCCACGGCGATCCGCAGGTAGCCCTCGGCCACCTCCTCAGGCGAGCGCTCGTCGCCGGTCTCGGCACGGATCCGCTCGGCCACGTCGGCGAACCGCAGCCGCACGAGGCCACCGTCCAGGGGTTGGTTCCCGCTGGGGCCGAACACCGTGGGGAAGTGGGCGGGCTGTACTCGCCCGAGCATCACGTTGGCGTCGGTGACGGTCAGCGGGCCCCCTGCGCGATAGCACGCCGGGCCCGGGTCCGCGCCGGCGGAGTCCGGTCCGACCCGGTAGCGGCTGCCGTCGAAATGCAGCACAGAGCCGCCTCCGGCGGCGACGGTGTGGATGTCGAGCATCGGGGCGCGCAGCCGTACGCCGGCCACCTGTGTGGTCAGCACCCGCTCGTACGCGCCGGCGTAGTGCGACACGTCGGTGGAGGTGCCACCCATGTCGAAGCCGATCACCTTGTCGAAGCCGGCGAGCCGTGACATGCGGACCATGCCGACGATGCCCCCGGCCGGGCCGGACAGGACGGCGTCCTTGCCCTGGAAGTGCCCGGCCTCGGCCAAACCGCCATTGGACTGCATGAACATCAGCCGCACGCCGTGCATCTGCTCCGCGACGTGCGCCACGTACCGGCGCAGCACGGGTGAGAGGTACGCGTCGACCACCGTCGTGTCACCCCGAGGCACCAGCTTCATCAACGGGCTGACCTTGCTGGACAGGGACACCTGCGGAAAGCCGATCCGTTCGGCCAGCTCGCCGATCGCCCGCTCGTGCGCCGGATGCAGGTGACTGTGCAGGCACACCACCGCCACGGCACGGATACCGTCGTCGTACACCTGCCGCAGGTCGCCGGCGAGCCGATCGAGGTCGGGGGGACGCAGCACCGTGCCGTCGGCCATGATCCTCTCGTCGACCTCGATCACCGTCTCGTACAGTTGCTCGGGCAGGACGATCTCACGGTCGAAGATCCGTGGCCGGTTCTGGTAGCCGATCCGCAACGCGTCGGCGAAGCCGCGTGTGATCACCAGGGCCACGCGCTCGCCCTTGCGCTCCAGCAGGGCGTTGGTCGCCACCGTGGTGCCCATCCGTACGGCCTCGACACGTGCGGCGGGTACGGGCTCATGCTCTGGCAGGCCGAGCAGCAGACGAATTCCGGCCACAGCGGGATCGCGATAGCGCGCAGGGTCCTCCGACAGCAGCTTGTGCGACAGCAGCTCGCCGTCGGGGCGCCGGGCGACGATGTCGGTGAAGGTGCCGCCCCGGTCGATCCAGAACTGCCACCGTTGACCGGCCATGGCTCCAGTATCCGGCGCTCACCACAAAACCTCGCAAAACGCTCTCCGGCTACCATAAATGACATAAGGACCTTCGTTGGAAGGTGAGGTCGATGGCGCGCCTGATGGTGGGCATCGACAAGGAGACCACGCCCGGTGAACGCCGCGTGGCGCTCGTCCCCGCGGCCGTCGGCGCCGTCTCGATGCTGGGGGTGGATGTGGCGGTCGAGGCCGGAGCCGGCGCCGCCGCCGGGTTCACCGACGTCGCGTACGCCGAGGCAGGTGCAGCCGTCCTGACCCGCTCACGGCTCTTCGACCTGGCGGGCCTCCTGGTCGGGGTCCAGGCGCCTCATCTCCGCGTGGGCTGTCGGTTCCGGCCTGGGCAGGCCCTGATGGGTCTCCTCCGGCCTCTTCACAGCCCCCTGACGATCCGGAACTGGGCGAACCAGGGCGTTACCTCGATCAGCCTGGACCTCATGCCGTCCGCGCTCATCCACGGTGAGCTGCTGGACGCCGCCGCCTCTCAAGAACGGATCACCGGCTACGAGGCCGTTCTGGTCGCAGCTCAGCACTGTGGCCGTTGCCTGCCCACCACGGTCGGAGAAGCGCGCACCAGACCTGTGCGGGTGCTCATCGTCGGTGGCGGCACGGCCGGCCTTCAGGCGATGGCCACAGCCCGCGGGCTCGGGGCACGAGTCGAGGTGTACGACGCGAGTCGGCGCGCCATCGATGAAGTGCGCTGCGCGGGCGCGGAGTACCTCGACCTGCCGGCGACCGGATCCTCGGCGGCCGTACGTCTGGCGCTCACGGCGGTGATCCCGCGTTTCGACATCGTCATCGCCACGCCATGCGAGCCACCGGGCGCGGAGGCGGAGGGTCTGATCACCGCCGAGGCGGTCAGGGCCATGCGGCCGGGCTCGGTGGTCGTCGACACCACCGTGGGGCCTGGCATCGGTACGGTCGAACTCGCCGTACCGGACACCACCATCACCGCCGGGTCGGGCGTCCTCATCATCGGCGCGGACAACCTTCCCTCGTGTGTCGCAGCCACGGCCTCGGCCGCCTACGCACACCGCATCGCGGCGCTGCTGGCCCGCCTGATACGCGACGGCACCCTGACGATCGACCTGACAGACCCTCTCCAGGCCGCGATCGTGGTGACCCATCACGGAAACGTCCTGAACGACGCGGTGTGGCAGCGAATCCTCGACGTGACAACGCTGGCGGGCCTGCCGTGAATCGCCTCGCCTCATCTCTGCCGGTCGGGGTCAGGTGGCCAGCATGGCAACATGACGGGCAGCCGACACCGCGTGCCGCGCGCAACCCTCGTAGCAGCGTCCCAGCAACACCACATCAACCGCATCCGAGACCTCGACCGGCGGACCTTCCGACACCAGCAACCGGTCGAGGAGCCGCTGCTGCTCAGCGATTTCGCCCACCTGCCCGCTCAGTGCCGTGGCGGCTTCAGCCGTCGTCGGCTCCAGCGTCATAGTCTCGCCCGCCCTGTCCACCAGAGCCAGCACACCGCCGCTCATCCTCTCGGCGGCAGCCCAAAGGTATGCGGGCAATGGCCGCTTTGACCGACGCGACCAGGCGATCTCGGCGATCTGCTGTATCAGCTTGGCCAGGCGCTCCATGTCACCGCCGAGATGGACCACCGCAACCGTCACTCGGACGTCCGACGATGCCGACGTGCCATATGGTGTGGCGAGCGCCGTCTCCTCGATCTCCTCAATCGCCTCACGCAACTCATGCAGCGCCTGTTCGGCCTCCTTCATGCTGTCCTCGGCCGCGGCTTCGTCACCGAAGAGAACGGCCGACGCACGACTCAGCGCCGTTCGTGCGACGCCCAACATGACGGCCCACTGACAGGCGAGCCGCTGGTCGTCGGCCTGAGTCATCCCCGGACTCCTTCCTCGGCCGTTCAGCGTGGGCGTGGGACCGGACCTGGGCCCCTTTTCCTCTTCGCCTTTTCTTGGTTCCCTGCTCCATCCTCGCGAGCGTGAAACTTCGTTCGAGATCTCCCCGACCTGGTTGCTTCCGAGCATTGCGCTGGGCATCGCACCGGCTCACTCCAGCGCGGGCCTGGACCGCGGGCCGGCCTCGACCAGGTCCTCGCACCCCGGCACTGAAGCCAGGCCCATCACGCCTCGTTGCCGAGGACCTCACGCGCCAACTCCGCCAGCGCCGCCCGGTCCTCGGCCAACGCTGCCCGCCCCGCCTCGGTCGCGGTGTAGACCCGCCGCCGACGTCCCTCGACCAGCTGCTCCTCGGCCGTCAGCAACCCCTCGGCCTCCAGCCGGTGCAACGTCGGATACAACGTGCCAGGACTGATCTTGTAACCGTGACGCTCCAGCTCCCGCGTCATCCACGCACCGTGGATCTCCTGTTCGGCCGCATGGTGCAGGATGTGCAACCGCACCGCACCCCGCTGGAACTCCCGCACCCCGCTCACCCCATGCCCGTGGAGACCCCGGATCCGACACTGACGAACCCGATATCGGCAACCGATTCTACGTCGCTGCCGCCGTTGAGCCAGGCAGGCCGACGGCCCGAACAGTTCTGGGACTGGCTCGACAGCACTGGCACCGACCCCATCTTCGGCCCGTGACACGAGCCGCGCGAGAACACTCCGTCCAGACGCGCGACCGCCTACGACGATGAGCGTACCTAGGCACGAGTTGTCTACGCAGAACTGCGTAGACGCTGCCATCCGCCATGGGAGGCCGCAGCTGCCTTGACGGCGCGACGATCGATTCCGTGAAACCCTCCCAGGCGCTCGTCGCCGGCGCCTCGACCGACATGGGGCGAGCCGCCGCGCTCCAGCTCGCCCGGGACGGCGGCATTCGGACAATGCGGGATTCCGGCAGTGCGCTGACCGCTTGGACAAGTGGACTCCCGCCCGCACGAGATGAGGACGAATATGCAAAAAAAGCAACGTCGATCACCCGCGGCAATCGCCACCCTGTTCGCCACGGTGCTGGCCGTCGCGGCGTCATCAGCGGTTCCAGCGACGGCCAAGACCGGCTCCGCCCCGGTGGGCCCGGGCAGGTCAGCGGTGGCCACGGCGGCACCCGCCTTCCCGACGTTCGTTCATCTGCCGGCCGATCAGGCGGCGCATCCGAACGCGGGCCAGGAATGGTGGTACGTGGTCGGCCATGTCAACGCCCATGGCCACCGGTTCGGCTACGAGGTTAACTTCGGCGGCGGTAAAACACCGCAGGCTATGATCGCGATCACTGATAAGACGACCGGGGCGTTCTACACACAGAGCCGGAGTTACTCCCCCGACCAGACTAGTTTTTCCACCACCGCGCTCGACGTACGCACGCCCTCGGCGACGCTGTCGGGCCCGATGGACGCGATGCGCCTGCACGCCACGCTACCGGCCGGCGAAATCAATCTGACGCTCAGTGCCAAGGGACCCGCGCTGTACAACAACGGGACCGGGCTGATGCCCTTCCTCGGCGGCACGAGCTACTACTATTCGCTGCCCAGCCTGGCGTCACAGGGAACGCTCACCGAGAACGGCCACACCTACCCTGTGACCGGCGAGTCGTGGTTGGACCGCCAGTGGGGCACCTGGGACTGGAGCACCATGAAGAAATGGACCTGGATGCCGCTGCAACTGTCTAACGGCGACCGGGTCAACCTCTGGGACCTGTTCGCTGAGGGGAGTGAGT
The DNA here is from genome assembly GCF_040655075.1 of Actinoallomurus sp. NPDC050550. Lineage (NCBI taxonomy): Bacteria > Bacillati > Actinomycetota > Actinomycetes > Streptosporangiales > Thermomonosporaceae > Actinoallomurus > Actinoallomurus sp. NPDC050550. Next base: position 4,992 of record NZ_JBFAJC010000109.1, on the reverse strand, counting down.
TTCCCTACGCGACTGTGCTTCACCCGGACGGAACTCACGAGATTGTCGCAGTGAATCCGCTCGCCGACGGCACCTCCGATTTCTGGACCAGCCCGACCACGGGGAAGCGGTACGGCACCCGGTGGACCGTGAACATCCCCGCACTGGACGCCGGCCTCACCGTCGTCGCCCAGCCGCAGGGACAAGAACTGCAGAGCGCGTTCGGTGGCGTCTACGAAGGTGCGGCCAAGGTCACCGGACGGTACCGGGGCAAGCCAGTCACCGGGCAGGCATATGTCGAACAGAACGGCAACTGGCGATAGCGCTTCAACACTTACTCGGTTCCGAACGGCCCCCGAAAGGGCGGTTCCGCCGCCCATCGCCGGGGCGGGGCGCGGCAGGTACGTCCAGCGGGTGCGGGCCGGATCCTCCAACCGGTGCATGCACCGATCGCGCTGGTCGGCGGTCCGCTCGTTGTGCGGGACGCCGACCATGGAGCGCATCCTGATCAACCAGGCAGGGACTCCCGCCGCGCATGCGGTCACACGTCAGGGCTGACCAGACCTGTCTGATAGGCGATGACGACCAGTTGCGCGCGGTCACGCGCACTCAGTTTCGCCATCGCGCGGCTGACATGGGTGCGCGCGGTGGCCGGGCTGAGGAACAGTTCGGCGCCGATCTCAGCGTTGCTCAGGCCCCGCCCGACCAGGGCCAGAACTTCTCGCTCGCGCCCGGTGAGCACCGCGAGCCGGTCCTCCGCAGTCTTAGCCGCCGTTCGCAACGCGGCGAACTGGCCGATGAGACGTCTGGTGATCCGCGGCGCGAGCAGGGCTTCTCCTGCAGCGACCACCCGGATGGCATGCAGGAGCTCGGCCGGTCCGGCGTCCTTGAGCAGAAAGCCGCTGGCACCGGCTTGCAGTGCGTCGAAGACGTAAGCGTCGGTGTCGTAGGTGGTGAGGATGAGAATCCGGACGTGCTCCAGCCCGCGCATCTGGGTGATCTGGGTCGTGGCCTGGATTCCGTCCAGCTTCGGCATGCGGATGTCCATGAGAACGACGTCGGGGCGGGCGGCGCGGGCACACTCGACGGCTTCGGCGCCGTTGATCGCTTCTCCCACCACGGTGATGTCGTCTTCGACGTCGATCAGCAGTTTGAAACCGGATCGCACGAGCCCCTCGTCGTCGGCGAGCAGCACCTTGATCGGAGCGGTGGTCGGCGGTGACGCGGATGCCGTGTTCATAGGCGCGACCCGGTCGGTGCGAGGGGCAGCCGGGCCGTGACCTCGAACCCTCCGCCCGGAGTCGGCTTGGCGTCGAACTCTCCGCCGAGCAGCTGACAGCGCTCGCGCATGCCCAGGATCCCACGGCCAGGCTTGGCCGACGCGTCCGTGCCATTACCGGACGGTCGATCCGCGGAGCCGTCACCGGATCCGGTGCGGCGGCCCTCGTCGGTCACGCGGATCTCCAGTACGTCGATCCCGGGGTTCACCGCGACCGTCACCTGGGTCGGGCCGACGTGACGGATCACATTGGTGATCGACTCCTGAAGAATCCGGTAAGCGGCACTGTCCACCGCGCTCGGCAACTGCGTCGCGGGCGAGGTCGCTTCGAGCGTGACGTCCAGTCCGGCGTCGCGTGCCTTGGCGGTGAGTTCATCGATCCGTACCAGGCCAGGGTGCGGCATGCGGCCATCGTTGTCGTCGCGGAGCACGCCGAGGATGGCTCGCATCTCCCGCAGCGCCCGGGAACTGGTCTGCTCGATGGCCTGCAACGCTTCGCGCGCCCGTTCCGGCCGCTTGTCGAGCACGTGGGCGGTGACCCCGGACTGCACGTTGATGATCGCGATGGCGTGCGCGACGGTGTCGTGCACCTCGCGGGCGATCCGTAGCCGTTCGGCATCGACCCGCGCACGTGCCTCCTCCTCGCGGGTCCGTTCGGCCAGTTCCGCACGTTCCTGAGCTTCGGCCGCGATGACCCGCCGGGACCGGACGGACTCGCCCAGAGCCGTACTCATGACCGACGCGCCGATGCGGAAGAACACCCAGCCGATGGCGGCGCGTGGCTCGATGTCGGCCGCCGCGGACAGCCATCCGACGGTCAGCACCGTGGTGCCCACACCGGCGATCACCAATGATCGGCGCCCGTCACCGTACGTGGCGAGGGTGTACAAGGAGACGAAGAGCCCGAGCCAGCCGGGCCCGTCCGGGAGGTCGAGACCGTAATAGACCAAGCTGGCGAGTGCGGCGGTGACGAACACCGGAACCGGCCACCGGCGGCGAACCGCGACGACCAGGCCGCTCACCACCAGCAGCGCGAATCCGAGCTTTCCGACGTCGGCGAACGGATGCGGTGCCCCATCGGCGGCAACCCGGGCGAGGGTGCCCTGCACCTGCATCACGGTGACGAACAGCGCGAGCACCACGTCTTGCGTCACCACACGCAGGGAATACGACCCGACGCGGTGTTCCATGCCGCGATCGTACAGTTCTCGCGCACGGACAACGCTCCGCTCAGACGCGCATCCCGCTACGCCGAAAGGCGTAGCGGGACACGGACCGGCTACGCGCGATTGCGTAGACGCCGCCGTCCGCCGTCAGAGGCCACGGCCGCCTCACCGGCGCGACGATCGCCGCCATGAACGATCACGCTCACCCACCTCAGGAAGCACGCCGTACAGGCAACGGATCAAGGAGACCACGCGCGACGCCGAACGACGTGAGGAGAAGATCATGACGACCGACACTCCCCGTACGGATGGCGCTCTGGCGGGACTGGCCCGGTTCTGTTACCGGCGCCGCCGCCTGGTCCTCCTGACCTGGATCGTGGGCGTGATCGCCATGGCGTTCGCCGGCTTCGGCTACGGCGCCGCCTCCGACAACGACTTCTCCGGCGGAAACTCCGGGTCCGCCAAGGCGCAGAAGCTGATCGAGAAGCACTTCCCCGAGCAGCAAGGGGACACGCTGACACTCGCGATCAAGGCAGAAAAGGGGATCGACGACCCCGCCGCCCGGCAAAAGATCGAGAAGGTCGTCGCCGATCTGGCCGCCTCACCCATCACCGGACCCGTGACCTCGCCGTACCAGGACAAGAGTCTGGTAACGCCGGATCGTCGTATCGCCCGTACGATCATTCCGCTGACCTCCAAAGAAGTGAAGAAGACCGAGGTGGCGCGCCTGGTGACCACGGTCAAGGAAGCCTCCAGTGACGGCGTGACGCTGGGGCTGGGCGGGGATCAGGCGGCCAAGGCCGAGACACCCAAGCAGGGGCCGTCGGAGAGCGTGGGCGTCCTGGCGGCAGCGGTGATCTTGTTCATCGCGTTCGGGTCGCTGGTGGCGATGGGCCTGCCGATCGTGACCGCGCTCCTGTCGATCCTCGGCGGCATCGCCCTGATGAAGCTGGTGGGGTACATCGTCCCCGCGCCGGATTTCACGGTGATTCTCGCCGCGATGGTCGGGCTCGGTGTCGGCATCGACTACGCGCTGTTCATCGTGACCCGCTACAAGGAGAGCCTGCAGAACGGCGACGAGCCCGAGAGCGCCACCGTCAAGGCCATCACCACCGCAGGTCACGCGGTGCTGTTCGCCGGCACGACCGTCGTGATCGCGTTGCTGGGCCTGGTCGTCATGGGACAGAGGCTGATGACCGGAGTGGCCATCGCCACGTCGGTGATCGTGCTGGTGACGATGATCGCTGCGGTGACCCTGCTCCCGGCATTCCTGGGCTTCACCGGTCGCAAGATCAGCTCGCTGCGCCTACCCCGTCGCACGTCCCGCCGCCACGAGCCCGTCGGTGCCGCGTCCCGAGGGCGCCCTACCCTCGCTGAGCGCTGGGCCGGCGTGGTGCAGCGCAAGCCGCTGGTCGCCGCGATGCTGGCCGGCACGGGCCTGTTGGTGCTGGCCGCCCCCGCGCTGTCGATGCGGCTGAGCCTGCCCGACGCCAGTGTCCAGCCCCACGACAGGAGCAGCTACACCTCACACAAGATTCTCTCCGAGGGCTTCGGTCCCGGCTACGGCGCACCCCTGATCCTCGCTACCCAGGTCGACTCCAAGAACGCCGATCTGCGTCCCGCCGCCGAAGCGGTCGGCAAGATCAAGGGCATCGCCTACGTCACCCAGCCTCGGGTCAGCAAGGACGGACAGGCCGCGACCTTCATGGCCTTTCCCAAGACCGGATTCCAGGATGCGGCGACCGCGGACCTGGTGCACCGGCTCCGCGACGACGTACTGCCCAAGGCGCCCGGCGGCGAAGGGATCTACATCGGCGGCCCGAACGCCGCCACGATCGACAACGCCGACCAGGTGAACTCGCGCCTGCCCTTGATGATCGCGGTCGTCATCGCGATGTCCCTCGTGCTGCTGATCGCGCTGGTCCGGTCGGTCACGATCGCGCTACAGGCCGCCGTGATGAACCTGCTGTCGATCGGCGCCGCCTACGGTGTGATCGTCGCGGTCGTGCAGTGGGGATGGTTGGGCTCGGCCCTCGGTTTCCCCACCGCCATGCCGATCACGACCTGGGTGCCGATGATGATCTTCCCGGTCCTGTTCGGCCTGTCCATGGACTACGAGGTCTTCCTGATCTCGCGGGTTCGTGAGGAGTACGAGCGCACCGGCGACACCCGGATGGCCGTCACTCGTGGGCTGGCGCGGACGGCCAAGGTCATCACGGCCGCGGCCGCCATCATGGTCGCCGTCTTCACGACCTCCCTGCTCGGCCCCGACGTCGCGGTCAAGCAGGGAGGTCTGGGCATGGCCGTCGCCGTGCTCATCGACGCCACCATCGTCCGGATGGTCCTCGTCCCCGCGGTGATGGAACTGTGCGGCAAGGCCAACTGGTGGATGCCCGGACGCCGGGCATCGAAGCCGACCTCGGCCGCACAGGCCGAGGTCGGAGAAGAGGCCAGAGTCTGACTCCTTCATCGTGCGCTCGCCGCCCTCCTCGTACGACGCGGCGAGTCGCCGGTCGAAGGCGGCGTCGCGATCTGAGTGTCACCCGGGTACGGGCGGCCGCCGCCGCC
>NZ_JBFAJC010000108.1:0-12886 GCF_040655075.1 Actinoallomurus sp. NPDC050550 | reverse complement strand
CTCGACATCTCCAGCGAGCTGCGCGGTCTGAAGTCGGCGCTCGGCGTCCCGCAAGTCCTCCATGAGGCACACCCTCCCAGCCAGCGCCGTATCCGTGCCAGGACGTTCACCCTCGGCTGATCTTCGCAGTCCGATCCAGGACTCCGATCGCCGGTGAGAATCCACTCCCGATGACTTTGCATTGGACACGTGTCAGAGATGTCCCAGCGGGAGCGGCCTGAGCCGCCCCGCTGGGATGGTTCGCCTCACGCGAGGCGGTTCAGCAACCACCCGCCAAAGATCACGAGTGGCACTCCGGCCTGTGTGAGAGCGTCGGGTACTTGGTGAAGGAAGACCAAACCCGCCACGGGTGCGATGAGCAGCCCGAACGGGAGCATCGCGGTCAATTCATCTGCGACGCAGCCGAGTCGTTTGGCCAACCAGGTGAACGCTGTCCCCCACACGGCGCCTGTCAGCGCGGTGAGGAAGGCGAACTGCCAATTCTGGCCGATGTTAAGGTGCTGGTGGGTGAACGCCGAGATCAGCAAAAGAAGCGCCGCTGATCCGATTCCCGACCCGGCGAGAGCCGGTGCCGTGAAGTCATGGTCATCGAGATACTGGAGGTAGTACGGGTACAACCATCCAGCAAGCCCGACAACGGCTGCCGCGAGCACGCCCAGTACGTTGAAGCTATTGCCTCCCGGCTGGGTCACCGCAAGGAAGCCCAGAGCGATCAGCAGGTAAGGGACGGCCACATACGACCGTCGTGTCTTGAGGAAGATCTTCACTGCGGTGAAGGTTAGCTGCGTAGTGAAGATCACACCGGCCATTGTGCTTAGCGGGAGGTGCCGCACCGTCCAGTACAACAACAGGACGGAGACCGTCGCGTTGACTGACAAGGCCATGGTCATATAGATCTTGGCTGACCGGGCGATGGTTGTTTTTGCGGGTGTGGTGCTCGATTGCCTACCTCGCGACCCCAGGTACGCCCGAGCGCCGGCTGGGATTGTGTAGGTGATGGCAGTAGCGACCTGTGTCAGGGTGCTCGCCGCAATCGATGAGACTCCCACCGCATGGACCTGCATCACGTTGCGTAGCTGAGCTCCCACCCAGGAGCACGCGAAAGCGCCGCGTGCGAGTCCCTTGTTTCTTGGTAGCCGTAGCTGCATGGACTATCCCCTCTCGTTTGTTGGAACCTTCGAGAGAGGACCGTCAGGGCGGACGTGAAGGAAGCAAGGATATCCGGGCAATTCCCGAAGTCGCCCATTCATCCATGTTCTTGTCCGTTTATCCAGTTCGTGCGGCCCGATATCGCTGACCTGCGCTAACGCGGAGTCTCCGCGTCCATCGTCCCCGTCGTCTTGGCCCTCCGCTCCCGAACGTGTCCCCAGCCGCCAGGTAGCTGAGTGAAAGATCACGGTTGCGGTTCGTGATCATCACGAGTCGGCTGTACCCGGTCGTAGTCGGTCTTGGGGAACATCGGTACAGCGGGTTATCGGTGAGAACGATCATGGTCCGGCTGCCGGCTGGGGCAGGGCTGTGATTGCACCGCGTGCCGATCGTCCCATCCGCGGCCGGTGATGTGTGGCACCCGCGCATAAGCCGTGTGTGTCAGGCAACCCAGACACCCACACCACTCAAGGAGCACGACATGCGTCGTCTTCTCACGCAGCGGTGCCCATGTCGGGCTCGTGGTATCGCTCAGTTCGAGCGGGTCGTTCTACGGAAGGTGTGAGAGTGAGGAAGCTGTTGCGTCACCACATCTGGAAGCCGGTTGTGTCGCTCTTGGCTTTGATGACTGTGCTGGTCGGCACGGCCGGTACCGCGAGCGCCACGATCACCTGGCCCCACATCCAGATGGTCAACCAGGAAAGCCAGCAGCGCCTGTACGCGGGCGCCATCGGTAGCGGCGGTACTACCGTGCCCCTCAACAGCCTCGCCCACTACTGCCACAAATTTACGACGCTAACCAATAACTCAGGACACTAGGCGGTCACGATCCCGCCGACCACCGCTGAGATCATCCCCTGGGGGGAAGGACTCCCGCCACCCTGTGGGTCCATGAATTGCCTCTCTCGGCCCTGGGCGGCCAGCCGGACGCCGTTGCCCTTCAATGTTCGGTATCCGACGCTGGTTCCCAACCGCGTCCTGCCAGATGCGGGCAGCGACACCCGATCGCGAAACACCCCGCGGCCGACAACGATGAAGATTGCGATGTCGTACCGAACTCCACCGAACGGAACGCCAGCTGACCCTCAACCGGCGTCCGGCGCGCGTGAATCAGCTACTCAGCAATGCCGCCTTGGAGCGGTCGCGTCAGTGGAGCGTTGGCGGTAGGTGGCTCCCGCAGGACCGGGCCGGTCTCGACCAGCTAATAGCGAACGTGCTCCGAACCCGTACACCCACCGGATCAAGGTGGACAGCGGAATGGGCATGGCCGATGAGCCAGCGGTGGTGCTGATGGACGTGGAGAACGTGATCGGTGTGACCCCCCCCGCCCGACCTGGTGGCATCCCGCGTGAGGCAGATCCGAGAGCTGGCCGAGCCGGTCGCGGTGTGCTGGGCCGCCTTCCCCCAGGATCTGCTTTCGGAGCAAAGCCACAAGGCGCTCAAGGCCCAGGCCGTGAAGATCAAATGGGCAAAGGCGGGCAAGAACGGCGCGGACAAGGCACTGTTGAAAATAGCGCGTGACGAGGCGGCCAAGGGTCACCAGCGTTTCGTGGTCGTCTCCGCAGACGCCGACTTCGCCGTAGTGGCCGACCTGGGAACGCTGGAAATCATCGCCCGCCAAGGACAACGCCTCGGCAAACGACTGAAGGAACAGGCCGAGCATGTGCACCGCCTGCCCAAAACAACCACGGCCCAGGCAACCCCGACGCCGCCAGCGCCCCCGACGATAAGCCAACTGGTACCCACGTAAGGTTGCCGCAGGGACTCAGTAACCGGTTCCAGACGTGACGAGCGTTGAGCGCCGGGTTTCGCCAGCGGGCTCTGACCCACGGTCGCCAGCCGTCTATCTACGATGCCCGGCACGGTGAGACGAATAATTGTGCATCAAAGTGCATGTCCCTGATGGTGTCCCGCTCGAAAATTCGGTTTCGGGTGGTGACCTGGCGTTTCGCTGCGGGATCACCGGCGAGGCTGGGACCATCTCGAGGTGCTGCTGTCGTTGCTCTACCGGCTGGTGCGGTGCTTGCTCGGTGTGCTTGCGGTGCTGGTTCGGTCTGATCTGTCCAAGGACGTCGAATTACTCGTGCTCCGCCACGAGAACCAGGTGCTGCGCCGTCACCTGCGTGGCCGGCCGCGGTGGGATCACGTCGACCGGCTCTGGCTTACGGCGTTGTCGCGGCTGGTGAACCGTCGCCGGTGGGCGGAGATCTTCCCGGTCACCCCGGCGACGATCCTGCGCTGGCATCGTCACCTGGTTGCCCGAAAGTGGACCAATACCAACCGGCGCCGGCCAGGGCGACCGTCCACGGGCGTTTCGATCAAGACGCTGATTCTTCGGATGGCGCGGGAGAACCCGACCTGGGGGCATAGGAGAATCCAGGGTGAGTTGGCGCGGCTGGGGTATGCGATCGCTGCGTCCACGGTGTGGGAGATTTTGCACGCCGCCGGCATCGATCCCACACCACGGCGGGCGGGGCCAACGTGGCGGCAGTTCCTGGCCGCCCAGGCTCACGTGATCCTGGCCTGTGACTTCCTGGTCGTGGAGACGGTGCTGCTCCAGAGGTTGTACGTGCTGGTGTTCATCGAGCACGGCACTCGACGGCTCCACCTGGGCGGGGTGACCACGCACCCGAATGGGGTCTGGGCGGTGCAGCAGGCCCGGAACCTCGCCATGGACCTGGCCGATCGGATCGGCATGGTGCGGTTCCTGATTCATGATCGCGATCCGCTGTTCACTGAACCCATCTCATCCTCGGGTGAGCTGAGCGACGCGGTGGTTCTGCAGGACGGCGATGGCTTTGACGAGATGGCCGGCCTTGCTGGGGCTGCAGCGCAGCTTCCGTAGGATGCGCCAGCTCTTGAGCTGCGCGTTCGCGCGTTCGCCGGGTCCGCGGAGCTTGGCGTGGGAGCGGTTGGCCTGCTTTTGGGATTCCGGCTTGTTCTTGCCCTTGTAAGGCGTGATGACGACGGTGGTCCCGGCGCCTTGGTAGCCCTTGTCGGCGAGGGTGAGGATTCCGGCCTTGTCCAGCTCGTGCAGGATGCCCCACACGCGGGCGGCGGTCAGGTCGTGGGTCTTGCCGGGCAGCGCCCCGGACGTCCACAGGATCGTCCCGTCCGGACCGGCTATCACCTGCACGTTCATCCCGTGCACTCGATGTTTGCCGGAGAAGTACGGGCGGTCGGCCTTCACCCGGTCGGTGTGGATGAGCGTCCCGTCCAGGATCACATGGGTCAGCCCGTCCTTCTTCGCCTTCCGCAACGCTTGGGTGAGCTTGGCGAGCGGGCCGACAACAACATCACGGTCTCCTCCACATACCGCCAGGCCGTGGTCGCCGACACGGCGAACCCCGCGCTGATCTCGACGAACGTCTCGTCTTTGCGGAGGTAGACCAACACGAGCAGAGCTTGTTGGCCGGGGTTGAGCAGCCGCCACGTCGACCTGATCGCCTTACGGCGACGCCGGATCAGCCCCGCGACATAGTTCAGCGTTGCACGAGACAGATCGGCCGCAGCACGGTAGAAAAGCACCCGAAGGCTCCTGGTGGTGACGGGTGGGATTGTGGTGATCAACCCGTCTACCAGGAGCTTTTCTCTGCCGCCGGACGAACCCCCAACACGCGATCAGGCCGTGACCTGCCGCGGCTCCGGCCGAGGATGAAATGGGTTCACTGCCGCGTTCGGGGAGGTGTTCAAGTCCGAAGGGCTACGGATCATCACCACCCTGCCGAAGACGCCACGGATGAACGCCATCTGTGAACGCGTCATCGGCACCCTCCGCCGCGAACTTCTGGACCGGATCCTGATCCTTGGCGAACGCCACCTGGCCCTGGTACTCCGCGAGTACCTGATCCACTACAACCGCCACCGGCCGCACCAATCCCGGCAACAGCGGCCTCCGGATATCGAAACGCAGCCCGGCCGGGACGTGGCCGACCCGCGATCCGTCCGCCGAAAACCCGTCGTCGCGGGAGTGATCAATGAATATCACCACGCCGCGTAACCCCAGCTCAGACCACATAACTCAATATTCGAGCGGCACACGGTGGGGATGCGGGCCAGCGAGCTCACCCGGAAGATCTGCGACGAGCTCGACCACCTCGGCCGGATACCGGTGGACCAGCGGCGCCCTCGGCCTCGTGGTCATCTGATCGAGGCTGCGCACCCTGAAATAGCCGACCCGCCGCCCAGGCATGTCCGCGCCTCCCTCCGTCGTCGATCGGGTCCAGGACGGACAGCAAGGTGCATGGTCTTGTCGATGCGGCCGTACTCGGCGAAGGACTGCCCGAGCGGCGTGGGACGGCCGTTTCGAGCGAACATGCGCAGCAGGTCGTAGGCGCGGACTTCGAAAGTTACCCACTGGTACCGCCAACGGCTGTCCGCAGGTTCCTTAACCCCGATCACCAAGCACCGCCTCACCGCCCGCGACCAACCTCGCTGACCAACTGCACCAGGCTCAAGGCGGGCATGTCCCACCCTCCGCCAGAACCGTGGAGACACGCAGGCCGGGTGCGGTGGGCAGACCGGGGAACCCAGCGTGAGCAATCACGCCGGCTTCGGGTCCGGCCCAATCCGGCACCCCAATCAGCGCTCGGACTCAGATGGCACTCTTGATCACCTATGCGCCGGCTGTCTGGGGATACGTTCGGGAGCGGCCCAGAACTCCCGAAGCCGTCCCGGAGAGATTGACCGGGCAGGCCAAGGTCGATGCGCCAAGCACCAGCGGATCGGCCACCGTGCGCGGATCCGCTATCCGGACCGACCGGTGATTGGGCGGAGCCGTCCCGGCGGCGGTCCCCCGCGCCCCTGGGACCGTACGCCTTCACCTCACGCGGCGCCGTCGCGAAGCCGGTGGGTGCCCTGCCTGCCGGTGGGTGCCCCGCCGGCCAGCGGTCACCGGCGCGTGGCCGCGGTCACGAACATCGGGAGGGCGAAGAACAACCGCCCGCGCCGGCCCCGTTCACGCTGCTCGGCGATCCAGGCTTCGGCCTGCGCGTCGCTGATCGCGCCGGCCGAGTGCACCTTTTCGGCGAGGTCAACCAGAGCGGGCACCATCGCCGCGTCGGTGAAGATCCTGGTGTGGGTCTCGACGGTGACGTCGGCGAAGCCCGCGTCGAGGAGGAGGTTGCGGCTGCGGCGGACGACGCGAGGGGTGGGGACCAGGTCGGCGCGAGCGTGCACGATGGTGCGGGTGAGGGCGGCGTCGTCGGCGTCGATGACGAAGGTGTCCCAGTCCTGTCCGATCAGCACGATGCGCCCGCCGGTGGCGAGCACGCGCCGCGCCTCGCCGACCGCGCGGGCGGGGTCGTCCAAGACGTGGTACACCTTGTCGGCCCGGTAGCCGTGTAGCGCGCCGTCGGTGAAGAGCAGCTCGTAGGCGCTCGCCATGCGGAAGTCCGCAGCGGACCAGCGCTTGGCGGCCACGGTGATCATCCGCTCGTCGGGGTCGATGCCGACCGCCCGTGCACCCCTCTCGGCCATCTCCGCGGTCGCGGACGGGACCCCGGTGAAGTCGGACTACGGGCCGCTCGAGGCGATCGCCCGCAACAAGATCAGCCTCAAGAAGATCCACGAGCAGTGGCCCGACACGCTCCGCCTCGCCGGATCTTTGGCCACCGGGCAGGTCCGCGCCTACGACCTGCTGCGCATGCTCGGCCGTGACGGGCACCCGACCCCGCTGGGCCGGGCGCTGGCCGAGTACGGCCGCATCGACAAGACCCTGCACCTGCTCAACCTGCTCAACCTGCTCAACCTGCTCAACCTGCTCAACCTGCTCAACCCCATCGACTCCAGCTACCGCCGCACCCTGGGCAAGCAACTGAGCGTGCAGGAGTCCCGCCACCGCCTCGCCCGCAAGATCTGCCACGGCGGCCAGGGCCGCATCAGGCAGGCATACCGAGAAGGCCAAGAAGATCAACTTGCGGCTCTCGGGATCGTGGTCAACGCAGTCACGCTGTGGAATTCTCGCTATTTGAACGCGATCATCGAACGGCTCCGCTCCCAGGGCGTCCCGGTCGCCGACGCCGACGTCGCCCGGCTCAGCCCCCTCGGGCACGCCCACCTCAACACCCTGGGCCGCTACTCCATCGCCTCTTCCGCCCCCGACCAGGGCCTACGACCTCTGGGCGAGGCCACCTCCCGTCCCCACCCCGACCAGGACGACCCCGAGGCCGAAGACGCCGTTGTCGACCCGGACGGGGTCTGACCGCCGGACGCCCCCTCATCCCAGATACCCGTACACCGTGGTGCGCTTCACCCCCAGCTCGGCAGCGATCTGCGCCACGGTGTAGCGGCGCTTGCCGTCCTGGCCGGTTTCGGCGTACATCTGCCGGGCCCGCTCCACCTGGTCGGTCTTCAGCTTCTTCTTCCGGCCGCCGGTACGGCCGCGGGCCCGGGCCGCCTCCAGCCCGTCCAGCGTGCGGGCGCTGATGATGTCACGCTCCCACTCGGCGAACGCGGACAGGATGTGGAAGAACAACCGGCCCTCGGCCGTGGTGGTGTCGATGTTCTGATCCAGCGCCCGCAACCCCGCCCCCGCCGCCTCGACGCGGTCGGCGACCTGTTTGAGGATCTTCACCGACCTGCCGAGGCGGTCCAGCTTCGTGAACACCACCACATCGCCCGCCCGCAGCCCGTCCATCATCTTGTCCAGCTCCGGGCGGCTGTCCAGCGCGCCCGACACCTTGTCGACGTACAACCGCTCGCACCCGGCCGCCTCAAGCCGGTCCCGCTGGCTGCCGGGGTTCTGATCACGTGTGCTGACCCGTCCATAGCCCAGAATCATGACGAGAAACGTACTATCATCGTCATTGTTCAACGTCACGGGTTTTCGACAGTCGCCTCCTGGGCGAACACTCCGCGATCTCGGGTGACGACAAACGAGCGATAACCGACAAGATCAATCTTGGTTACAACGGTTGCCTGCCGGCGCGATCAGCCGCGAAGGGCCGCGCAGCCGAGCACATCGCCTGGTTCGGAGCCCGGGTGCGGTTCTGAGCTGGCGTGGCCGTATCTTGTGTTTTGTGGTTTTTGTGGTAGTTCATCTGACGATCGCGGCTGTGTGGCTGGGCTCGATGGCCTATAGCTTGATCGTTGTGCAGCCTCGGGTCGCGCGTTTCTTCCCGGATGTGGAGCAGCGTGAGGGGTTCTTGGTCGCTCTGGCGCACGGCAACCGGTGGCGGGTGGTCGGGCTCATTTGCGCACTGCTGGTCACCGATGCGTTGGTGATGGTCGCACAACCTGCTGCCCGTGCGTGGTACGGACTGGCCCTCGGCCCGTATCTCATCGCGAGCGCGATCTTCAGCTACGTCTCGTGGCGACATTGGCCCGCCCGAATCTTTGCTTTGCCGCAGGAGTTGCCCGGCTACCAGCGCCGGCTACGTCTGCTGGCCTGGAGCATGTTGGGCCTGGTCGCCGTCGCCTTTTTGACGACACTCGCCGCGAGTATCACGGCCGGGCGTTGAAGGACCCCATGTCCACCGGCTCTCGTAGGCTCTCGCGGAGTGAGTCTTCGGCGGCGGTCGCTCGATCGCCACCAGCATCCTGACGATGTGCCGAAAAGATGGAGAATGCCGATGGCGAAGGTTGTGATTGCTGGCTCGAGCGGACTCATCGGCATGGCGCTGCGGCGCTCTTTGGCAGCGGACAGACATCAGGTCGTCCGGCTGATACGCCGTGAACCGCAGGCCCCGGACGAGATCTGCTGGCAGGCCGGCGAGCCGATGGACCCGTCTGTTCTTGCCGGGGCGGACGTTGTGGTGAATCTGGCTGGCGCGGGCATCGGTGACCGCCGCTGGTCGGCCGCCTACAAAGACCTCCTCCTGCGCAGCCGCATCGACACCACCGCCACGCTGGCCACTCTGGCGGCCCGGACGCAACACCCGCCTGCCGTTTTCATCTCCGCCTCGGGTATTCGGTACTACGGCATCGATCGAGGCGACGAGACACTGACTGAGTCTGCGGCTCCCGCCTCACCCGGGTTCCTGCCCATGGTCACCCAAGCTTGGGAAGAAGCAACCCGGCCCGCCGAAGAGGCCGGGATCCGCGTGTGCCACCTGCGCACCGGTCTCGTCCTGTCAGCCTCGGGCGGCGTTCTGCCACAACTGCTGCCCTGGTTCCGCCTCGGCCTCGGGGCGTCATTCGGCAGCGGACGGGAGTACTGGAGCCACATCTCGCTGACCGACACCATCAGGGCCATCCGCTTCCTCACCGAGCACCCGACCGCGTCCGGTCCCTACAACATCACCGCACCCGAACCGGCCCGCAACCGCGACCTCACCGCCGCCCTCGCCGACGAGCTTCACCGTCCGGCACCGCTGCGCCTGCCCTTTTGGACACTACGCAGCGTGCTGGGCGAGATCGCACCCGAGGTCCTCGGCAGCCTGCGTGTTATCCCCGCCCGCCTGACCGAAGCCGGATTCACCTTCCACCATCCGACCGTCCGCACCGTCCTCCACGCTGGACTGAGTAACGATCACGATGGAGCAGACTAGCTGGGTTGGCCCTCCCGCCCGCTCCTGGACTTCGCCGGCTGAGCACACGCCGGGAACCCGCTGTCTCCGGCCGGGCCCGCGCTGGCTCACATCACGGACCGGACTGGCCTCGCGATAATCCCGGGACAGACATTCGGGTTGAGCTAAGGGGGTGCGGTGGGAAGTCAGGCGCGGACGGCGTTCGAAGAGAACTGCCAGGAGATCGACCGGCTCTCCGAGATCCACACTGAGGTCGCGGGTCCAGGCCCGGGGCGAATATACAAGGTGGAAGCGCTCCACAAGGCAGCGATCGTGCTGCTCACGGCGTTTTGGGAGGCGTTCTGCGAAGACTTGGCCGCCGAAGGCCTCCAGCATCTGGTTGCGCATGGCACGGCATCCAGCCTGCCCACGGAACTCCGGAAGCTGGTCGCGAAGGAGCTTCGGGAAGCCAAACATGATCTGGCCATCTGGGACCTGGCCGACGAAGGCTGGCGGATGGTCCTGACCAGACGGCTGAAGCGCCTGCAGGATGACAGGAACCGCAAGCTAAACAGCCCGAAGAGCTACAACATCAACGAACTCTTCGAGAACACCGTCGGGATCAAGGAGATATCGAATGCTTGGTACTGGTCCAAGATGTCAGCGGTTCGGGCAGTGGAGAAGCTGGATGACTACATCGAGACGCGCGGGGCCATCGCCCACTGCCCACCGCGGCTCCTACGACAGCAGTGTGAGAAAGGGCTGGGTTACCGACTACTACAGCCACGTGTGCCGCTTGGTCGAAAGGACAGAGTGGAGTCGCCCTGATCGGCGCACGCACCACCTGCGGGCAGACGCTGCTCGCTGCAGCCGGCGGCCTCGAAGCCGCCTACCGCCCCTAATCTCCCAGTAGGAGCGTGGGCCGACGTCAAGCGAGCGATCGCCGCGTGCGCGGAGAACAGAGGAACTTGGCCACCTTGTCGGCGGAGTCGCCGGGACTATCCCCGCGTGCGCTGGGAGCAGATTCCCCTCTCTGACCTGCACTGACGTCGACGGGGACCATCCCCGCGTGCGCAGGGAGCAGGTCTGGGAGGTCACCGACAGGGATGGGTCGTGGGGACCATCCCCGCGCGCGGGGAGCAGCGCTCGGTTAGGTTCATTCCGGCGGATTCGTCGGGACCAACCCCGCGTGCGCGGGGAGCGGCGGGTGCCCTCCTGGTCCTCACGTCGGGACAGGGGACCACCCCCGCGTGCGCGGGGAGCACTACAACGCCACCGCGTCGGCCTTGAACTCCTCGGAGTAGACCTTCATCGCCACGCAGTGTCGGCGTACTCATCCATCTGCAGAGGCAGGTACGGGTAAACGTGCACAGGTGTTAGCGGTTTAGGCCGGTGCGGCACATGTGCCGGGCGGCGGGCGAAACTCCGTTGGGTACCGTTCGGTGCCTGCGCTAACGTGACCACCATGACGGCCGTGCTGATCACGGGCGGTTCTGGGTCGGGGAAGACCACAGTGGCCGCTGAGCTTGCCAGGCGCGGCAGGCCGTCGATCGACGCGGATGCCGATCCGTTGCTGGCTCGGTTCGTCGATGGTGCAGGACGGGTCGTCCGCCGTCCGGTCGCCCCTGATTGGGGGTGGCTGACCCGGCACCGGTGGGAGTGGGACCCGCCACGGCTAGAGCAGCTTCTGATCGCCGCCGATCAGAGGCTGTATGTGTGCGGGAACGCCAGCAATGAAACCGACTTCTTCTACCATTTCGACCATGTGATCTTGCTGGAGATCGACGAGCCTACGATGCTCCGACGGCTCGATGAGCCGTCCCGCGAAAACGACTTCGGCCGCACCGGCGATACCCTCTCCCTGCTGCGGCGTTGGCTACCGGACCACCAGGCGCGAATGCGGGCGCTGGGCGTTGAGGTCGTCGACGCTACCCGCCCGCTGGAATCGGTCGTCGAGTCGATCCTCACCCTCACCGAGCCGCGTAACTCACATCGGTGACCGGGCGGGGTAGCCGCCCCGGCGAAGCCGTAGTGGACGACCGTCCCTTCAACCACTGCAGCGATCGCCTGCACGTTTAGCCGTACTTACCTCTGCACTTCAGCGAGTACGCCGCCACGCAGGACCCCTCTCACCCCCAGACCTCCATGATCCAGGGAGCTCAGGGTGTCCACACCTTGGGGGGAGGGCCCCCATTTCAAGAACAGCCACGCCACGCACTACCCGACATCGACGTGGGCCGGATCATCCCGTCGAGGCCATCGGCCCGTCACCTTGATCACAAAAAGACACCGCTGTATATTTGCGGGCCTTATACATAGCGCGGCCCATCAGAGAGCGAGTCAAAGATGGGAAGCTCCACGACCCGGCCCTCGGCTTGGAGGCCATGATGGGTTCACCGCAGGGACCGCCGGGATACCCGCCCGGTCCTCCGCAGCATGGTCCATCCGGATATCCACAAGGTGGTCCGCTCGGTCCCCGGCAGGGTGATCCGCCGCAAGGCCGTTCGCAAGGCGTTGCGCCCGGATACCCACCGCCGGGCGGACCTGCCTATCCGCCGGGATACGGCCCGCCGCAACGCGGACCCGCGATGGCACCTCCCCCACCGCCACCGGGCGGCCGAAACAAGACCCGCCTGATCATCGGCGCCGCCGTAGGCGCGGCCGTCCTGATCGGTGGAGCCATCGCCGCCGGGGTACTCCTCACCAGTGAAAACGACACCGGTCCGAAAGGCAACGCCAAGGCATTCATCGCGGCGTACAACGCCGCCTCGGCCAAAGCGAGCCGCAACCACCCCCCCCGTCGACAAAAACGGCCACGACCTTTCTCTAGCGGCAGGGGCTACGGTCTGCAAGGCATACTCAACTGATTTCTCCGTCAACGTGGGCTCGCTCTACACCATCGAGTATCACCCACAGCTGACCCTCGTTTCCGTCACCCAGCACGGCAGCACCGCGACGGTCACCGTTATCGTCACCATCAATGGCGGGGTCTCTGCCGAGTCCGGAGGTATCCCCTGGCGAAGCGCAACAGAGCAACTACACCTGAACTCCGACCGGCGCGACGGCTCCTGGAAGCTCTGCGACACGAGCTTCAATGGAGAAGGATCGGGCAACAACCCCGCCCCCTGGCCCTCGTTGGTGCCACCCGACGGGAACTGAACGGCGCCGCCGCCGCGCGACCGGAACGAGGCACGAGGGACTGTCTGAAAGATCGTGGGCGGGCTGGTGATCCGGCAGGCTGGAGCTGAGGCTCCGGCCGGGAAGGATCACTGTGACCGACGAAGAAACGA
>NZ_JBFAJC010000107.1:0-13739 GCF_040655075.1 Actinoallomurus sp. NPDC050550 | reverse complement strand
AACCAACCCGGCAAAATGTCCGAATACGAATGCCACCAACCCGGCTCATTCGCCCGCTCCGCCAACGCCAGCATCGCCGCACGCTCATCCTCCGAGCGCACCCCGTACAAACTCAGCAGATCCGCGACATCCCGCGCCCGGAACCGAACCCGCCCCAACTCCATCCGGCTGATCTTCGAATGCGACGCCCGGATCGCCTCACCCGCATCCTCACACGTGATCCCCCGCGCCTCACGCAACCGCCGCAACTGCGCCCCCAGCACAATACGCAGCACCGTCGGACCACCACGATGATGACCGAACAAGCTGCTCACGGCCGTCTCGCCGTCAGGCTGAGAACCGATCATGTGCTCCCCTCAGAACACTGGAATCCGCCTAGTGTCCCACCGGGGGCGCCGATTGCAAAGCGGTCACGTCGAACGAGCCATTCGGGCGTCAAAGAAGCATGTGGTCGAAGTCTCCGTCCTTGGCGCCCTGGATGAAGGCGTCGATCTCGGCGCGCGTGTAGAGCAGCGCCGGGCCGTCCGGGAAGCGGGAGTTCCGTACGGCGATGGCGCCATCGGGCAGCTGCGCCAGCTCGACGCAGTTGCCGCTCGGGTTGCTGGCCCGGCTCTTGAGCCAGCTGACCTCCTTCAAGCAGGACGCCGACATTCCGTTGTAGGCCTGATACATCCTCGCCCCTCCACGCCTCTGTCGAGAATGCCCGGTCGCACCTGACGGCCGGACGCCGCTCCCCCCACACGCTGCACGCTCAGATGCACGTGCATTTGAGTGTGCAGCCGTGCTTGCATCTGCACGACTTGAGGAGCAAGATAGCGGAAGCGGCGCACCGGGCGCCCGGCGACGAACAGGACTTCCCCAGGGTTCGCAATGACCATGTCCCCCCTGCGAGAGACCACCGGCATCCCCCTGGCCCACCGAGGTTGGGATGACTGGCTGACGCGTCTCGACAACGCCCCGCACCAGGTTCCCGACCGCCCGTGGGTAGCCGCCCGGAACCTGCCCGCGGAGGCCGAGTCGCCGAAGATCGCGCGGGACGTCACGAAGACCACGTTGACGGAATGGAGCCTTGGGCACTTCTACGACGACGCGTCCATCGTCGTCTCCGAACTCGTGACGAACGCGGTCCGCCACGGGCTGCACTGCGGGGTCGGCTTCGAAGAAGGCCTCCGGCTCGTGCTGGTCCGTTACCGCTGTCACCTGGTCTGCATGGTCACCGACCCGGCGGACCGCGCCCCGGCCATGCGGGAGCCCGACTACGTGGCCGAGACCGGACGGGGCCTGCACATCATCGACGCCATCAGCCGGGCCTGGGGCTGGACCCCTCTGCTGGGCGGCGGCAAGGCCGTCTGGGCCGCGTTCTCCATCACCTGACCGCCGGCCACCCGCGCGTCACCGTCGTCGGGCCACATCACCGCTCGCGCACGACACCGCCGCGCGTCCACTCCTTTCTCCACGCGTCACCGATCACATCACCGTCACCGCCCGCCCGTGTGTCACCGTGGCGAGGAGCCGGGATCGGTGATCCACTCCACGTGCCCGTCGGTGATCGCCAGCACCCGTTCGGCGGCGTCGCCCTGCCGCAGGCGTGCCGCGAAGGCGACCGGGCCGAGTTCTCGCGAGCCCTCGAGGGACAGGTGGAACAGCGCGTGCGTCCGGCCCACGGCCGCGATCGCCTCGTCGAAGCGGTCGCGGCGCTCCTCCGGGACGTGGATACGCGTCGCGGCGTGGAAGACGACGACCGGCGTGCCCGGCGGCACGTCCGCGACCAGGCGCGGGAGCACCTCCACGGCGTCACCCGCGATCGTCCGTGGCGGGTCGGCGGCGGCCGCTTCCAGGGCCGCGGCCTGCAGGTCCGCCTGTTCCCGGTTCTCCGGCCAGATCAGGGAGCGCAGCCACAGCCGCTCGTCCGGGTCGGTGACGTCGACGGGGTGCAGATCCACACCGACGCGATCGGCGATGGCCGGGAGAGGGCCCAGATCCGGCGCCGGGCCGGCGCCCTCCCACCGGGAGCGGATCTTCACCGGTGACGCCGGTGGCCCCCAGATCCGGCCGCCGAAATCGCAGCGGTAGTCGTCGAACCGCAGCAGCAGGCCCGCGCTGCACCCGATCTCGATCAGCGTGACGGGCTCATCGGTCATGCGGGCGACCGCGGCGAGTCCGAGGCGCAGGACCGTCGCCCGCTTGACGACGTTCGTCTGGACCATGCGGCGCCTCATCAGGGCGACGAGCTCCGGCCGCCGGGTGAGGCAGAAGTCGGTGAACGCCGGGCCCGGATCGCCGTCCGGCCGCCGCGCGGACCCGGTCGAGGGATACCAGGCCGCCAGGTCGTGCGACGGGTCCCGGAGCAGCAGACAGTGCACCGCCGCGAACAGCAGGTTCGTGGGGAGCCGGCCGGCAGGGGCCTGCGCGGCGATCGCCAGCAGCCGCTCGTCCGCCGCGACGACCGTACCGAGCCGGCCGTAGAGCGGAGACGTGGGGAAGCCGCGGGGCGCGTCCGCGAACAGACGGGTCAGGTCGTAGGCCATACGGGGATGCTGGCGATGGCCATCGACATTGGTCAACGTTGATTATCATCAACCGCTTCGGCACAGGTGGGTGCGGCGGGATTCGGCCCGTGAGCGTTCAACCGTCGCTTGAGGGTTGTCGGGCGTTCGGCGCCGGTCACCGGCCCGCCGGCGGCGAGGAGTCTCCGGGATGAGTTCGACGGAACGCTTGAAATCATGGATGTCGGAGACAACAAACCGCAGGTAGAGCCGACCGGACGGCCGTGGTGGACGCTGGCAGTGGTCAGCGCGGCACAGCTGCTGGTGGTGCTGGACGGGACGATCGTGAACATCGCGCTGCCGTCGGCGCAGCACGCCCTCGGGATGTCGGACGGGAACCGGCAATGGACCATCACCGCGTACGCGTTGGCCTTCGGCGGGCTGCTGCTGATCGGCGGAAGGGTCAGCGGCGCGCTGGGGCACCGGCGCACGTTCCTGATAGGGCTGCTGGGCTTCGCCGCCTCCTCCGCCGTGGGCGGCGCGGCGGTCGACCCGCCGATGCTGTTCGGGGCGCGGGCGGTTCAGGGAGGGTTCGCAGCCATGCTCGCTCCTGCCGGGCTGTCGCTGCTGACGACCACCTTCACCCAGGCGCGCGAGCGCGGCCGAGCGTTCGGAGTGTTCGCGGCGGTCGGCGCGGCGGGTTCGGCGGTCGGTCTGATCGCCGGCGGCCTGCTGACCGAGTACGTCGGTTGGCGGTGGTGCCTGTACATCAACGTGCCCATCGCGATGGCGGCCGTACTCGGCGTCGCGATGGTGCCGCCCGACCGGCCGATCGCCGCGCGGGGGCGGCTGGATGTCGCCGGTGCGTTGTTGAGCCTGACGGGGTTCGCGGCGGTCGCGTACGCGTTCGGCCGGGCCGAATCGCTCGGGTGGGGATCGGTCGAGGTGCGGGCGCTGCTGGTCGGCGGGGTGGTGCTGCTGGCGGCGTTCGTCGCCGTCGAGGCCCGTGCGGCACATCCCCTGCTGCCGATGCGGGTGCTGGTGCACCGCGTTCGCGCCGGGGCGTTCCTGGCCATCACCCTGATGTTCGTGGCGATGTTCGGGTTCTACCTGTTCATGAGCTACTACACCCAGGCCGTGCTGGGCTACTCCCCGGTCCAGGCCGGACTGACGCTGATCATCAACGCTCTCGCCACGCTGGCCGGGTCCATGCTCATCGCCGGGAAACTGCACGGCCGCGTCCAACCCGCGGCGCTGATCGTGCCGGGGCTGCTCGCCGCAGCCGCCGGAGTGCTGATCCTGACCCGCTTGACGGCCGACAGCACGGATGTGTTCACGGTCTTCCTGGTGCCCGCGCTGGTGCTCACCGGGCTCGGCCTCGGGTGCGTCATGCCCCCGACCGCCAGTCTGGCCACCGCGCGGATGCGCGGACACGACATCGGAGCCGCGGCCGCCGCGTACAACGCCGCCCAGCAGTTGGGGGCGGCGTTGGGCACCGCGCTGCTCAACACTCTGGCCTCCGGCGCCACCGTCACTTTCCTGGCCACCCACCGCAACGCCCCGCCGGAGGCGGCCGCCGTGCACGGCTACACCCTGGCCCTTACGGTCGCGTTCGCGATCCTGCTCGCCGCCGCGTGTCTCACCGCCCCACTGATCATCGCGCGGCGCAGTGGAAAAGACGCTCCAGTCCAGGAGCAGCCCACCACTTCGCCCACCTCCTCGACCCGGCGCTGAACGCTGCGCGCCCAGCCCGTCAGGGCCTGTCTTCACGCCCGCTGTCCTACTGCGGTGACGTCGAGACAGGCCCTACGGCCGGATGGGCCCACGGCACCGTCTCGCGCACCGCGTCGATCCGCGAGAATTCGGGCATGCGATTCGGCATCCTGGGCCCTCTGGAGGTCCACGCCTCAGCTGGCGCCCCGGTCGCGGTCGGCGGCCCGCGCGTACGCGCGCTGCTCGCCCTGCTGCTGCTCGACGCGGGCCGGGTGGTGACCGCCGAGCGCCTCATCGACGCCCTGTACGGCGAGGATCCTCCGGCCGGGGTCGCGAACGCCCTGCAGTCCCAGGTCTCACGGTTGCGGCGTGGCCTCCGGAGTGTCGACGGGTCCGGCGACCTGGTGGAGTTCCACCCGGCGGGGTACCGGCTCGCGGTCGAGCCGGACGACGTGGACGCCCTCCGTTTCGAACGGCTCGCCCGGGACGGCCGGCGCGCCCTGACGGCCGGTGACCACGCCCGCGCCGCCGCCCTGTTGCGCGAGGGACTCGATCTCTGGCGCGGTCCCGCATTGGCCGACGTGACCGCGGCGTCGTACGCCGAGGCGCAGGCCGCCCGGCTCGAAGAGCTGCGGCTGGGCGCCTTCGAGGACCACGCCGAGGCGCGGCTCGCGCTGGGGGGCCACCGCGACCTGGTGACCGAACTCCAGGACCTCGTGGCGGCCCATCCCCTCCGGGAGCGTCTGCGCGGACAGCTCATGCGCGCCCTGTACGGCGGCGGCCGGCAGGCCGAGGCGCTCGCGGTGTTCGAGGATGCGCGGCGCACGCTCGCCGACGAGCTGGGCGCCGACCCTTCGCCGGAGCTGGTCCAGATCCACCTCGCCATCCTCCGGGCCGATCCCGCACTGGCCGCCGGCCCTCCCCGGGAACGCGAATCGGCCCCTTCGGCCCAAAGTGCGCTGGCCTCCCAGCTCACCAGCTTCGTCGGGCGCCAGGAGGAACTCGCCCGCGTCGGCGGGCTGCTCGTGGCCGAACGCCTCGTCACGCTCGTCGGGCCAGGTGGCACCGGCAAGACCCGCCTGGCGATCGAGGCGGGCGGCCGCGTGCCGGGCGAGGTCCGCTTCGTCGACCTCGCCGTGATCGAGAGCCGTGCGAAAGACGGGACCGGTACGGTCGCCCAGGCCGTCATC
Organism: Actinoallomurus sp. NPDC050550; assembly: GCF_040655075.1. Classification (NCBI taxonomy): domain Bacteria; kingdom Bacillati; phylum Actinomycetota; class Actinomycetes; order Streptosporangiales; family Thermomonosporaceae; genus Actinoallomurus; species Actinoallomurus sp. NPDC050550. The sequence goes on along the minus strand of NZ_JBFAJC010000107.1, from coordinate 8,350 downwards.
GACGCACTCGGGATCCGGGAGGCCGGACGGCTGCCCGCCGCACCGGGCTCGCACCCCGACCTGGCCGGGCGGCTCGTCGAGGCCCTCACCGACCGGGACCTTCTGCTGATCCTGGACAACTGCGAGCACGTGATCGACGATGCGGCCGGGCTCGTGCACCGGCTGCTCGGCGCCTGTCCCGGCCTGCGGGTGCTGGCGACCAGCCGGGAGGCCCTCGGCATCACCGGTGAGGCGCTGTGCCCGCTCACGCCGCTCGCCGTCCCCCCGCCCGGCGCTGATCCGGCCGACGCGCTCGGCTATCCGGCGGTGCGGCTGTTCGCCGACCGGGCGGCGGCCGTACGCCCGGGCCTGGAACTCGACGCCCCGGCCGTCGCCACCATGGTTCGCGTCTGCGACGCGCTCGACGGACTGCCGCTCGCGATCGAGCTGGCGGCGGCACGGCTGCGCACGCTCACCGTCGGGGAGGTCGCCGCGCGCCTCGGCACGCCGGACGGCCCCGGAGCGTACGACCGGTTCCGGCTGCTGTCGCGGGGCGACCGGACGAAGGCCCCTCGCCACCGCACCCTGCGCGCCGTCGTGCAGTGGAGCTGGGATCTGCTCCGCGAGGACGAACGCCTGGTCGCCCGGCGGCTGACCGTGTTCGCGGGCGGCGCGACTCCGCGCGCGGCGGCTCGGGTCTGCGACCTCTCCGAAGAGGAGGCCGACGATCTAGTAACCGACCTCGCCGACAAGTCCCTCGTCGAGGGCGACGGCGGGCGGTACCGCATGCTCGACACCATCCGTGAGTTCTGCGCCGAGCGGCTGGCCGACGCCGGCGAGACGGAGACGGCGCGCGCCGCGCACGCCGCGTACTTCCTCGAGCTGGCCGAGACCGCCGAACCCCACATGCGCCGGGCCGAGCAGCTCGAGTGGCTGGCCCGGCTGAACGCCGAACGCGGCAACCTCCTGGCGGCGCTCCGCGTGCTCGTCGGCACGGACCACGCCCGGGCCTTGCGGATGCTCGCGGCGATGTCGGCCTACTGGTGGCTGCGCGGGCTGCGCAGCGAGGGCGCCGCGACCGCCACCGAACTGCTCGCCCTGATGGGCTCCGAACCGCCGGCCGGTATGGATGAGGAGTACGCGCTGTGCGTCATGATCGCCCTGCACGGCGGCGGCGGCGACCCGGCCCTCGACGGCTACCGGCGCCGCATCGATTCCATCATGGCGGACCTGGGCTCGGACCGGCCGACGCTACGGCCGATGTCCACCCTCCTCTGGGCGCTGAACGCCGGTCCCTCCGAGGCCAACGTCGAGTTGCAGGCGGCACGGATGGGCAAAGACCCGTGGTCCGGCGCCCTCCGCCACTTCGGAAACGGGTATCAGCAGCTGTTCGCCGGTGACCTCACCGGGGCCGACACCGAGTTCTCCCGGGGAGAGGCGGGCTTTCGCGCGTTGGGCGATCGCTGGGGGCTGTCGGCGATGCTGGCCGAGCGAGGTCGCATCGCCGCGGCGCGCGGTGACTGGGAGAGGGCGCAGACACTGATCGACGAGGCCGTCGAGTACGTCCGGCAGCTGGACTCCGCCGAGGACATGGCGGACTGCCTGTGGCTGACCGCCGAGATCCGGCTGCGCCGCGGCGATCTCGACGGTGCCCGGGAGAGCTTCGAGCACGCACAGGTGCTGGCCCGCCGGGCGGGCGGGGCGGAGAAGATCTCCGACACGCTCGTCGGCCTGGGGGAGGTCGCCCGTTTGCGCGGTGACCTGGCGGAGGCGCGCCGTCACTACGAGGCCGCGCTGAGCCGATGCGTGGCGGATTCGTTCGCGATCCGCTACACGCGGGCGATGGCGCTGATCGGGCTCGGCCGGCTCGCCGAGGCCGAGGGCGACGCCGTCGAGGCCGAGGCCCGCTGCCGTCAGGCGATCGCCGTCGGGCGAGAAGACACCCGGCTCCTGGCCCACGCCGCCGAGGCCCTGGCCGGAGCGACCGTGCTCCGGGGCGACGGCACGCGGGCCGCCCTCCTTCTCGGAGCCGGGGCCGCGCAGCGCGGTATCTCCCTGGCGGGCGACCCCGACGTCGCCCGCGTGGCCGGCCGGGCGCGGGACCTCATCGGCGCCGAGGCCGTCGCCACCGCCCGGGAACGCGGCGCGGCCATGTCGCGGGACGAGGTGCTCGCCCTGCTCACCGACGCGTAAAGCGACGAGACGGTCCCCTGCTCGTCTCCTCGTAGACCGCGCGACGCGACGAGACGCCCCCTGCTCACCGCCTCATCGCGTCACGCGGCCACGTTGAGGCGCGCGGCCGCGTGACGCGATGAGGCGCTCGTCCTGCTCACCTCGCGCAGGGCGGCCCGGCCCGTGTCGATTACCCGGCAGGTCATCGACGCGCCGCCACCGCGAATGCTGGGCTACCGCCCGTACGAGCCGCACGGCGTGACGCGGGAGGACGGGATGGACAAGGTGATCATCGGCGTGGTCGCCGCTTTCTTCGGCGGGATGGGCATCTACGGCCTGATCGCGCCGACCGCGCTCCTGGCCCAGTTCGGCACCCTGGTGCGCTCGGCGGATGGACGCAACGAGGTGCGCGCGGTGTACGGCGGGTTCGGCATCGCGGTCGCCATGACGCTCGTGCTCGCCCTCCTGGACGACGGGCTGCGGGCCGGCTTGGTCCTCGCCGTGGCGCTGGCCCTCGCGGGCATGGCGGGCGGCCGGATCATCTCGTTCGCGGTCGAACGGCCGGCCGGCTTCTTTCCAACCGTCTTCTACCTACTCGTAGAAGCGGTGCTGGCCGCCGCGCTGGCGACCGCCCGTTGATCTGGGCCGGTGCTCTCGGGACCCGCCGAGGGGCCGGAAAACAGTAAAGGCCTGACCACCATGTGGTGATCAGACCTTCGACCTGCGTAGTCCCGACCGGATTTGAACCGGCGTTACCGCCTTGAGAGGGCGGCGTCCTAGGCCACTAGACGACGGGACCTCGTGTCTCGCTCGCTCGGTCTCCCTCGCGGGCGACGCCCAGCTTAGCGGACGTTCTCCCCTTGCACGAACCGGGTGTCGACCCGGGCCCTACATGAGAAGGGGGTCACTTCCGGTGTCACCGGAGGACCCTGCCGACTCGCCGGGGCCGAACCTCGTCCCCGCCTGCCGACTCCTCAACTGTACCGGGTGATCACAACGACGCCAAACCGCGCTCGGTGGGACGGAGCGGGATCATCCACCGACCAGCGGGACGAGCTTGAGGAAGACGACTTCCGTGTCCGCGCCGAGCTCGACGACCTCATCGAGATCGTCGGCCTGGCGGTCGCCGACGAGCAGGATGAAGCCGTTCCGGCCGAAGGCCCGCTCGGCGAGGTCGGCCTGCCGCTCCGCGTCGATGCGCCTCGCCTCGCGAAGGAGGTAGCCGTTCAGCTCCGTCTCCGCGTCGTCGGGCCGTACGAGGCCGCGGAAGTGGCGCGACGGCCGCGCGTTGTGCCGGGCCACCTCCTCGCGCACCCGCGTCCGGATCAGGTCGCGCACCGTGATCTGGTCCGGCAGGTCGGGCAGAGACATCTCGTCGAGTCGCCGCCCCGTCGCGGTCTCGTCCCAGACCGTCACGCTCGCCATCACCCGCTCCGCTCGATCTGCCGGAGGATGTCCGGGTCGGTGATGCCCGCGTCGTCGGCCAGCAGGAACGCCTTGCTGAGGATCAACGACAGCCGCTCGTCCTCGAAGGGGAGGAACAACCCGTCCCCCGCGGCGCCGCGGGACGAAGGGACGATGCACAGGTAGGCGTCGTCCGGCTCCATGAGGATGTTCGCCGAGCCCAGATGGATCTTGTACGTGCGCCGGGAGCCCCGTACGCGCAGGAACCGCCCGCCCAGCTCGACGCGGTCGGCGATCCTGGTGCGGGGCAGCAGCCGGGCCAGCGCGTCGCGGCGGACCTCGGCGGAGGCACTGAGATCCCCGAAACCGGCCCGGTGCCAGTAGTCGCGGTACCGGTCCTCGCCCCGGTCGGTCCACTCCGGGTCGGCGGCGATCGACGTCACCCCGACGAACAGGTCCACATCGCGCATGACCTCGCTGAACACGGCCGGCGGCACCTCCTCCAGCGCCGCCTCGCGCCAGCCATCGTCCGTACGCCGCTCGAACCGGACCTGGTCGGTCGAGGCCAGCTCGTCCTGCCAGGCCGGATCGACGTACTCCACGAAGAGGCGCCCCCGCCAGCCCCTGCCGGGGAGCACACGCGTCGCCTCGCCTTCGTACCCACCGTCCCAGGGGCCGAGCATGCCCGCCTGCCAGCCGCGCGCCTTGAACAGCGCGTAGAGCCGCCGGTACCGCAGGATGTGCGCGGCGAACCGGTTGGAATAGAGCCGGGTCTCCCGTTCGGCCGGAGTGAGCAGGTAGATCTCCCGGAACGCCTGCTTGAACGGCTGGCGCAGGTGGCGCTCGGTCAACTGGTCGCGCCACGCCCGGATCTCGCCGGGCATCGCGCGGACGGGATGCCACAGCCGGATCACGGCGTCCTCCCCCACCGCGGCCCACGGCTCGCCGGCCGCGTCGACGAAACGCCGGCCGCCCTCGACCGGCAGGCCGGCGCGCCACTCGCCGGGCGCGACCTCGACCTCCCAGATCAGGCGTTCGGTGAGGGGACGGCCGAGCGGGTGCTCGGCCTGCTCCGCGCGCCACCGGCCGTAGGACTGCCCGGACTCGGCGAGCAGCGCGCCTTCCAGTGCCCGGGTGAGCGTCGTGAGGTGCGCTCGGGTGCGCTTGACGAGCTCCCGCAGCTCCTTGAGCCGCACGGGGTGGTCGCGCCGGACCGCCGCGGGCACGCCACGCAGGTCGTTCCCGTCGCGGTGCCAGGTCAGCGTCGCGTCCTCGCCGACCGTGATCCGCGCCTCGTACTCCCCGACCGTGCTGCGGTGCACGCCGTCCGGCCCGAACCCGAGGTCGGGCAGCCGGAAGGCGACCTCGGTACGGTCGGCGAGCGCGGCGTCGATCCGCTTGAGGTTCCGGTCGAGCTGCTTGGGCACCCCGGCGTGGCGGACGATCCCGCGAACGGCCCGCAGCCCGGCCGCCGCCTCCGGCGTCGGGAACTCCTGCGCCGACCGGGCGACCTCGAACACCAGCGCCTGCGACGGGAGCGTACGGGCCGCCGACGGGGCGACAGCGACGGCCGGCAGCAGCCGGTCGAGCAGCTCGGGCAGCCAGGTCTCGTCGCGGAGCAGGGCGACCCGGACCGCCCGGCCGAGCACCGCGACCTCGTCGGCCGTGAACGCCTTGTCCGCGGCGTAGGGGATCTCACCGGCCTGGATCGCGGCGGCCCGTACGACGGCGGTCTCGAGCACGGTCCGCGCGAACCCGGCGTACGCCGAGTCCGCCAGCCGCTCCCAGTCGTCCCGGCTCGGCGGCTCGTTGTAGAGCCTGGCGCGGATCACGTCCAAGGACTTACGCGTCGCGCCGTCGAGCCCCTCGGTCAGCGCCTCCTCGGCCGCGACGACCGGCCCGGGCGGCGTCTCCGGCGCCGGCTCCCCGCCGGACTCCGGTCCGGAGCCGGGTTCCAGCGAGCCGGATTCCGGCGTGGGCTCCCCCAGGTGGACGGAGATGAGGGTTCGCAACGGCATACGGGTGATCTTGGCACGCGGTAACGACAGAATTCCCCGTTCCGGGGAGCGGGTGCGAGCGTCGGGGCGGGAGCGGGCTGCCGAGCGCGAGGAGTAGGTACGGGTCGTGGCGGGAGCGGGTGCGAGCCGGTGGGGCGGGGCGTCGTCCCGCCGAACGCCCCACCGGAGCGGAGCGTTCGGCGCGGAGACCGTGGTTGTGCCGGCCTCAGGCGGCGCGCTTCCAGCGCCACCGGCCGTTCGAGTACTTGACGCACCGGTACCTCTTGTGGGTCTTCACCGCGTACCCGTAGCGGCCGTGCGCGGCCTTCGGGCAGTACGAGCCGGGCGTCACGCACGTCCAGTGCTTGGTGTGGGGGACTTGCTGGGCGTGACACCGCGCGGCACTGTCGGCGCTGACGCCTGATCCCTGGATGCCCGCCTCGGCGGTCCCGCCGACGGCGAGGCCGCCGGCCAGCACCGCGATCGAGGCAGCGGTCGCCGCGATTCTCCCGTGCATTCGTCTCCTCATGAGCGTAAAAGCGGGGCAACACGCAGTTTCTACGCTCAATCGACAGCTAACGGGTGCATCTGGCCGAACACGGACCGCACGTGAACCGACCGCCCGGTTCGAGGGTCCGTACGGCCGACGTCGGACGGAGTCGTCGGTCCCGCGACCTGGGAGAAGCTGACCGACGGACAGACGATCGGCTCGACCGTCCGCGAGGGCGACCAGGGCGAATATGTCAAGGCGGCCCAGACCGAGCTGGTGAAGCACGGCGACCTGAAGTCCTCCACCCAGGTCGACGGCGTCTTCGGCCCTGGCACCGACACCGCGGCCCGGCGGTTCCAGGAGCGGGTGGGCCTGACGGTCGACGGAATCGTGGGCCCGACCACCTGGAGGCAGCTGATCTCCCGCTCTGGGACCTGATCGGCTCGCGGCGCGCACCAACGGGTGAATGAACCGACGGCCGCATGACCACCGGTCATGCGGCCGTCGGGGCCGGAGCGCGTCGCGTCACTCGGGGAAACCGCGGAAGACACCGTCCTCGTCCGCGTTATCGGCGAACTCGAAGAAGTCCATGTTGCCGATGTGCACGTTCACCTCGATCGACGGGAGCTCGGCCGGGACGACGCGCATCGTACGGCCGTACTCCTCGTTCAGCTCGTTGAGATCGACGAGAACGATGGGCATCTCGGGCGATCTGATCGTGGCCTCGTCGACCACCGCCAGCAGCGACGACTCGTAGTCGTCCGTGAGCAGCCCGACGACCTGCTCGACCGGCAACTCCCGGTAGGTCACATCGTCGACGTACTCCACGCCGAGCATGTAATCCTCGAGATAGCCGCCCTCGTCGGGCTCTCCGATCGCCGCCCTGACTGCTTCCCAGGCGCCCTGGTCGGAGAAGTCGGTACGAACCACCAGCATGCATTCGGTCGACGGCAGCGTGCTCGGCAACGTGCGCTCCTTTCGATGATCTTGGTGCATCGTCTCACCCCTGACGGGCGACGGAATATTCGGCGCCCAAGCCGCAGCACGGTACAACCGTCGAACGGACGGACCGTGGACTGCCGTCTTCCGGCATACGGTTGGCCGAGCGAGACACTGAGGGCCCCGCCGCCCCCAAATCCCGCGAGCCGGAGTGTCGCACCCGCGCTGACGACCGCCCTGGACAGCCTCGGACGGGCCTGGACGCCGTGGGGCCTGAAAGGCTGGTCCGTGGTCAGGTCTGGACAGGTGTGGACGTGCTTAGCGTGACTCGTAGTGAAGAAGCCGCGACGGTCATTTGCGGACTTTCGCGTGTCCCGACATGGTCGGCGTTACCGATCAGGCTTGTGTCGACGACAGGTCTTAAAGCGGTTGCGTGCGAGTGGTACCGCTTCCATGATCGGGGCATGAGGCCACCGGAACGCATTGCGCTCGACGGCATGTTGTTGCGCCGTTGGACGCTGGCAGATGCCCCGGCATTGCACACGGCCGTCCTGGAGTCCTTCGAGATCCTGCATCCGTGGATGCCCTGGGCCGCCGAACGGCCGAAGCCATACGACCAGGAAGCCTTCATCGCATCGGCAATCAGCCAGTGGGACACGGGCGAGGCCTACATCTACGGCATCTTCGATCTGAATGGCGAGCGGCTGCTCGGCACCGTAGGTCTGCATGCGCGAGTAGGCCCGGGGGCATTCGACATCGGCTACTGGCTTCATGTCGACCACACAGGCAAGGGCCTGGCGACCAGAGCATCCAGGGCCCTCACTGATGCGGGACTCGCGCTGCCCGGGACCGAGCGCATCGAGATCCACTGCGACGAGGCCAACGCCGCCAGCGCGGCGATCCCGAGGCGACTCGGCTACCGCCTGGATCGCATCGACGATCACAAGCCGGACGCACCCGCAGAAACCGGCCGCCTGATGATCTGGGCCAAGAGCCGCTCGTGAGATCGACCAAGTAGGGACCCACCGTCCAGAGATCCACGGTCCACCATGCCGGCCGGGTCGCGGCATCACGGGTGTGAACCGAGGGCCGCTAACAGGGAATACGTGCGGTATGAGCTTGAGGCAGGTGCCCGGCACCCTTTACCTCGACACAAGCACCGTGAGCAGGGTGGTTGTTGCTCTGAAAAGCAGAAGGCCGGCGGTTCGACCCTGCCCCTGCCCCTGCCCCTGATACATGCCCGTAATGATCTTCAGGAACAGCGCCCGACCTGCATGAGGTCGGACGCTGTTCGGTGTGTGTCTGGTTGTGTTCGGTCGTCAACGGGTGGCCGTGTCGAATGCGTGCCCACGTTTCAGCCCGGTTGGGC
>NZ_JBFAJC010000106.1:0-13743 GCF_040655075.1 Actinoallomurus sp. NPDC050550 | reverse complement strand
CCGACGCGGAGGCCCTCGCGTAGTTTCTCGACCAGGGTGATGAAGAGCGAGAAGTTGGGAATCCTGGCGACTTCCTGCTTGTGCAGCGGCCGGAACTTACCTTCCTGCTTGATGGTGATCCAGCCCTTCTCGACCTTCACCTCCTGGATCGACGCCCATGGCGCTGCGCGCCTTCCGCGGCGAACTCCGTTGCGATCGATGGTCACGTCGCCGAAGGTCAGGCTTTCGCCGCGTTCCAGGGATTCCAGGGCGCCGGGCAGCTTGGCCCGGGTGACGTGGTTGGCCACCGCCCTGCCGAGGTCAGCGTACTGGCGGCCCCGCGGGTTGGCGCTGATGGCGAATTCGGGATTGCGGTGGAGCTTTGGATCCCGGTAGAAGCCATCGAGCTTGGTCGACGCGCCGTTGGCGAGGGTCAGGGTGTAGGTGAAGTACGTGGCGTCGTAGGTGCCGTTGTTGTACCGGTTGGTGACACGCTCGTGGACAGTCGCGAGCTGATCCCATCAGAAGGCCTCGGGGGCCTTGCCGTGGTTCTGCCGCACCAGGCCCGCTTCGAACTCATACACCCGGTTGACCTTTTCGCGAGAGATTCCGGCCTGGATGGCGAAGATCTCGCGAAGCCTCCCAAGGTGATGCTCCTAGGCGACTCGCTCCGCCTCGGGGGTGACCTGCGCCCAGGGCCCGTCTGCGGAGAGCACCATCAAGTCCATCCCTGCCCACCCTTCACCGCCCAGATGCCGAGGAGGCTCACAAATATACACACGCGTCTATATGACAGCCGCGGTCGGTCATATGAGGTGGTTCAGGAACGCATCGCCTGGCGGATCAAGGCGGCACGGTCGGCAAGGCCCCGGCGTTCGGCCACCGCCAGCTGGATCTTGAGGCTGGGAACTCGTATTCGCCTGCCTCGCCAGGGGATCAGTTCAAGATGTTCCCGGTTGAGCGCCCCACGGTACAGCGCGAGCACTCTGGCGTCGTTGTCGTACCCGAGGCCGGTGAACTCCGACGAGGTGTAGATGGAACGGCCGACGTTCGCGAGCGTGGTGGCGTTACATCCGTCGGATTCGAAATAGCCGACGTCACCCCGCCAGCCGGCCTGGTCGGGAGCGCGCCCGAGAGCCTCGGTGTACTGCTTGGCGATGAACTGGCCTGGCACATAGCCCGTGTCGGCGTGGGCCGCGACCGGCGTGAGCACCGCCGTTCCGACCACGAGCACCGCACCCCAGCGTCGAAGCGCCACTGCCGCCTCCCTGAAACCGACCGTGGGAGGACGCTATCCAGACGCGATCACCGGAAAGGGCATTTCATCGATCGTGTAAATGTTCAGGGCCGCCTGGCCGTGGTGGCTTCGCGCCGTCGACGTGCCGTGCGGAACGACGTGTGGCGACGCCAATGAAGCGAGACGTGTGATCGACACGCGCGTGGCCAGGGTCCGGGAGCACAGCGAAGACCTGCGAGGCGATTTCCCTTCGCCGGCATTGTCCGGTTCAGGTATTGGGGGTCGCCGTCTTATGGGGGCTTATCGCCCCCGCCGGCCTCTCAGCCCTCCCCTACGAATCTCCGTCCTGGCGGATTCGTACGGTCGAGCTCCCTCGCCCGTCTCGCAGGCCAACTTCCACTCTGCTCTGCTGGTCGGCGTTCCTCCCAGGGACGAACGTCCCTGAGGAGGCGGGACCATGGTCCGTCGGCCAGACCCGATGCGGATGCCCACCGCCGCATCGGTCCGTACGGCGGTGGGCTCGGATGCGGTCGGTCAGTCGACGGGAGCGGCGACCCGTGCGGTCGACCGGGCCGGCGAACGGACGGCATCGCCTGGACACCGCAGGAAGCAACACCCCGTCAGTCCACACTATCCAGCCTTGCGCTTGTCGAACTCGGCCGCGACCGCGTGGATGGAGCCCCGGCCCTCGAGCTGGACGCTCTTTCCGTCGGCCATGCTGATCGTGACCGGCTGCCAGCTCTTGCCGCCCTCGACCTTGATGGACGCGATGCGGTCCAGCGGAATCTGGCCGAGGTGCTCACCGACCCGGTTGAGCATCGGGTCGGCAGCCCACACGTGCAGGGCACCGTCGCTGACGCCGAAGACGACGGCGGCGTCGAGCGGGATGTCGGTCTCTTCGGTCATCTTCTTCGCCGCCGCGCGAGCGGCCGGCCTGGCGATCAGGTAGTTGCCGAGCGGCGAAAGCATCCGCGCCGGGCTGAGCGCGGTGTCCACCCTGGCGTACGCGGCCGCCACGATCTTTTCGTCGCCGAGCTGCTCGGTCAGGGCACCGGCCAGTTCGGCATCTTTTGCATGCATCAGTACTTCCCTTCGGTCGGAGGTCAGAGTCCAGGGCACAGGTCATTCCGCCTGCCACCCCGCTGGGTGACTGTTGGGCCCGCGTAAGCGCCGTAGCCCTTTCGTCTATGTCACATTCGGGGCGTCGGGCGACAGCGCCTGCGTTACGGGAGGGCGTACGCGCACCGCTGTTTCATCCATACCGCCAGCGTCGCGGCAGCGGGCACCTCAGGCGATCGGTGAACCGGTCATTCGCGTGTCCACCGAACGGTGGACACGGCACCCGAGGCCGACCGGCTGACCTGAAACAGGGCGTGGCCGACGATATCGACGTGAGGTCCCCCCGTGGTGCGGACACCTGTGGTGCGGTCAGTCGGCGGTGTCAGAGGGCCGGTGCAGCCCTTCGTAGGTGATGGGAGGAATCAGCGGCTCTCCGAGCCGTGATCGGCGCGCATTGCGTACCGCCGCGCCGGCCGCTACGGGCGGCGCGGCGGTGGGCTCGGACGCGGCGGATCAGTCGACCGGGGCGGCGACCCGTAGGACCTTGAGGAACTCCCGCATCCAGGCCGGGTGATCCGGCCAGGCGCGGCCGGTGACGATGGAGCCGTCGATGTGCGCCTCGCTGTCGACGAAGGAGCCGCCGACCGCCTCGATGTCGGGGGCGAGCGCCGGGTACGCGCTCGAGGAGCGGCTCGCCAGGACCCCTGCCGCGGCGAGCACGAGGGGACCGTGGCAGAGCGCCGCGATCGGCTTGCCCGCTTCGGCGAAGTGCCGGACGATGCGGCGGCAGTCGGCGTCGCCGCGGATGTATTCGGGCGCGCGGCCGCCGGGCAGGACCAGCGCGGCGTACTCGGCCGGGTCGACGTCGGCGAACGCGATGTCGGCGGGCCAGGTGTGGCCGGGCTTCTCGGTGTAGGTGTCGAAGCCGTCGACGAAGTCGTGCACGACGAACTGCAGCTTCTTCTTGGTCGGAGCGGCGATGTGCACGTCGTAGCCCTCTTCCAGCAGCCGCTGGTAGGGGTACATCACCTCGAGATCCTCGGCCGCGTCGCCCGTGACGATCAGTACCTTCGGCATGGTGCAAGCACCTCCGTGACGTTGTGGAAACACCGTACGACCGATCGTGTCCGCCGATCCTCCGCAGGGTCAACCGCGGAGATTCCACCCGCCGGAAAGAGTGGCAAATGGTCCCTGGGCGCAGCGGCCTGGTGGAGCCCCCGTCAACTCACCGCCCCGAAGCCGCGGGGCGCGGGCTGCTGGAGGCCAGCTCCAGCAGTTCGTCGACGGACCACTGGTCGTAGGCGTGTTCTCCGTACTTGCAGGCGACGACGGTGCCGTCCTCGGCGATCAGAAGGTCGGCGGGCAGGCCGAAGCGGCCGCCCTGCGGGTGGGCCGCCGGGCCGCGCTCACGGCCGCGGACGATGGCCCACGTACTGCGCAGGACGGCCCGGAGGATCGGCCCCCAGGCGCGTGGGTGCAGGAGTGCCCGCCGCGCCGATTCGACGCCGAACTCCACGTACAGCCGCTTGTGCGGGTCGGCGATGACGGCGAACGGTAGGTCGGCCGCGTGCTCGCGCAGCTCGTCGGCGGGCGAGTGGAAGACGACGACCTCGCGGATGCCGGCCGCCTCGATCTCGGCGTGGCGACGCACGATCGATCGCAGGTGCAGGTTGCACACCGGACAGCCGGCGAAGCGGCGGAACTGCAGGTGGACGAGGTGCCCGGGCGACGGGACGCGGATCGGCGGGCCGGAGATGGGGGTGAACTCGCGCTCGTCGATGACGGTGCCGGGGCGGGGCCTGCGGGGATCGTCGTGGACGGCCATCGCGGCATCCTTCCTATAGGCGTACAACATACGCTAACACGCGTAGGCGTACCTTGTACGCTGTCGGGGCAATGCCACGCCCACGCTCGCTCACAGAGACGCAGATCGCCGCGGCCGCGCTCGCCGTCATCGACCGCGACGGACTCGCCGCCCTGACGATGCGCGCGGTCGCCAAGGAACTCGGAATGGGGACGATGTCCCTGTACCGCTACGTCGACGACCGCGAACAGCTCGAAGGTCTGGTCGTCGACCTCGTCCTCGGCGCCGTCGACACCGCTCCCCCGACGGGCTCATCGTGGCGGGAGCGGGTCGCGACCATGGTCGAGCGCGTCCGCGATGCCGTCGGCGCCCACCCGAACGTCGTTCCGCTCACGCTGACCCACCGGCAGGGCTCACCGAGCAGCCTGCGGTGGGGAGAGACGGTGCTCGGCATCCTCACCGAGGCGGGCATCGTCGGCGAGCGGCGCGTCGTCGCGCTACGCAGTCTGGTCGGCTACCTGGTCGGGGCCATCCAGCTGGAGCACCTCGGGCCGCTGTCCGGCGAGGGCACGCGGACCATGGCCACGCTGCCGAGCACGGACTTCCCCCTGATGGCCGAGACGGCACAGCAGGCAGCACGGGTCACGGTGGACGAGGAGTTCCGTCTGGGTCTCGCCGTCCTGCTGAACGGGCTGGCGCCGTAGCTCAACGAGCGTCGGTCCGGTCGAGCACCGGCCGGCGGTCGCCGCAGCCGACGCCGTCTCCGTACGCCCCGGCGCCTGCCGCCCCGGGCAGCACCGGCGGGATCAGCGCCGGCAGGTCCATCCTCTCCCAGTCGATCCGGATCTCGAGTGACCGCTGCTCGGCGGGCGGCGCGACCTCCTCGGCCGACAGTACGCGGAAGCGCCGTTCTCCCGTGCCGTCCGGCGTGGTGAGGGGCGCGTAGGAGCTCACCGGCTCGGGCTCCCCGCCGTGGATCCGCCGCTCGGCGTCCCAGGTGATCTCCGTCAGCCCTGGGATCTTCAGTCCCAGGAACGGATAGATGTCGTATGCCGCCGCTTCCTCGCCCCGCTGGTGGACGCGGATGGCGAGGGTGCCGCCGGAGTGCGGGGACCAGCCGGTACGGAGGAAGTCGCCGACGGCGTCCCGCAGCCTCGGCAGGTCGGTGAAGGTCCACACGTGTCCCCGGCCGCCGCTTCCCGGGAAGGACGACTCCTCGAACACGTAATAGCTGTACATAGGGCGGTCTCCGACGAGGGGCGTGGCCGGGGTGGACCGGAGGTTAGCCGACCAGTCCGTACCTATTGGTCACGATTGAGGGTTCGTTCATGACCCGCAACGGAGTTAGTGCTGGAGACCCAGGACTGGGGCACTACTCAGAGCGGATCGGCGAACGTCCAGCCCTTCTCGAGGAGGGCGTCGATCTCGGCGACGGCGGCGGCGAGGCGGTCCCCATGCGATCCGGTCACGACGACGTACGGCAGGCCGCGCCGGTCGAGCTCCTCCCGGAACCGCTCCGACATGCGCTCCCGGATCGACTCGCCGTCGCGCCAGCCGTCCTGCTCGAAGGGCACGCCGGCGGTGTCGGTGAGAATCCACAGGTCGTGGCGGGTACGGGCGTGGACGCGTTCGACGTCGGGCGACAGGGCGCCGAGATAGCGCTCGTGCCACAGCGAGGTGGCGAAGGCGTCGGTGTCGCAGATCAGCAGGGGCGAGCCGGAGCGGGCGGCGGCGTCCTCGAGGGCGAGATGCCGCTCGGCGATCAGGGTGAACTCCTCCGAAGCCCAAGGGAGATCGCCGATCCACCGGTCCGGGTCGGTACGACGCGCGAGGGCGAGCTTCTCCTCGCAGTACAGGCGGCCGTACTCCGGCACCCACCGGGTCGCGGCCCACACCCCGCCACGCCCGGAGTAGTGCGCCGCGAGCGCGCGGCTCAGCGTGGTCGTGCCCGAGGACTCCGCGCCGACAATGACGACGCGCCGGGCCAGGTACGCGCGTACGGCGGGCGAGAGCCACTGCCAGCAGGCGACCGGGTCGCTCCGTACGGCGGTGCCGCTCACCGGGAACCGGCCGCGCGGCGGGTCCACCGGGACGTGCGCGGCGTCGAACCGGCGGGCCAACTCGGGGCCGTACTCCTCAGAGCTGAACACCGCGTCGACCGCCGGGCGGTCGAGTGCGCCGATGCCCTGCCCGGTCACCGCTCCCGCGCCCTTCCCCGACGCCACTCCCACTCCCTGCCCGGTCACCGCGCCCACGTCCTGACCGGACGCAACACCCGCGCCCTGCCCGGACGCCACTCCCACGCCCTGCTCAGACGCCACCCGCACGTCCTGCCCCGACGCCGCGGCCAAGCCGGACCGGAACGCCGCCACGTGCGCCGCCCAGATCTCCTCGGAGTCGTAGTCCACCTCGACGTCGTCGACGACCGGAACGATCTCGACGTGCGGCTGCGGGTGCCGTTCGCGGAGCCAGGCCGTACGGAGGGCGAGGGGGATGCTCTCCACGGTGGAGGCGGCAACGACGACGGTCACGCGCGCGCAGGCGCCCGCCGCGGTGTCGATCAGGTGATGATGGCCGGCGTGCGGTGGATAGAACTTCCCGATCACCAGTCCATGCCGGAACGTCATGAGGCCACCGGGACGGCCGCCGCCTGGCGCTCCGCGTGGTCCTTCCGCCAGGCGAGCAGTCCGGCGACGCACAGCGCCAGGAAGACGACGTAGAGGGCGCTGGTGAGGTAGAGGTGCTTGTAGGCGTACAGCGGGATGTAGATCAGGTCTGCGGCGATCCACAGCCACCACGACTCGAGCAGCTTGCGGCTCTGGCCGTACGTCGCGGCCAGCGAGATGGCGGTGGTGAGCGCGTCCCAGAACGGCACGGTCGAGTCGGTCCAGGCGCTGAGCGCCCACGTCAGCAGGCCGGTGGCGGCGATCCCGGCGGCCGCGAGCCCGGCCCATTCCGTGCGGGACGTGCGCTGGACGACCCGCTCGGTCCGCGCCTGTCCGCCGTACAGCCACTCCCACCAGCCCCACACCTGCAGGACGACGTAGACGACCTGGAGGCCCGCGTCGGCGTACAGGCCGCCGTCGACGAAGATCAGGCCGAGGAAGATGACGTTGGCGATGCCGATCGGCCAGTTGGCGATGTGCTGCCGGACGACGAGCCAGACGTTGACCACGCCGGTCGCGAATCCGAGCACCTCCGCCCAGGTCGTGGGCGTGCCGCCGAGCGTGATGGCGGGATGGAGCAGAGGACCCAGCAGGCTGTGCAGCGACAATGCGGTGCGCTCCCATGATCCGGCAATGGCCAGCAGAACCTAACATTTCGCGCATTGATCGCACGAGGGCTTAATCCCGACGACGCATCGCTTGAGAGGTCTTTCCGCTCACCTCGTGCTCACCGCCGCCGAGATTAGGGCTGTGGGCCCTGTTCGCCCCCGCCCGCGACCGCGAAGATGATCAACGGCTCCGGCCCCCGACGAAAGGGCGTTCCATGTCTCGAGCACTTACGATCACCAAGGCCGCCGCGCTCGGCGGCCTCGCGTTCGCTCTCACGGCGGGAGCGGCGGCTCCGGCGATGGCCGAGACGCACGCCAAGAAGCCGTTGACGCGCCCCTTCGACACGAAGCTGGGCAACAAGAAGCCGACGCGCGGTGGCTGCACCATCAAGAGCAACCACAGCAAGGACATCAAGATCCGCGTCACCTACCGGGCGAAGAACGCCCCGCTCAAGGTCCGTGCGTACAGCGGCGCCTGGAAGACGCCGCTGACGCGTGACTGGGTGGCCATCAAGCACAAGAACCAGTGGTACAAGCTCAACACCAGCGCGGTCCGCGCGGGCACGACGATCTGCTGGTCCTGGGCCCCGACGAAGGCCGTCCGGGTCAAGGGTGATCTGAGCTACTAGCCATTCGGCTCGCAGGGGCGGGCACCGCACGTCCCGTACCCGGGTGGCTGGCGCGGCCCCCGGGTACGGGACAGGTCAGCGGAGGCCGGCGAACAGGTCGTCCTCGTGGTCGGGCCCTGGTACGGCGCTGAAGCGGCGGACGAACGACTCGGTGCCGAGCGCCTGGCGCTGCATGTCGTCGGGCATGCGGAGCAGGAAGATGTTCTCCCCCTGGCTGGCGTGCGCCTCCAGGGCCTTGACCTTGCGCTCGAAGTACGTCAGGACGTCGACCACGGTGGTGATCTCCTCGTCCGGCGTGCCGAAGTCATCGGGGAGCTCGAAGTCCGCCATGTCGGCGCCGGTGCTGCGGAGATACTCCATCATCTGCTCGATCCCGGCCCGGGGGACGGCGGTGTGGTAGATCTTGCGCGGAATCCCGGTCGACTCGGCGGCGGCGATCGCGATGCGGTGTGCCTGGATGTGGTCGGGGTGCCCGTAGTTGCCGTTCTCGTCGTAGGTCACCACCACCTGCGGGCGGTACCGCTCCATCAGGTCGGCGAGCCGGGCGGCCGCCTGCTCAACGGGCACGTTGGCGAACACGCCGGTGTCGCCATTGGCGTCCCATCCGGCCATCCCGGAGTCGGGGTAGCCGAGCAGCTCCACGTGGCCGATGGCCAGGTGAGCGACCGACTCGCGCAGCTCGCCGAGCCGGCGGCGGCTGACGTCGGCCGGGTCATGGCCCGGCTCCCCGGGCTTGACCCCGCCGGGGCCGTCTCCCTGCTCGCCATTGGTACAGGTCACCAGGACCGTGCGAATGCCCTCGTCGGCGTAGCGCGCGAAGACCCCGCCGGTGCTGATCACCTCGTCGTCGGGGTGCGCATGAACGGCCATCAGTGTGAGTTCGGATTCCATGAGCCCCAGCATGCACGGCCGGGACGACAGATACGGGTCCTCAGCGGAAACGGCGCCGGCGGCGTCGCCAGATCTTCGCGCACTCCGCGCAGGTGTCGGGCGGAGGCGCGGAGGACGACTCCCCTTTCACCGTCATCACCACGCCGCAGTAGGCGACCACAGTGCTCCCGACCGGGCGGGCGGGCGGCGGATAGCCGTGCGTGACCTCTTCGCCGCTGCCGCCGGTCGGCCGCAGCGCGAGCTCTGTCGAGGATCTCAGCGTCACCCCTCAACGGTACGACGCGCCGTCCAGAAGATCCCGGACAGGTGCTGAACGGCCCATCCGAACCAATCACGACTGACCGCATCTGACCGCATCCGGCCTCATCGTCCCGCGAGTCATATTGCGCCCGAATTGATCAACTGCGAACATGCTTGCCTCCCTCCCAGAATCACCAGGAGTTCGCATGCGTCGCAGTGCGTGTCTGGTCGCCGCCACCGTCGCGGGGACCCTGATCGGCTCGGTTCCGCTGACCACTACGAACGCCGTCGCCGCCACCGCCTCCCCGAAGGCCCCTTTCGCCGCCCAGGCGTCCGCGCCGTCCGGGATCGCGGCGAAGGGCGCGTACCTCTACGACTCGACCAAGGGCAAGAAGCTGTGGGGCGTCGCCACCACGACCAAGCGCCCCATCGGCAGCATCACCAAGGTGATGACCGCGCTCGTCGTGATCCGCGCCGGCGGTCTCGACCGCAAGGTCACCGTCAAGAAGAGTTACGTCGACCACGTCAAGGGCAACGACGCCACGACCGCCGGGCTGAAGGTCGGTGACAAGGTGTCGGTCGGGCAGCTGCTGAACGGCATGCTCCTGCCGTCCGGCTGCGACGCGGCGTACGCCCTCGCCGATGTGTACGGTCCGGGGCAGACGAAGTTCGTCGCCAAGATGAACAAGACGGCGAAGTCGCTCGGGATGACGAGCACCTACTTCCGGACGTCCGACGGGCTGCCCACCTCCGCACACAAGGAGGGGTACTCCACGCCGAGCAACCTGATGAAGCTGGCTAAGGCGGCGATGGCGAGCTCGTCGTTCCGCGCGGTCGTCGCCCGCAAGACGTACTCGGTGTCGAAGACCAGCGGGCACCGCGCGTACAAGTGGACCAACACGAACCTGCTCCTCGGCTCCTACAGCGGCGCCATCGGCATCAAGACCGGCCACACGGACGGCGCGGGCTACTGCCTGCTGTTCGCGGCCCGGCGCGGCGGCCGTACGCTTTACGGGGTGGAGCTGAACAGCACGACCACTTCCCCGAACCGCCGGTTCACCGACGCGGCCAAGATGCTCGACTGGGCGTACGGCACCAAGTCGGCGCAGTTGCGGCTTGACTCTCTCCCCGCAGGTACGGCCACGGACTGACAGACTTGACTCATGGTTGACGACGAACGCTGGAAGGCCCGTTTCCGGGCCGCCCGGGTGAGCCTGCCCGGCTGGGCGCACGACGCGCCGCACCGCTCGGTGTACCGCTCGAACACCACCGGGACCTGGGAGATCTACACCTGGGACCGGACGACCGACGAACGCCGACAGGTCACCGACCGGCCCAACGGCACCTGGATCGGGGGCATCGACCCGACCGGCGAATGGATCTGGTGGTTCGCCGACACCGACGGGGACGAGTTCGGGGTGTGGCGGCGTCAGCGGTTCGGCGGCGGGGAGGACGCGCCCGCCGTCCCCGCTCTGGAGCCGTCCTACCCCGCCGGCCTCGCCGTGGGATCCAGCGGTCTCGCCGTCATCGCCCGGTCCACGGACGGCGGCACGACGATCCACGTGTGCCCGCCGGGAGCCGACCCGTACGTCCTGTACTCGCACGCCGAGGACGCGTACGCGATCGATCTGTCCGAGGACGAGTCGCTCGTCGCGATCAACCACAGTGAGCACGGCGACAGCCGGCACATGGCGCTGCGGGTCGTGCGCGCGGACGGCGAGACCGTCGCCGACCTGTGGGACGGCCCGGGCAAGGGGCTGGGCGGGCTGTCGTTCTCCCCGGTCGCCGGCGACCAGCGGCTGCTCGTCGAGCACGAGCGGCGCGGCAAGCCGGAGCTGCTGATCTGGAACCCTTCCGGCGGCGACGTGCAGGAGATCGTCCTCGACCTGCCCGGCGAGGTCGGCGCCAACTGGTACCCCGACGGGTCGGCCCTCCTCGTCTCGCACTCCCACCACGCGCGCGACGAGCTGTACCGCTACGACCTGGCGAGCGGCGCGCTGGAACGGATCGACACTCCGCGCGGCGTGATCGGATCGGCCACCGCCCGCCCGGACGGCACGGTCGAGTTCTCTTGGTCGTCGTCGGCGTCGCCGCCCGTGATCCGCTCGACGTCGGGCGCAGTGGTGCTGGCCCCACCCGGTCCGCCCGCACCCGAGTCGGTGCCGGTCGAAGACGCCTGGGTGACGGGTCCCGGCGGCGACGTCCACGCCCTGATCTCCAAGCCGGCGGGCTCGGGCCCGTTCCCGACCGTCTTCGACGTCCACGGCGGGCCGACCGCGTACGACGACGACTCCTTCTCCCCGGACACCGCCGCCTGGGTGGACCACGGCTTCGCCGTCGTCCGCGTCAACTACCGGGGGTCGACCGGATACGGCAGCACGTGGCGCGACGCCATCGAGGGCCGTCCCGGACTGACCGAGCTGGAGGACATCAAGGCCGTCCGCGACTGGGCCGTCTCCTCCGGGCTGGCCGACCCGTCGCGGCTCGTGCTCACCGGCGGGTCGTGGGGCGGCTACCTCACCCTCCTCGGCATCGGCACGCAGCCCGGCGACTGGTCGGTCGCGGTCGGCATCGTCCCGGTGGCCGACTACCTCGCCGCGTACGAGGACGAGATGGAGGCGCTGCAGGCGTTCGACCGGTCACTGTTCGGCGGTTCGCCGGCCGACGTCCCCGAGCGGTACAAGGCCTCCTCGCCGATCACGTACGTCGAGCAGGTCACCGCCCCGGTGCTGGTCATGGCCGGAGAGAACGACCCGCGCTGCCCGATCCGCCAGATCGAGAACTACCTCACCCGGCTGCGGGAGCTGGGCAAGGAGCACGAGGTCTACCGCTACGACGCCGGGCACGGCTCCCTCGTGGTCGAGGAGCGCATCCGGCAGATGGCCGCGACCATCGACTTCGCCCGCAAGCACCTCGACATGACGTGAGCCCGGGACCGGCCGGACGCGCGGAAGCGCTCCGCCGGTCCCGCTATGTGCGCAGGTCGCGGTAGGTGGCCAGGGCTTCGCGGACGACGCCGCGCATGCCGGGTACCCGCGCCAGGGCGACGAGGCGGTCGATCAGCGGGACCGTGCGCTCGATGAGCCGGTAGGTCTTGGCCGCGTCCGGCGAGCTGTCGTACACCCAGTGCAGGATCACGCCCATCGAGTAGAGCCACAGCAGCTCCGGCAGGTCGGCACGGATCTCCGCGTCGGCCTTGAGTGTCGAGCCCTCCACGACCTCGCGGTAGACGGCGACGGCGGCCTCGCGAACCGGCGCCGACTCGGCGCTGAACGGGCTGAGCGGGCTCGTCGGCTCGGCCGCGTACTTGAAGAACTTCCCGGCGAACTCCTTGTACGGCTGCAGCACGTCGATCCGCGCGCGGATCACGGCGAGCAACCGCGCGCGGAACTCCCGCTCCCGCTCCAGCACGGCCCGGCACGCCTCGGTGTGATCGTCCTGGGAGTGCTCGTAGTAGAGCTGGATCAGCTCTTCCTTCGAGGCGAAGTAGTAATAGGCGTTGCCGACGGACACTCCGGCCTCGGCGGCGATCGCCCGCATCGTGGTGGCCTCGTAGCCACGCTCGCGGAACAGCCGCAGGGCGGTCTTCGCGATCAGTTCTCTCGTCTGCTCGGACTTGGTCGGTGCGGCCACAGCCGACACTGTACGACCCTCCACAGACCATCCGTGTCGGTCAGCGACAGGCCATAACTACGTGCGGAATCGGAAAAGCGGCGCGTCCCTTGCCGGAGTGTCGCGCTTGACGCGATCAATGCTGCGACTGGCGCTGCGACAGTACGGGAGGGCTTCATGTCGATTCGCACTACCGTCATCGCCGGCTGCGCCGTGGGGTTCTGCACGTTAATGGCAGGTCCCGCGGCCATGGCGCGCACTCACAACCCGGCGTCCGCCCCGAACCTGCTGCACCAGCGGCTGGCCAGGGTGCTGCTCCGGGCCGGGGGGATCCGCTCGATCTCCTCCGGGCACTGCGCACGGCGCGCGAACCCGCACTGCACCTCGTTCGAGGGGCTGCGGGCGGCGACGTTCAGCGGGCTGCTGGCGCTGAAGCAGGCCAGCCGCTGCCATCTGACCGTCTCCGGCGGTACGGAGGCGGGCCACGCGGCGGGCCGCTTCAGTCACCACGGCGGCTACAAGCTCGACGTCCTGCCGAACCGGTGCCTCGACGGCTACATCCCGCGCCACTTCCAGCGTGTCGCGACGCGGGGCGACGGCGCGACGCAGTATCGCGGGCCGGGGCCCGTGACGTTCGCGCGCGAGGGGTCCCACTGGGACATGACCTTCGGCGCTCCGGGCTCACCGATCGGGCACAAGGGCGTCAGGCCGCCGACCGGCCAGGGAGTCGACAAGCCGGGCATCGGGCAGGGCGAGGACAAGCCGATGACCGGGCGCGACGACGACGAGTTCCCGACCGGCGGCGGAGACGACGACGCCCTCACCGGCGGCGGAGCCGAGAAGAGCGGGAGCGGCAAGACCATTCCCGTGACCGGAGACAGCAAGGCCGTCCCCGCGACCGGAAACGGCAAGACCGTGCCCGCGACCGGAGACAGCAAGGCCGTCCCCGCGACCGGAAACGGCAAGACCGTCCCCGCGGCCGGAGACGGCAAGACCGTCCCCGCGACCGGAAACGGCA
>NZ_JBFAJC010000105.1:0-14787 GCF_040655075.1 Actinoallomurus sp. NPDC050550 | reverse complement strand
CCAGTGCCGAGACGATGACGGCGGTGAATGCCTTCCAATGTCGCATGGAACCTCCTCGCCGGATGCGACGCGGAGTCCATGCGCTCTGGTTCCAGAGTCCCGGCAGCAATCGCCGATGGTGTCGAGCGTCTGGCTGATGTCCAGTGGACTTCGTCCGGTCGCGCTGTCAGCGGTTGCGCGGTTCCGAGAACGACGGGTTCTCGGAACCGGCGACCGGGCCGGGCTTCCGAGAACGCGCACCGGCGACGACGCACGGCCTGTTCACGACTTCCGAGAACAGGTGACGGCCGACGGTGCGCGCGACCGACATCAACTCGGCGAGAGGTACTGACAACAACCGTGCGAACCCACGGACATCAACCGGGCGCACGACAGTGGCGTCCGGGTCGCGTAGGTCGCGGAATGGCGCCGGGGGCGAGGTCGGGGAGGGCGAAGTTGTAGGCGCCGTGGACGCTGCTGGTGGCCATCCAAAAGCGGCTCTTGATCATTCTCTGGGGAGGGTCACGCTTAGTTGTGGAGGATCATGGCACGAAGAAGGTCGAGGTTGGCGCGGCCGAACATGATCCTCTTAAGGTGCTTGATTTTGAAGTTTTCGCCCTCTACGGCGCCGGATGAGTAGGGCAGGGATAGTCCGTTGAGGACGGCGGCGTGGTCGCGACGGAGGCCTTGGGCGAAAGACCGAAGGTGAGGTAAGTCGGCGGTCTCGGTGTCGACGGCGGTGAGCCAGTCGTCCAGGTCGCTTTCGCCGGTGCGGTGGACGAGCATCTTCGCGAAGGCGGTGACGTGCTGGTCGAGGGCGGCCAGGGGCCGGCTGCGGTCCAGGATGGCGGCAAGATGGTCTTTGTCGTCGTCGGTGAGATGGTCGGGGTCGCCGGTGATCCAGCGGCATACGTCGCGGACGGATGGCGGCTTGGGTGGCAGGGCCGGGCTCGGGGGTCGACCAGCATCGGAACGAAAAGTCGCGTTAGCGGGCCTGGTGGCGTCGGCGTAGCGCGGATGGTCGTTCCGATGCTGGTCGACCCCCGAAACAGATCATTGACCTGCGGCCCGTCTACCACCGCCTCGAAAAACGCATCCGCGCCCACGTCATCCTCTGCTGGCTTGCGCTGCTGCTCATCCGGATCGCCGAGACCGGCACCGGCAGCACCTGGCCCGCGATCCGCCGCGAGCTCGACCGGCTGCACCTGGGCGCCTTCACCGGCCCCACCGGCGCGTTCCAGCAGGCCACCGCCCTCACCAAGCCGCAAATCGACCTACTCGCCAAGCTCGACATCCCCCAGCCGAGGCAGATCATCGAGCTCGCACCCACACCCGCTGACCAGCCCGAACGCCACCGCCTAGAGAAACGCCCTCTAGGCGACCGAACCCATATCAACCCAGGTCAAGCCCACGATTCGCCTCTCCAGTCCGCTGAATTACGCGGAACGCAGGTACGGCGAGGGGGCTCGGCCGATGGACCTCCGTGTCCGTGTGCCGCATCGCCGGACGCGAACAACGCCTGAGTCGGCCCGGACCGGCTACTCAATGCCGTATTTTCGGCGGAGCCGCACCGCCTCGGGCAGGTAGTCGGCGAACTCGCGGAGCAATGCCGAGAAGGGCTGATCACTCATTCGAGGTGCTCCGTAGCCGCAGACGACACCGAAAGCAGGATCGCTGACCGCGTAGCCGGGTCGTACTCCGGGCGTGGCACTGCCACCGTGACCCGGACCGACGCTCCGTCTTCGGTCACATAGCCGACCTCGAACCCGTCGCCAAGCCGCCGTCGACGACCTGGCCGCGCTGGAGCGGTACCTGCACGACCCCGTACGGGTCGAGGGAGACTTCGAGATCTTCCCGCACTTGACAACGATGGCACCAGTCCGGTTCTCCGACGACCCCGACCCGGACCTGGGCCAGAAAGTCATGGCACTCGCTAGGGCGATAGCAGCCAAGCACCCGGAGTGGGCAAAACTGGTCGGGTCAGTGTCCGACCGCCTGCTCCCGGCCAACCCCTGACGATTCCGGCCCACGGCTACTCGTCCTCGCCGTCCGGCCCCAACGAAACTCAAGCCCACCACCCGCTTCCACGCCACCAGCGCGGGCATCAAATCACAACCGAGTCAAGCAACTCCTGAAGACAAACGGTCAAGAATGCCTTGAGCTCACACTTGACAGCTCCGCCAGGCCCTGCGTTGCCACAACGGCCGGAGCGGCCAGGATCGAGGAAGACCGGCGTGCGCCAACCGCGGCGGGCCTGGGGCCGGCGCGGTCGATTCCCGCGAACACCAGCCACCCCGCCGAACGGCGTGCGGTCGGTCAGTGCGGAGAAACGCGGTCACGAATGACGAACAAAACCAGACAGAACCCTCGACACCCGTCACCTGGCCACCGCCGCTGACCAGGTCCCTGGATCAGCTTTCATCACCGCAGGTCGGATGCAGGTTCGTTGGATTTTCCGCGATTGCTACCGGAACCTGGGACCCCGTCGCGTGTCAAGCGCGCGCGGAGACCTCTGGTAGGGGCGGCCCGAACTATCCCACCGTTTTGATGCCGGTCGAGGGCATGAACGGCTACGCCAAGACCGATGCCTACGAAGGCATCGAACACGCCGGCAACCGCCGCGTCCGAGGCATCCCCACCGAAGGGCCCGTCGCAAGACGCCCAAACCGCTGGGCACCTGGACACCGACAGGGCACATCGACCCACCCGCGGCCTGAACAGCAACCGATCACCAACTCGCCGCAACACCACAAACGGACTGAAGGGCCGCGTAGCACCGTGCGCTACGCGGCCCTTCAGCATCCGCAGTCCCCCGTCAGGCTGGGAATGCGGATGGCCCTCGGAAGGGCCGACAGAGGTCGGCCCTTCCGGCGGCCCGCCCGGCCCCGAGGAACACCCCGTGACCGTCACCACGCTACGATGACTCAAACAAACATGATTGTCTACCAATAGGGTAGAGGGCGCCTCGACAGGGAGACCCGAGCGGCGTGCGATGACCGGTTCCTTACCGCCTGCCGCAGCGGCCCGGCATCCGTGTGAGGCCGCCTACGATCGCTCGCGTGCGCACGCTCCGGCGGACCGCTCGCTTCTTGGCGCTCACGGCGTACGGCGTTAAGGCGGAGCGTCAGGTCGTCCTTTGGGAGCCGCTGGCAGTGGACCGCGGTGGGTTCGGAGAGGGGCTGATGGCCAATATGTCGGAACACGACGCGTCGTATCCGGGCGGGCCACCGCAAGACGCGCCGTCGCACGGCAAACCGTCGCAAGGCGAGCATCCTCCTAGCGAACCGCGGCCGCAACGCAGCCGCTCACGGTCGGCCAGGCTGGTGTGGCTGACCGTGGGATCGGTCGCTGTTCTTCTGCTGGGCGGGGTTGGCATCGCATTCGCTGCCGGCGGGTTTGGCCACTCGGTGAGCAAGCACCGCTCCGCGGCATTTTCGCGAACCTTCACCTCCGCTCCGCCGGCATGCGACATGGTCAAACCGGCGACGATCAAGCTGTACACGTCATCGAGGAAGGTCACACAAGACACATCTGGGAGGCCAGGTTCATCGAGGGCGCTGAAGTACGCACTTTGCATATCGGATTCCCGGCGCGAAGAAGAGCTGTCGAGGCCCGGTCATATATACCGTAGCGCGCTCTGGAAGTCGCCCGGCATAAAGCCTGGTAACGGTCACATGGTCGTAATGGACGCCGAGCTCACGGTGTCATCGGCCGTGAGGCAGACTTATGACCCGAACCGCAACGGCATGATCTCGGTATACCGCCACGACTACGACGTGACGGACGCGCGTCAAGTCAGCGGGCTCGGCGACGCCGCGTACATCATCTACGGCACCAATCGCGCCTACGACCCCAACGGCACCGGATACGCGGCGCTGATCACCTACTGGGGCAACGCCGAAATGAAGGTCATCTACCAGGGCTTTCATCAAAGTTCTGGCACCAATGTAGGGGCAGCCGCCCAACAGCCCGCCGAGGCCGCCGTACTCGCCATCGCCCGCGATATCTATGCCTCACTCGGCTGAGGCCCCGACCTCACCTGACCGCCCGTCGGGACGGTTCAGCAGGGCTGGAGCTGGTCGACGGCGTGGTCCATCAATATGTCTTACGTTCTTGATTGGGAGAGAACTGGCCGCTTGCCCCCCGCAAGCAGCGGCGGCGGCTCCTCAGGCCGAGCCGCATCGGAATCTCACTGGTCCCGTGGAGAAGAGCCGCCATCGGTTCGGTTCTGGACAGACCACCGTCATGGCATGATCCCTTTGTTCCTGGTAAGTATCTGGGAGGAACGATGCGCTCGGTCGAGTTGTTTTCGACTTACGTAGCCTGGCTGGCCCGTGAGGTTCCCGACGCGTACGCCAATCTGGCACCGGGCGCCACGGATGCCGATCTCGAGGTAGTGGAGGCCCGCATCGGGCGCGGGCTCCCCGCAGAGGTGAGCGAGGTACTGCGGATTCACAACGGGCAACGCACCACAATGACCACGCTGGACCAGACCTACGCAATGCCTTGCCTGCCGACCTTGTCGTTCCTGTCGACTTGGCACATCGTGGCCCTCTGGGAAGAGTGGGAAGACCTCCGCAGGTCACGGGAACAAGAGGGCGACTTGGCCGCCCTACAGGAGATCGGCTCGGTGTTCTCGGCGGCCGAGGGCGTGGTCAGGCCGTTGTACACCTCCCCTGGCTGGATTCCCCTCTGGTCCGATCCGGTGCGCGCCGACTACGTGGGCCTGGACTTCGATCCCGCTGAACGAGGCACCCAGGGACAGATCATCAACTTCGGCCGCGACGAGGAGAAGCACTTCCTGTGCGCCGACAGCTTCACCGGCCTACTGGAGATCCTGCTGGATGAGGTGACGCACGTCCGAGCCTGGCGGTCATCCATGATCCGAACCCAAACCGGACCACGTCCCTGGTTCGGTGACCCCGACGAGCACTTCTTCAACGCCCTGTACGCACGATTCTCCCGCTCTCGTAATTAACCCTGAGGCGGCGTAATCAAGAACCGGGAGAACCTCGGGAACCGGTCATTGGTGACAGCCACCTCTGGGACCTTGTTACAGATCTCGCTAGGAAACGGGGCCGTCGCCCTGTGCGGTGCGATAACTCGCCCACGACGTCTGACCTGGTTCTACGCTCGGCGCTCGTATTTCTTACGCCTCCTGTATCTGCTGATGAGCGTTCGGGCTGCTTCGAGGTCGATGGTGGTCGGTAGGGCGGTAGTGGCGGGTGGTGTCGAGGCGGACGTGGCCGTTAACCAGAGCTAATCGGGCCCCAAAGCCGCACAGTCCGGTCGGCACTGCCGGTGGCCAAGGAGCGGCCATCTGGATGGAATGCCACGCTCCAGACCCTCTCTACGTGACCAAGCAGAGTCCGACTCACCTGTCCGCTGGCCAGGTCCCACAGATGTGCAGAATGATCGTCGTTGGCCCTCCGCTCGGGTCCGTGTCACCAGGGGAAAGTAGAGAGATCGACGCAGGTCACGGACCGTACGCGCGGCTTGGAGTGCCAGCGGATTTCGGTCCGGGCGCGCGGGGATAAGTCGGGCGCGCGGCGTGCCAGCGCGGCCGGATAACCGCGCGGCGGCACCTCCTTCCGCCGGGTAGCCCCGGTGCAGCAATGCACTGGGGCTACCCGGCGAGAAGGGTGCCCGCTCAGCGGTGATCGGCCAGTTGGGTGATGTCGGCTTCGCCGCGGTCCAGGCGTTCACGCAGACGCCGGTTGTGCTGTTCCAGTTCCGCGTTGCGGAGTGCGAGGGCCTGGATCTGGTTGGCGTAGGTGCGGATCGTGTCCTCCAACTCCCTGACGACCTCGGCGTGGGCGGTCTTCGTCCTGTTGTGTTCGCGTCTGGTCTCGGCGAGCTCGTCACGCAGCCGCAGTACCTCGGGCTTGCGGGCTTCGGCGTTGGCCTTGGCGGCTTCGAACCGTTCAACGATGTCCTTGCTGCGGTAGTAGGAGTCGCGCCCGACCCCGGCCTCCCGGCACAGGTTGGAGACGGTCAGTTCGCCGTCGGTGCGGGCAGGCTGCCCCGCGAGCAGCCTCGTCAGTGCGTCTTCCAGGCGTGCCCGGGTGACGGCCTTGGTCATCGCCACCCCTCCTCCTCTGGCTCGCCGACGCCGACCGGATCTCTGGCGTCATCGATCTCGTCGATCACTGTGTCGAGTTCGCTGAGGTAGCCCTCGATGGCGGCCTTGTCCCTGCCGAAAACCCCATTCGTGCAGGTCACGCAGCATGCCGGTACTCGTTGAGGATTCCGCCGAGGCGCTGGTGTCTTCGTACATCCAGGCGGGCGATCTGGTCGGGTTCGGTGATCGGCGGGGGCAGCGGAGTGGACGGGCGGGCGTTCGCGATGCCCTGGTGAGGCCGGTGCTCGTTATAGAAGGTCTCGAACTCGCTGGCGCTGGTTTTAGATCAGGGTCCGGTCCGGAAGCTCACGGCGGCAGGTCAGCACCCACCGCTCGATGATCGCGTTCATCCGTGGCATCCGCACGCCGGTGAGCACGATCTTGATTCCGGCGTCTGCCAGGACAGCGTCGAACAGCCCGGGGAACTTGCCGTCACGGTCCCGGATCAACCACCGCGCCCGGCACCCTGCGTCCTCCAAGTCCATGACCAGGTTCCTGACCGCTTGAACCACCCACGACGCGGTCGGGTGCGCGGTCGCGCCCAGGATACGGATCCGGTGGGTGCGGTGCTCGATCACCGCCAGCACGTACATGCGTACCCCTGCCAGGGTGACCGTCTCCAGGAAGTCGCAGGCCAGCAGGGCGTCGGCCTGGGAACGCAGGAACCCGGCCCACGTGCCGGCGGTGCGTTCGGGCGCAGGGTCGATCCCGGCGTCCTGAAGGATCTCCCAGACCGTGGAGGCAGCGACCTTCACGCCGAGCACCAGCAGTTCGCCGTGCACGCGCCGATAACCCCATTGCGGGTTCTCACGGACCAGGCGCAGCACGAGTATTCGGACGGAACGTACGGTCGGTGGCCGGCCCGGTCGCTTCGGCATGGACCGGGCAGCGTGCCGACATCGAATGAGGTCGCGGTGCCAGCGGAGCACCGTGTCAGGGCGCACCAGCAGCGTGTGGGGTGCGAGAACCCGGTTCCGAGGCTCTGACCTGTGGTTCCTCCCGTTGAGCTGTGCAGCGTTCCGGTACTCGCTGATCAGGCCGTCAACGGCCCGGCGTCGCTTCAGCCGGACATGACCGAGGCCGACAGGAGCCGCTGGTAGCGGTTGGGGCGGGCGCTGGTCTCGCGCCCGGTGCGGGCGGTGGGTGTTGTAGTGACGCTCATAGGCAGTGAGCACCCGGCGGAGATGACGTTCGTTGTAGATCAGGAGCCGGTCGGTGCATTCACGCCGGACGGTACCGACCCAGCGTTCGGCGATCGCATTCGCCATTGGTGCACGAACCGGTGTCCAGATCACCCGGGCACCCAACGAGGTGAACACCTCATCGAAGGCACCAAGAGGTACAGCACAGACCAAGACACAAGCAACGAGGATGCCCTCTACCCCACGTTGCCCCGGCCACGGAGCCGCAGGTCAAGGTCCCTGAACCCGGTTTCCACACCCCACAGGCCTGCAGCACCATCTTGGTGATCCCGGCCAGCAACCCGTCCGGGCCGACCAGCGACACTCCCTGGGCCTTGGCCCGCTCGATGAGCTCAGCGGCCAACTGGACATCCAGCCCCGCCGCCGGCACGACCTCGTTGGTTTCTTCAGCGTCGGTCACAGTGATCCCTAAGATCGTTTTGTCTGGAGTGAGTCGCTCTGGATGCCCAGGGCGGCGGGGTGTGGCTGACAGTGATCTGCTGCTGCTGTTGTGGCTTGGAAGGAATGGCCGCCTCGTCGCCCTGGACGCCCTGGCCGCTGACTGAGATCTGATGCGAGCCGTCGCTGTTTAGGGACCTGCCGGCGGGGTCGTCCACGGGCTGGACCTGCGAGAACAGAGGGGTGGCCCGACGTCCTGCGGGCCCTGCTGCGTGACAACCGGGAGTTCAGCCCGCTCCCGCCATCGCAGGTCATCGCCACTGCGGCTTGACATGGTCGCTGAGATTCCTTCCCGGCCGGAGCGTCTACTCCAGCCTGCCGGATCACCGGCCCGCCCACGATCTTTCAGACAGTCCCCCGAAAGTTGCTCAGCGCGAGCCGAGTGGTCATTCGGCGTAGTCCGCGGCCCTGCCATGGAGTAGGGCTTGTTCGGCGGTGTTGGCGGTGAGTTCGGCGGCCCGGAGAAACTCGGCACGGGCTTCGGCGGGGCGGCCTAGGCGGCCGAGCAGGTCGCCGCGGACGGCATGCAGCAGGTGGTAGCCGTCCAGCGTGCCGGACGCGGCGACGGCGTCGACGAGTTCGAGCCCGGCGGCGGGGCCGTGCACCATGGTGATGGCCACGGCCCGGTTGAGTTCCACGACCGGAGAGGGAAAACCTTCGGCCAGTAGCGCATAGAGGCCGGCGATGCGGCGCCAGTCGGTGTCCTCGGGGGTCGCTGCCATGGTGTGAACGGCGGCAATCGCCGCCTGGAGCGCATACCGGCCGGCTGGTGCGCGGCGCTGGAGCGCGAGGGCGTACGCGCGCCCGAGACCGGCGTAGCCGCGGCGGATGAGCAGTTGGTCCCAACGGGAGCGATCCTGATCGGGTAGCAGGACAAGGCGTCTCGCGGTGTCGCTGCGGGCGTGCACGCGGGACGCCTGCAGTTCGAGTAGCGCGGCGAGTCCGTGTACCTCGGGTTCGGCAGGTAGCAGGCCGGTGAGGATGCGGGCCAGGCGCAACCCGTCGTCGCAGAGTTCGGCGCGCATCCAGTCCTGGCCCGAGGTGGCCGCGTACCCCTCGTTGAAGATCAGGTAGATCACCTCGAGCACGGCGGCCAGCCGCGGAGCCAGCTCCGAGCTGTCAGGCACCTCGTACGGGACGCGGTGCTCCTTGATGGTGCGTTTCGCGCGCACGATCCGTTGTGCCACAGCGGATCGCGGCACCAGGTAGGCCCGCGCGATCTCCTCGGTCGTCAACCCGCCGACCATGCGCAGCGTCAACGTCACCTGCGCGAGCTGCGACAGTATTGGGTGGCAGGTGGTGAACACCATCCGCAACCGATCATTGGCAATGCCCATGCCGGGTTCCTCGCCCGGACTCGGCGATCGGTGCTCGGTGAGCAGGTCGTGTCCGAGCAACGGGAGTTTGCGGGCCAACCTGGCGTCACGCCGGATCCGGTCGATCGCTCGGCGTTGCGCGGTGACCATGAGCCAGCCGCCAGGGTTCGATGGCACGCCGTCGCGGGGCCACTGCCGCAAGGCCGCCAGGTGGGCGTCCTGCGCGAGGTCCTCGGCGGTGTCGATGTCACCGACCAAACGGGTCAATCCGGCTACGAGTTGCGGCCATTCGATCCGCCACGCCGCCTCGACGGCCCGGATCGCCCGTTGCTCTGGCGACTGGTCACGGCTCATCCGCGGTTCCGGCTCACGACTGGTCCAACTGCCGAATCTCCACTTCCATCGTCCACTCCGGTCCGTGCAGCCTGAGGAAGCGCGAGCCCCATTCCACGGCCTCCTCCCGCGACCGCGTCTGGACCAGACAGTAGCCGCCGATGACCTCCTTGGACTCGGTGAACGGACCGTCGAGGATCGTGGTCGTACCGCCCGCCAGGCGAATCCGCGTGGCCTCCTCGATCGGGCGCAGCCCGGCGGTGTCCAGCAGAACACCGGCCTTGGTCATCTCCTCGATCAGCCGGCCCATATCCTCGGCCAGCGTCGGGTCGGGGCCCGCGGTGGGCGCGACGGCGGGATCGAAGCGGATCAGCATCAGATAACGCATGTGCGGATCCTCGCCTAGCCGACCCGGTAGCGCAGGTAGACCGCGCCGGACTCGAACGACTTGGACTCCAACAGCTCCAGGTCCAGCGCTGACCGGTCGTGGAACAACGGTGTTCCGGATCCGATCACCACCGGGTGCACGACGAGCCGGAACTCGTCGATCAGCGCCAGGTCGATGAACGAGTGCACCAGCTTCGGGCTGGCGTAGATCGCGATCGTGCCGCCCGGCTCGGCCTTGAGTCGGGTGAACTCTTCGGTCAGATTTCCGGTGACCAGGCGCGTGTTGTGCCAGTCCGCCGACTCCAGGGTGGTCGAGCAGACGACCTTGTCCACCTTGTTCACCCATTCGGCATGTGCGCGTTCGTGTGCGGAGCTGTCCGCGGTGGGCAGGTTGGCCCAGTACCCGTACATCCCCAGGTAGGTCTCACGTCCGTAGACCGCCATGTCGAAGTCGGCCTGAATGTGCTCCTGACCGTACGCGGCGAGCTCCTCGCTGTAGGCGCGGAAGGTCCATTCGAAGCCCATCCCTTGCCCCGAGGAGGCGAAGCCGTCCAGTGTCACGTGCTCGAAGGCCACCAGTTTCCGCATTGTCCCGTCCTTCCGGTTTGCCGGGTCGATGTTTCGATCCGTTCACCCGTACCGTCGAACAAGCCCATTCGAAATAGACATGGCTATCCGGAACACCGACCTGCGGCGATGGACCGCACCTGGACGGCGAACGTGGCCGACACGACGACCAGTGCCGCGATCGCCAGCCCGGTCGCTACGCCACCGCCGGACGTCGGGTCGGCGGCGGAAGCGGTCGTCGTCGGGTTCGCAGCACCCTGCGGCGTGAGCCGGAGCAACGGTGCGGGATGGTCCGGATCGGGCACCGCTGAGGTCATCTGGTCGGTCCACCGCACCACGCTGCCATCCGCAGTCCATAGGGCTTCTCGATCGCGACCGGGATCGGGTCGTCCGGATGGTCACCGACGTCGGCCAGCGGTTCCAGCAGGGCACGCAGGCCGACGGCGTCGTTGGTGATGCGGGCCTTGGCGACCAGGGCTCCGGTGTCGTCGACGACGGCGACGTCGTGGTGGTGGTGTTCGGCCCAGTCGATCCCGCAGAACAGCTTCGCCAACACTCCTCCAAAGAATGACGTACGAGCCCCCGCCGACTACGGAGCCGGGGCCGATGAGGTAGCCGCCGCTGCGGAGCCTGGGTCCTCGCAGATCGGTCCCGGGCCGGCGGGCAGGGCGCCCACCGAAGATGCTGCCGATGGTGGCACCTCGTGGTGCGCGGAAGTCTTCCTTCGCTTCGCGGATCGCAAAGTCCGGTCCGCGTTCGCCGATCGCTGCCATCCTCCACTACTCGGTGGTACCGTATAGCAGTACTCGGTAGCACACAGTACCGATAGGACTGAGGAGGGCTCGCGATGGACGACCTGACGGAGATGCTGAAGGGCACGCTCGAAGGGTGCGTGCTCGAAATCCTCGGCAGCGAGGAAACCTACGGGTACGCCATCACCCGTCAGCTGAACGAGCTCGGCTTCGCCGACGTCATCGAGGGGACGGTGTACACCATCTTGCTGCGACTGGAGAGGAACGGACTCGTCCAGGTGACGAAACGACCATCCGGGGTCGGTCCGCCGCGCAAGTTCTACGCGCTCAACGACGCTGGCCGCGAGGAACTCGCGAAGTTCTGGGCGAAATGGCAGTACGTCTCATCACGTATCGACAGACTCAAGGAGGGCGGGAGATGAACTTCTGGGAGACCATGACAGGCAGCGATCTCACCAGGGAATGGAAGGCGTTCGAAGCCCGGGCGGAGGCATTGCCGGCCGAATACCGGGCGGCGTGGGAACAGATCAAGGCTAACGTCTACCCTCACTCGGACTTCACGGGTCGCAACCTGATGCTGATCCTCGACGCCGCCCTGGGGCTGCTCGAAGAAACAGCGGCGGACGGGCAGAGCGTCCACGAGGTGCTCGGCGACGACATCCGAGGCTTTTGCACGGCGCTGGCCGGTGGAGAAGCGACTCGAACCTATCGCGACCGGTGGCGCGAGCAGTTGAACAGGAACGTCGCAAGGAAATTGAGCCGGCTGGGAGGCTGACGTGAGCATCCAAGACATCATCGAGGGCAAGAAGCAGTGGCGGGCGCACATGGCTCGGGTCAGGGCGCTCCCGCCGGACTACCAGATCGTCTACAAGGAGATTCAGAAGTACCTGTTCAAGGTCGGACCGATCGACCTGGCTGACGGGCCCCTGCTCCCCGGGATCGTCGACTTCTTCGAGGAGGGCGTCGCCGCGGGCAAGGGGGTCTTGGAACTCATCGGCAACGACGTCGCCGCGTTCTGCGACGACCTGGTCAAGGACTCACGCACCTATGCGGACGTCTATCAGGAGTCCATCAGCGGCGAACCGGGCGCGGCCGAGAAGTAACACTGGTCGCCTCATGCCAGTGGGCGTAGCGTGCACGCGCGGTTCGTTCGCCTCGGCGCAGCGCGAATAGACGCGGGCCGACCGGCCACCAGAAGCCGCCGCAGATCCCGTCCACCGAGGTGGTCGAGCAGGCCGGCGAGACCTGGCTCAGCCACGCCAACGTCGGCGACGCCCCCGGAGAGCAGGTCTCCGGCGGCGGGCCGCTCGGCACCATTTCCCAGGACGACGCGACTGACGCGTAGTCACGGACAGTCACTCAATCCGAGTTCCGAAACAGCATCTGAACCGGCAATCAGGTCCAAGAGCCAGCGATCCACGCGCAAGGCCCGGAGAAGTCGAATCAGACACACTCACACGACCAGGTGCAAACATGCCAAACAACAGCGCTTCCTCACCCGATTCGGAGTGGACCGGCATGGTGCCGGTCGACGATACGGCCCTGGCCGTCACCGACACCGGCGGTTCCGGCATCCCCGTGGTCTACCTCAACGGCCAGTTCGCCACGCAGAGGTACTGGCGGCGGGTCATTGCCGACCTGGGCACAGGGTGGCGGCACATCACCTACGACGAGCGGGCCCGCGGCAGGAAGTCACAACGTTCGGCGGACTACTCTTTCGAGGCCGCCGTCCGGGATGTCGATGCCGTGCTCGCGGCCCGGGGCGTGGACCGGGCGCTGGTGGTGGGCTGGTCCTACGGAGCGTTCGTCGCGGCCCACTGGGCCAGCCGCAATCCGGACCGCGCCGTGGGCGCGGTCCTGGTCGAGGGTGCGCAGCCGTACGACTGGCTTACCGAGGACATGGAACAGAGGATCCGGAAAGCGTTTCGGCGGTGGGGCTGGTTCATGCCGCTGCTGCGCCCGACGGGTCTGACCCCGCGAATGAACGCCGAACAGATGGCGAACAGCAACATCGAGCTCGGCAAGCTCGCCCGCGTGCGCGAGCTGGGTCCCGTCCTTGACGACATCACCGTCCCGGCGCGGTATGTGGTTGCTTCGGGGGAGTCCTTCGGCAGCCAGGGTGGGCACGAACAGATACGCACCAGCCTCCCCGCGGTGACCGAACGCAACCCGAACATCCAAATCAGTGCGAAGGTCCCCAGCAACCACGGTGCGATCCTGCGTAAGGACTTCCGCGCCGTCGCCGATGCGGTACGTGAGGTCGCCGCCCTCGACCGCAGCGAGCGTTGAAAAACACGGCTGACGGACTGACGACCACTACACCGGATCAAACACTCAGTCAGCGGGTATGGCGGGACTCCGGCGCGGGACGAGCGGCATCGGTCGCCGGCGTACGAGGGCCTCCGCTCGGGTCCGTGTCACCAGCCGCAGAGTAGAACGTTCAGCCAGGTCACGGCCGTCTCAGTACCGTCTCTCAGAACGCCGAGGGTTGCGAGAGAGATTCTGCGAACGGCGACCTGGGAGAACGCCCCAGCCGGACGCGCGGCGCGTTGACCTCGCACAACCGGTCATCTACGGCAGTCGACAGCCCTGGACGCATGCAAAAGCAGCGTCCCACGCAACCTGGGAGTAAACATGAACCTGCCCACGGTCACGCTCCATGGACCTGCTTGGACTTTCTGATGACCTATGACGGCGAGAGGCCCCCGGCTGGCACCTCCTCGCGCCCGCAGCGACGGATCGTCGTGCCGGTGGTGATCGACGGCCCGGGGGCCCGCGGGGACGTTTCTGGCGTTCACGCCTGGTCGCGGTGCTCCAAACGGTCGCCGCGTCCAAGCCGGGGTGGCGCCTGCGCGTGCAGGGGACCATTCCCGACGTAGCGCGGCAGTTGCAGGACATCGACGAGGTGGAAGTGGTCACTGCCACCACGGGGCCGTACGATCTGGTCCTGGAGGTCAACTGCACGAGTCCTGCGGATCTGTACCGCCTGACGGGGACGGTGCTGCGGCAGGCCTCAGGAGTCACGTCGACGGAGACGTTCCGCTACATCGACATCCAGAAGCTACGTGGTCGTAGGCAGGGGCGACTTCCACGATGTCCGCACCCACGACATTGAGGGAGTCGGTGGCGCGCAGCATCATGAGGAGTTCCCGCGCCGTCAGACCACCGGACTCGGGGGTGCCGGTCCCGGGTGCGAAGGCGGGGTCGAAAACGTCGATGTCCACCGATACGTAGACCGGGCGGCCCTGGTACCCGAGAAGGCCGAAGCCGGCACGGACCTCTCAAGGTTCGCCGAGTGTCGCGGAGTGGTCCGGGACGTAGGTCTGGGTCTCGCGGGGCGGGCGCCGGTAGCCCGTGGAGCGAGGCCGGGCCGGCAATGTGAGGCGAGGGGGCTCGATTTCGCCATAGGGCACGGTCGAGAGCAGATGCGCGATCATGTTGATACGCGCCCGCCTCTTGTCCTCGCTCTCGACCACATACCAGGGTGCCTCCGGGATGTCGGTGTAGCGGAACATCTCGTCTTTCGCCCGCGAGTAGTCCTCCCAGCGCAGGATCGACTCCACGTCGATCGGCGACAGCTTCCAACGCCTCATCGGGTCCTCGAGCCGCTTGCGGAATCGGATCTCCTGTTCGGCGTCGCTGACCGAGAACCAGTACTTGCAGAGCACGATGCCGTCCTCGACGAGCAGCCG
>NZ_JBFAJC010000104.1:0-14794 GCF_040655075.1 Actinoallomurus sp. NPDC050550 | reverse complement strand
GGTACATGTGGCTGGGTGTCCTCCCCCGCGGCCCGGTGTGATGTTTTCGCGACCCGTCGGCCCGCTAGCGGGCCGACGGGTCGTTCCTGCGTAGTACGAGGTTGGCCAACTGCACTCGCGAATGCACGTCGAGTTTGCGGAACACGGCGCGCAGGTGGGTGCTGATCGTGCTGGGCGAGAGCACCAGCTCCTCGGCGGCCGACCGATTGGTGTGGCCGTCCGCGATGAGCAGGGCAACCCGCCGCTCCATCTGGGTCAACGCGTCCCAGCCCTGCTCGGGCCGCTGCGGTATCGGTGCCCAGCGGCGTCGGCGGGCACCCGCTGCCTGAAGTAGTCGCTGCACCCGGACCGCCGAGGCGGTCGCGCCGAGTTCGGCGTACTGGTCGTGCGCGGCGTCGAGCACCGCCAGTCCGACCTCCCGGTCTTTCTTGTCCACAATGGATCGTCCGTGTTCTTCGTTCGCCCTGGCGGCCAGCAACAGTCGAGGTGTTTTCCGCAGGCGCGTCAGTGCGGGTTCGAAATCGTTTGTGGACAGTGCGTCGATGAGCAGCTTGGCGCCGGTGACGCTGGCGACGTTCGGGTTGCGCCCGGCCAGCTCCCCGAGCATTTCAGCGGCCGCGCGCACGGTGTCGGCGTCACCGCGATGATGCGCCGAAGCGGCCGCACCTACCAGCAACTCCTCCGGCCACGGGAAGCGGTGGTCGGCTCGCAACACGGCCACGAGCTCGGCCGCGCCGCGCGGATCGCCCTCGACATCGGCAAGCAACGCGCTGGTCAGGGGCAGATTCGCGGTCCGTGCCGGTGCGTTGTCCCCGCGCAGTAGCGCGAGCAGCGCCTCCATCAGGCGTATCTGTGGTTCGAACGTGTAGTCGCACATCTCGGCCATCAACGAGGCCGCGGTCGCCGTCGCCTCGGCGGCGGCCTCCACCCGACCGGCACCGTACAGGAGCTGCGCGCGTATCAACGCCAGCTGCGGTGCCCTCCAGGAGTCGTCCCGGGCACCGTCGCCGAGCGCGGTCAACGCGCCGTCGATGTCGTCCAATCGGGCCAACGCCAACAGTTCGCGCAGTGCCAACTGGTTCGCTTCGGGCGCGCCGTACCCGGTCAGGCCCTGCGCGGCCGCGTGCGCCGACGCGAACAGCGCATGCGTGAGTTCGTAGTCACGCTCCCGGTCCGCGGCTTCCGCGGCGGCCATGGTCGCCAGCACGATCGCGATCGGATCGCTGTCGGTCAGGTCCACCGGTTCGGCCGCGGCCAGCGCGCGATAGCCCGCCAGGCGCGCCGCCAGGTCGCTCGGCGCGCCCTGATCCGCGGCGCGGTCGAGGAGTTCGGCGTACTGGTTGGTCAACCACAACCTGGGCAGCAGCAACAACCGCACCCGCGCCCGCAACTCAGCGCTGACCGGCGTGGCGAGCAGCGTGTCCGCGAACCGGGTCGCCTCGTCGAACTGCCGGTCGGCCATCAGGATCGACACCGCCTCGACCCCGATCTCGCCCCGTGCCAGTTCGTTCGCACCGGCCAGTTCGAACGCCTGCCGGATGAACGTGACCGACGTGGTGGGCATGGTGTCCAGCACCTCGTGCGCGGCTTTGCGCAGCACGTCCACCGCCGCCGAGTCACCCGGTTCGGCCGTGGCCAGCACGTGCGGTGCGGCTGCGGCGCAGCCACGTCCGCAGGCCAGCAGATGCTCGGCGATGGCATGATGCAGGGCGCGTCGTCCCGAGGGTGGCAGGTCCTCGTACACCGCCTGGCGCAACAATTCGTGCCGGAACCGCACCACGCCGCCCTCATCCGTGAGCAGTCCCGCGTTGATCGCCTCGACCAGCGGGTCGGTCAACCGCGTCGGCTGGACCCCGATCAATTCGGCGACGTCGGTGAGTCGGCAGTCTGGCCCGATCACGGCCGCGGTGCGCACCAGCTCCCGGCACGGCCGCGAGGTCGCCGTGACCCGTCTGCGCACGCCGTCCAGCAGCCCGGTCGGCACCGCGGGCCCGTTGGTGCCATCAGCCGCCGGTTCGAAAAGGCCCTCCAGCAGCTGTACGGTCAGGAACGGATTGCCGTGCGCGCCGGACAATCTGCGCAGCACCGCTGGTTCGGGTCGCGCACCGAGCCGATCCGTGGCAATCGCGAGCACCGCGTCCTCGGTCAATGCCGTCAGATCCAGCCAGGTCACCGGTAGATCCGGTCGGGCCGCGTCCGCGATCAGTTCGGCCGGGCCGCCGCCGGGCACCTCCCTGGTCGCCAGCACCCACGCTATCGGCGAGGCGATCAGCCGCTTCGGTAGGACGCGCATGATGAACACGCTCAGCGGATCACACCACTGCCCGTCGTCGACGGCGAGCAGAATCGGCCCTTCCTGCGTGCGTCGCTCCAACAGCGTGGCCAACCGTTCGGCCAGCCACAGCGGCTGTTCGTGCAGGGAGGCCAAGTCCATGAAGTCGGCCGAGTCGATCAACGGCGCCGTGCCGAACCGCAACGCCGGCCCGATCGAGGCCAGCGGCGCAAGTCGGTCGTCCTCATGCGCGGTGGTGTCCGCGGTGCGGAACCCGAGCCGACCTGCCTGTTCCACGATGGCCCGGACCATCATGGTCTTGCCGATTCCCGGTTCGCCACGCAACACCACCAGCGCGGGCCGGCCACGCTGCACCGTGCGCAACGCCTCCAGCGCCGCACCCAGCTCGACGGACCGCCCCCGCAACAGGCGGCCGCCCGGTGTGGCCGGTGCCGTCGCCGACGTCCGTTTCACCATCACTCCGGGAATTGTAGATGGTCCACATTTATGCCGTGAATCGAATGGCGAACATACGTCAAATGGCGCATAGTGACACGTGAAACAGCACGCGGTAGCGCGTCGAGCAGGGAATTCTCGCAGGGCTGTGGACTTTAATTCCACACGTCATGACTTCACGAGGCGGGTGCCAGGCGCCGCTTGGCCGCAGAGCTGACGTGATGGCGGGTCACCGTCACGATCTCGTGCCAGAACGGTCGGGCGGTCAGGTACGTGCCGAGCACGGACAGAATGCCCAGGCAGACGTCCACGCTGAGCCGCCCCTGCTTCGCCCAGTAGACGTCCCGCAGGTCCAGCAGCAGGGCGAACTCATCGACGACCAACGCGGTGCCGCCGCCGTACACGGCGGCGATCGCGGGGTGTCCCACGGCCCGTTCGTCACCGCGAACCGCGACCAGGCCGACCCCGGCAAGCGTGGCTATGCCGAAGTTGTAGTGGTGCAGATGCTGGCCACCCGTGGAGATGTTCCCAAAGGGCAGCCACCCGCCCCGGATGCCGTGCGTGATCAGTCGCACAGCGCCCCAGGTGGTGCCGAAGGAGATCCACATCGCCAGGAGAGACCGCTTCGTGGGGGTAAGGTGCCGGTCCGCCGACTCGCGCCAGCGCTCGACGAGAGGTGGTCGGCCATGTCCCGGTTCCGTGCCCGGGCCGCGTTGCGATGACAGGGTCTTTGATCCCATGGTCACCTCCCACCTACTGGTCCGCAGGCCAACCGCGCCTGCTCACCAGCCCTACCACTTCCGATGGTAGCCATGCGGTGGCGACGAACTGCGCACCCACCCTGAGGACTATTTGCGTATTCGCGCAACAAGGTGCAGACTTGGTCCGGGTTCGGCGTCTGCGTGTGAGGGGACGCAGCCATGGGTGGCGATCCGCATAGTCCCGGCTGTCTCGCGAGTCACCGCTGACGTCGCCTTCGCCGAGTTGATCGGCATCGCTGCGTCCCGAGCCCCTCACTACCAGGCGGTTCCGCCTCGGCCGGGGGCGGTGTGCGCGCGAGCTGCCCTCGTCGTGTTCCTGGTGTCCTGATCGAGGGGGTTCGTGATGACCGTGCCGCGTCTGGCGTCCGCGCGGGCGTCGCTGAGTGCGCGGGTGGCCCGCCGGATGGCGGAGTTCTCCTGGGTGGACGTGGTGGTCGCCGCGGCCGTGCTGGTGGGGCTGTACGTGGTGGTGCGGGTCGGCGGCGGGACGACGGTGTCGTTCACCCCCTCGAAGGTGACCGGCATCGATACCGATCCGTCGCGTCTGCCGTATTACGCGGCGCGGAGTCTGCTGCGGATGTTCACGGCGCTGGGACTGTCGCTGATCTTCACGCTGGTATGGGCGTACGCGGCAGCGCATTCACGGCGGCTGGAGCGGGTGATGATACCCGCGTTGGACATCCTGCAGTCGGTGCCGATCCTCGGCTTCTTGACGATCTTGGTGACCGGGTTCATCGCGCTGTTCCCGCACTCGCTGTTCGGGCTGGAGTGCGCGTCGGTCTTCGCGATCTTCACCTCACAGGCGTGGAACATGACGTTCGCTTTCTACCACTCCTTGATCACGGTCCCGCGCGAACTCGATGAGCTGTCGCGCAGCATGGGCTTTTCGCGGTGGATGCGGTTCTGGAAGATCGAGCTGCCCTCAGGTGCGATCAACCTGGTCTGGAACGGGATGATGAGCTTCGGCGGTGGCTGGTTCTTCCTGGTCGCCTCCGAGCTCATCAGCGTGTCGAACCACCACTACGTCCTGCCCGGCGTCGGCTCGTACGCCGGAACGGCGATCGCCTCCGGTGACCTGGGCCGGGTCGGCTGGGCGATCGCCACGATGGCGGTCATGGTCATCGGGGTGAACTTCCTGTTCTGGCGGCCCTTGGTGGCGTGGGTCGAACGGTTCAAGGTCGAGCAGGCCGAGGCCGTCCACGTACAACGGTCACTGGTACTGGAGTTCCTGCGCCGCTCACACTGGCCACGCGCTCTCGGCAGTACCCTGGCGCCGGTACGGGAAGCCGCCAACCGGGCGGGACGGATCTTCGGCGTCGACGACCGGCCCCTGCAGGCCGGTGCCTTCCGTCGCCGCGCCGGGGACACGGTCTTCGCGGTGGTGGTGTGCGGGCTGATCGGCTGGGGCGTGCTGAACCTGCTCGGCTACCTGCACGGCCGTACCGGGCTCGGCGTGTTCGGCCGGCCGCTGCTGCTCGGGTTGGCCACACTCGCCCGCGTCATCGTGCTGGTGACCGTGGCCACGCTGGTGTGGGTGCCGATCGGGGTAAAGATCGGATTCTCACCGCGGCTGACCCGGATCGCCCAGCCGGTGGTGCAGATCCTGGCGAGCTTTCCCGCCAACTTCCTGTTCCCCCTCGCCACGTGGTTCTTCCTCAAGACCGGCCTGTCGCTGAACATCGGCGGGATCCTGCTCATGGCTCTGGGCGCCCAGTGGTACATCCTGTTCAACGCCATCGCCGGCGCCATGGCAATCCCCACCGACCTGCGCGAGGCAATGGACGACCTGGGTGTACGGGGCTGGCAGCGCTGGCGCCGGTTGATCATCCCCGGGATCTTCCCCGCCTACGTGACCGGCGGCATCACCGCTTCCGGCGGGGCATGGAACGCCTCCATCGTGGCGGAGATCGTCACCTTCGGCGGCACGACACTGACCGCCACCGGGCTGGGCGCCTATATCGCCCACGCCACCGAGCACGGCGACTACCCCCAGGTCCTGGCCGGGATCGCGGTGATGTCCCTGTACGTCGTCGGACTCAACCGCCTCGTATGGCGCCGCCTGTACCGGCTGGCCGAGAACCGATACTCATTGTGAGGGCGTGGAGGACAACGGCGATGACCACGACCATTGGAACCCGAACCGGGGCCGAACTGTTGTCGGTGCACGGACTGACCAAGAGCTACGCCGGCGCCGACGGGGAACTGCCCGTGCTGGCCGGTATCGACCTGACGATCCGTGAGGGCGAGATCGTCGCGCTGCTGGGTAAGAGCGGATCGGGCAAGTCCACGCTGCTGCGCTGCCTCGCGGGCCTGATCCCGCCGAGTTCGGGCACGGTCAGCTATCGCGGGGCCCCGCTCAAGGGTGCCAACCCCGGCACCACGATGGTGTTCCAGACCTTCGCGCTGCTGCCCTGGCTCACCGTGCAGCAGAACGTCGAAGTCGGCCTGGAAGCGCGCGGCGTCGGCGCCGCGCAGCGCCGGCAGGCGGCGCTCAACGCGATCGATCTGATCGGCCTGGACGGGTTCGAATCGGCCTACCCCAAGGAGCTGTCCGGCGGAATGCGGCAGCGTGTCGGGTTCGCCCGTGCCCTGGTCGTCGAACCCGACGTGTTGCTGATGGACGAGCCGTTCTCCGCCCTGGACGTGCTGACCGCCGAGAACCTGCGCGGTGAGTTGATGGAGCTGTGGGAGTCCGGGGAGTTCCCCACCAAGGCCATCGTCGTGGT
The DNA here is from genome assembly GCF_040655075.1 of Actinoallomurus sp. NPDC050550. Classification (NCBI taxonomy): domain Bacteria; kingdom Bacillati; phylum Actinomycetota; class Actinomycetes; order Streptosporangiales; family Thermomonosporaceae; genus Actinoallomurus; species Actinoallomurus sp. NPDC050550. Next base: position 8,579 of record NZ_JBFAJC010000104.1, on the reverse strand, counting down.
CACCCACAACATCGAAGAGGCCGTACTGATGGCCGACCGCGTCGTCGTGCTCGGCTCCCGCCCCTACGGCACGATCCGCGCCAGCTACGACATCACCCTGGAACGCCCCCGCGACCGCGACGCACGCCAGTTCACCGCGCTGATCAACGAGATCTACCGCACCATGACCGGCCGCGGCGAACAGGCCGCACCACTCCCCCCACATGGCGTGGACACCGCCCGCCCCAGACCCACGCTCGCCAACGCCCCGCTCCCCGCCGCCTCAGTGGACGGGATGGCCGGACTGGCCGAAATCCTCCAGCGCCACGACGGACACCTCGACATCGCCGACCTCGCCGACGAACTCGGCCTCGAAGTCGACGATCTGCTCCCCCTGGTCGACGCCCTGGAACTGCTCGGGTTCGCCCTCCTGGACGGCGGCCATCTCGCCCTCTCCGATGAGGGACTGGCCTTCTCAGCCGCCGACGTGCAGGACTCCAAGAAGATCTTCGCCGCCGCCGCACTCCAGGTCCCCCTGGTCCGGCTCATCACCACCAGCCTGGGAAAGAGCATCGACGGCGGCCTGCGATACGGGTTCTTCCGGGACCTGCTCGCCCACCACTACACCAGCGAACAGGTCACCGCACAGCTGGAGGTCGCCACCGACTGGGGCCGCTACGCCGAGCTGTACTCCTACGACGCCAACCACGAGGAGTACATGCTCGACCCCTCCCGCGCCGCCACCCTCGGCCCTGACGACGAACCCGGGATATCGGCCTGAACGACCTCGCAGACCCCGCTGGATACGAACTGCGCAGAGGAGGCAGGGCGGTCAGGGCCGCATTGCGTTCCGCGCGAGCCTCAGCGCGACGTCCAGCCCGATCTGCACGACGATCCCGGCTCCGCAGGCTCCTACGATCGCGACCGCGATCGGCTCCAGGAACGGAAGCAGGGAACGCAGCGCATCGGACAGGCCCGCGGGCAGGACCAGCTGGGGAACGTTGATCGTGATCGTCATGACGAACCTCCCGTCTGCGCCGTTCAGACGGCGCAACGGCACCCGTCATGTGCCGGCCGAAGACTCGGCCGGCCTGAGCGCGGCGGTCAGCCCGCGAGCCGCAGGCCGCGCGTGCCGGGTGCAGCGGAACTCGGTCGATGATCATTACTGGCATCAGGACTCATTCCGCACACCTCCTCGCGGTCATGGCCCAGTGGGCCCACGGCTTCATCTCCCACTACACCCCGCGATCGAGTCCTTGTCAAGTGATTGCGCAACTAAGCAATGAGTCGCGCTCATCGGGATGACCGCACCGGACGCGTCACCGAGTTTCGCGTTGGTATCGCCTGGGCGCCGTTCTGCCCCTCGCACCGCTCATGGCAGACGCGCGAACCACATCAGCGAAAGAGCACCACCGCTCAGCGCGAGCACGAGCGCGACGCCGAAGTAGCCCGAGGTCGACTCCTGGCGTTCGGTGCGGAAGCCGAGCGAACTGCCGATGTGCTTGTAGACCTGCGACAGCTCCGATCCGGCCTCGGCCTCGTACGCCTTGCCGCCGGTGTCGACGGCGAGATTGCGCAGGGTGGTCTTGCTGGGCGGCACCGGAACGGTCTCCCCGTCGATGGTGACGGTGCCGCCCGGTGTTCCGAACGCGATCGTCGACACCGGTATCTTCGCGGCCTTCGCCGCGGCGGCCGCCTCGATCGTGGAGCGCCCGCTGGTGTTGTCGCCGTCGGACATCAGCACGATATGGCCGGGCGGCGGGTCCTGGCCCGCGCGGGAGTCGAAGGACCGGATGGACTGCAGGGCGGTGAACACCGCCTCGCCGATCGCGGTGCTCTTGCACAACTGCAGACCGTCGATCCCATTCGCGATGGCATCGCGATCGATGGTCGGAGCGACGACCGCGGAGGCATCACCGCAGAAACTGATCAAGCCCACGTTGAACCGGAGCGGCAGGCTCCGTACGAACTTCTTCGCCTGTGTCTTGGCCGCCTCGACGCGGCTCGGCGCCACGTCGGTGGCCTTCATCGACAAGGACACATCGATCGCCACGATGATCGTGGCCCGCTCACGCGGAACCCTCACCGGCCGGGCCGGCCGCGCGAACCCGACCAACAGCACCACGATCGTCGCCAGGAACAACGCCGCCGTCACATGCCGTCGCCACCCCGGGCGGTGCGGCGCCACCTGTGCCAGCAACGCCAGGTTGGTGAACCGCACCGCGTACTTCTTCCGCTTTCGCTGCATCAGCAGATAAGCGATGACCATGAGAGGAAGCAGCAGCAGCCACCACAGCCGCTCCGGCGCGAGGAACGTCACGGCGTCCGCCCGATCCGGCGTCGGGGAGCGAAGCCCGGCCACGCGGTCGTCATCGCCGGCGCCGCCCTGGCCATCGACCGGCGTCGCCAGTTCCCCTCACCACGGCTCCGTCACTCGGATACGCCCCCCATAAGCTGCCGCTCCCTGGATCTGTGCTCACGCCGGCGCCGGACCCGGCACGATGATCGGCACCGGCACGACGGCTCCCGCCGGCGCGGACACCGCGGCCCCCGAGGATCCCGGCCCGTCCTGCGGCGGCTCGACCTGACCGGTGATGTACCCGGCCAGCAGCCCCGCCCCCTCCAGCACGCTGCGAACCTGCGAGTTCGCCGCCTGGTAGAAGATCCGAGTCCCGTCCCGGCGCGAACTCACCAGACCGGCCGCCCGCAACTTCGCCAGATGCTGTGACACCGCGGCCACATGCGCCCCCACCAGCTCCGACAGCTGGCCCACCGAGCGCTCCTCATCGGCCACCGCCCAGAGGATCTGAAACCGAGTCGGATCGGCCACCGCCTTAAGGACCGAGACGATCGCGTCAACGCTGACGACCGGCGACTCAGATGAAGCTTGCGCACTCATGCAACAACCCTAATTCACGGACGGCGGCCGACACGCCGCCACGACCCTCGCCCCGAGTAGATGCCGACCATCAGCAACACGGTGACGGCCACGGTCACCAGTACCAGCGACACCACACCGCGCACCGGGTCGGGCAACAGCCAGACGACCGCCATCTCGCCGGCCATCACCGCCGCCGCCATCGACATGGGGCGCATCCCCCAGTGGCCGGCACACCACCTCATGACGACTCCCTCCCGCCGATCCGAACAGCGAAAGCATACTTGCGTATTTGCGTAATAATATTAGCTTCCATCGCCCCCGGGCGCCATCCGAAGCCGCCCCGACCGCCACAGCCCAGGTTGCCGATCGGACGGCCGCCTCCCGCGCCCGCTCCGGAAGACGGCGGGAATGGGACGACGGGGCATGCGCCGGGACGACGCCGCCGTCATCCTCGGCCGCTGCTTCGCCAAATGGCGATCAGCAGGGTCACGACGAGGGCGGCGAGCACCCCGATGCCGATGAGGGCCTGGGTCCTGCCGTAGACGAGAAGGTGAACACGGGCAAGAAGCTCAAAAGCGCCGTGGAGCCGGGCGACGACCAGTGACGTGTCCGCCATCGGCCTCACCCCATAGACCGCTGCACCAACACGCGCGGACGCGTGCGACCGCACATGGTGATGGCCATCTCACTCAACGAGTCGATTCCATCCCCACGCTAAAAACTTTTGTTTGATTGCGCAAGTATGAAATCAGCGGTCAGAGCTGCGAAAACGGCCGCAGGAGCCGCCGTCACGGACCGGACCGAGAAGATCAAGACCGAGGAGGTAGATGAGGGTTGGCGTATCATGGTGGTGATTGTTCGAGGCACCTCGTTCGGTGAGGCGTCTTCACGGACATAGGCCACTGACCCCACGACGTCGAGAGACGCCCAGGGTCAGGACACCTCTCCCCGGCCTAAGGGGACAGGCCAAGTGGCTTCCCGCTGCAGGGCGGGATCACGCCGTGGAGTGCCAAAGCTCTGACGAGTTGGGGTGACCCGGGGCATCCGCCCCGGTCTGCTCCTTGCCGACATGTCCTGACACCTCAGGTGTCCGTGGCCGGGAGGAGGCGAGATGGACAGTAGTCCGGGCCATAGTCGGCCCCATCCCAGGTTGTCCTCGCCGTCCTTCCGCGGCACGAGGCAGTCACTGCTTCCCTGATCGTCATCCGGCGTTGCCGCCGGTCGCCCGCTCATATTCGCCCGGTCCCATCTCGACCGGACCGGATCCCGCGGGCCTTGTGCCGGGGACCGATGCTGCCTGCTGCCGCCGTTACCCCGCCGTACCGGGGTGAGGGGGTGTTCACCATGGTCGCCACCAGTTTGCTCATGTCCACCACGGCCCGGTTGCGCAGCCGCAGGGTTCACTTGCAGCGGCGCGCGACGGCCTCCCGGGCCGTGCGCGCCTCCCTGGTCTCGCTGGCCGGCCTGATCGGCGGCCCGGTCATCAACCAGGCCGGTGAGGAGGTCGGCCGCCTCGTCGACATCGTCGCCCGCCTGTACGGGACCGAGGCGTACCCGCCGGTGACCGGACTGGTCGTCCGGGTCGGCCGCCGCCGCGCGTTCTTGACCGCCGAGGCCATCGACAACGTCCGCGCCGGGCGGGTCGAGCTGCGCAGTGCCCGCCTGGACCTGCGCGAGTACGAGCGCCGCCCCGGCGAGGTGCTCCTCGCCCGCGACGTGCTGGACCACCAGCTCGTGGACGTCGACGGGCTACAGGTCACCCGGGCCGCAGACCTGTACCTGGCGCCGGTGGCCGACCGGATCGTGCTGGTCGGGGTGGACGTCAGCCTGCCGACCCTGCTGCGGCGACTCGGCCCTCGGCGATGGCGGACCCGCCCGACGCCCGAGCGGGTGCTGGACTGGGAAGCCATCGCCCCGTTCGCCGAAGACGCCACCACCGGCCCACCTGACGTACGGCTACGCGCCTCCAGGGCGGCGCTGCACCGGATGCGCCCGGCCGATCTGGCCGACCTTCTCGAAGACCTCGGCCGCACCGAGCGGCAGCAGCTCCTGGACATGCTCGAGCCCGGTCACGCCGCCGACGCGCTGGAGGAGATGGAACCGGCCGAGTTGGAGAACCTGCTGCGTGAGACCGGGCCCGCCCACGCCGCCCGGCTGATCGAGGACATGGAGCCCGACGAAGCCGTCGACGCGCTGCGCGACCTGCACTCGGGCGAGCGCGAGGATCTGCTGTCCCGCATGCCGACGTCCGACTCACAGCGACTGCGCCGATTGCTGACCCATCAGGAGGGCACCGCCGGCGGTGCGATGACCACCCGGCTGGTCACCGCGCGCCCCGATCAGACCGTGGCCGAGGTCCGGGTCGAGCTGGCCGCCCAGGCCGAGCACCGTACCGAGATCGACGCGGTCGTCGTCGTCGACCCCGAGGGAGGGCTGATCGCCGACATCGCCCTGTTCGACCTGGTCGTCGCCGAGGCCGGCATCACGATCGCCGACCTGGTCGACTGGCTCGCCCAGTTCGGTCCGCCCGCCACCGTCCGTACCGACACCCGCCTGGCCGAGGCCGCCGAACAACTGGTGGCCGCCCGCACGTCCTCTCTGCTCGTCGTCGACGAACACGACCGGCCGGTCGGCCGGATCCTGGCCGACGACGTCCTCGACGCGGTGCTGCCCCAGCGCGGGCGCCTGCACTTCCGGAGGATCCTGCAATGAGCCGCGACGCCGACACCACGGCCGCCACCGCTCCGGCCACGGACGCCGGCCACCCGGCCGCCGGCGCGCGCCGGCGCCGGGGCATCGGGCGGCTCGCCGCGATCGCGGCGATCGCCGGGCCCGGCCTGATCGCCGCCAACGCGGGCAACGACGCTGCCGGCATCGCCACCTACGCCAGCGCCGGGTCCCAGTTCACCTACGGGACGCTGTTCTTCATGGTGCTGGTCACCATCGCCCTGGTCATGGTCCAGGAGATGGCCGTACGGCTCGGCGCCCACACGGGCAAAGGCCTGGGAGCGCTGATCCGCGAGCAGTTCAGCCTCCGCCTGACCGCCCTGGCCATGGCCTGTCTGCTGCTGGCCAACACGGGCCTGGTCGTCAGCGAGTTCGCCGGGATCGGCGCCGCCTTCACTCTCCTCGGCGTCCCCAAATGGGCCGTCATCCCCCCGGCCGCCGTGTTGTTGTGGTCGCTCGTGCTGTTCGGCTCCTACCGCTGGGCCGAACGGATCTTCCTGGTGATGTCGCTGGCGTTCTTCGCCTACCCCATCGCGATGATCCTCGGCCACCCTGACTGGGGCAAGGTCGGCCGCCACCTGATCGTTCCTCACGTCGAGCCCAGCAAGGCCTTCATCCTGCTCGCCGTCGCCCTGATCGGCACCACGGTCAGCCCATACATGCAGTTCTACGCCGCCGCCGGAGTCGTCGACCGCGGCGCCAAACCCCAGGACTACCGGCTGATCCGGGCCGACGCGATCATCGGTGCGATCTTCGCCTGCATCATCAGCCTGACCATCATCATCGCCACCGCCGCCGCCATCGGCGGAACCGGCCCGCTCGACTCGGCCGCCCAGGCCGCCCGGGCCCTCGAACCCGTCGCCGGGCACGAAGCCGAACTGCTGTTCGCCTTCGGTCTGCTCGGCGCCTCCGCCCTGGCCGGAGCAGTGGTGCCCCTGTCCGCCAGCTACGCCATCGGCGAGGCCGCCGGCGTCGAACGCTCCGTCTCCCGCCGCTTCCGCGACGCACCTCTGTTCCTCGGACTGTTCACCGCCCAGGTCATCCTCGGCGCGACAGTGGCCATGACCCCGATCGACGTCATCAAACTCCTGATCGGCACCCAGGTCCTCCAGGGACTGATCAGCCCCATCGTGCTGATCTACCTCCTGGTGCTCACCAACCGCCGCGCCCTGCTCGGCACCGCGGCCAACGGCCCCCGCTACCGCATCGCCGCCACCACCGTGGTCGTCGGTGTCGCCGCCATGTCCACCATCCTGCTGGCACAGACCCTGCTCGGCTGGTTCGGCCTCGGCTGACCCGGTCGGCCTCGATGCGGTCGGCGGGACGGCACTCGATCCGCCGGTGATGACGGGCATTGGCCCGCGCCGGCCATTGGATGAGCTGAGCGTTGAGGCGCCTGAGGCGCCGGCGAGCGCGCCGCCCCGCCCGTACGTGGCCGGGCCGGCCACCCTCGTCGCAGGCCGGACTCCGGGTCGTCCCGGCCATCGCTCAACGCCGGATCCGGCACAGCCGCTGTTGTCCCTCGTGCGAGCTACCCGCGAATGTCCACTGCGCGGTGACGATTCCAGGCCGTCGAATCAATAGCGTTCTCGACGTAGCCGCAGCGCTAAGGGTCGTCAATTCTCTTTCATTGGAGGACATTATGCTCCGTAAGGCCACGACATCTGTGGCGATAGCACTGTGCTGCACGGTGGCCGGCGTTGGGCTAGCCGGCTGCAAGGGAATCACAAGCGCAAATTCGGATCCATCCGCCACGGCTACGGATACTTCCTCGGTCGTATGGGGTGCTTGCCCCGCGCCGCCGCCCGGGACCAAGGTGACCCGCGGCAAAAATGCGGCGCGCTCAAAGTGCCGTTGGATTATCGGCATCCTGGCGGGAAGCAGATCACGATCGCCGTCTCCCGTATCCCGTATCCCGGCCACCGATCCGGCGAACCGACGCGGCGTCCTGCTGTTGAACCCCGACGGTCCGCCCGCGGCCGTCACCGACTCCTACCTCAAGCTGGCGGCGCAGCTCGACACCCGGCCGGTCACCGTTCCGGGCACGTCGACCGTGCTGACCGGTGACATGTTCCGCTACGTGACCACGCTCCTGCTCTTCCAGGACGCGACGTTCCCGATGCTGTCCGAGGCATGGCGAGCCACCGCCGACCTCGCCGCGGGCCACGCCACGAGCCAGGAGATCAGCGGCCTCCAGCGGACTCTCGCCGTGGTCAACCCCAGCGCCACTACCTCACCGGGAGTCCCCGGAGACAACGCGATCGCGGCGGCCTACGCGGTGGCCTGTGACGACGTACGCTGGCCGAGCAACGTCCAGACGTACGCCCGCAACGTCGCCGAAGACCGCAGGTGTTCCCCCTGTCCGGCGGCTCCCCGGCGAACCTGTGGCCCTGCGCCTTCTGGCATACCACCCCGGTCGAACACCCCGTCAAGATCAGCAACCACGGCCCCCGCAACATCCTGATCCTGCAGAACGAGCGCGACCCGGCAGCCACACTGGACTCAGGCCGAGGCATGCACAAAGCCCTCGGCACCCGATCAACCCTTGTGACGGTCGACGCAGGCGGCCACGGCGTCTACGGCACACAAGGCCCCCAGGCATGCTCCACGAAGGCAACCGACACTTTCCTGATCGAAGGAAAGATCCCAAATCACGACGTCCGCTGCCCTCGGCCCTGATCATCCTCAACGGCGACGCCCACGCAGCCGCGCCGAGACGAAGAACGCGTTTCGCGGGCGTCCTCAGACGTCGTGGTGGAGGCAGAGGAGATCACGGTCGCCGTGCCGGGGGCGTGTCCGGTTTGCATATGTCGGCGATATGTCGTGCTGTTTAGGGTTCAGGGATGCGCGTGCTGATCGTGGAGGATGAGCCGTATCTGGCCGAAGCGGTCCGTGATGGTCTGCGGCTGGAGGCGATCGCCGCCGATATCGCCGGGGACGGCGACACCGCTCTGGAGCTGCTCGGCCTCAACTCCTATGACCTGGCGGTGCT